>JALQUF010000009.1 GCA_023263855.1 Yoonia sp. | reverse complement strand
TGAACTCTCCACTGGAGAAATTCATATCTTCCACGCCAAATCTGTGGTGTTTGCCACGGGTGGGTTTGGCAAGATTTACAAGACCACCTCGAACGCCCACACCCTGACCGGTGATGGTGTCGGAATTATCTGGCGCAAGGGCATTCCACTGGAGGATATGGAGTTCTTCCAATTCCACCCCACAGGGCTTGCGGGGCTTGGAATCCTTCTCACCGAGGGCGCTCGTGGAGAAGGAGCAATTCTTCGAAACGCCTCCGGTGAGCGTTTCATGGAGCGCTATGCGCCCAACTATAAAGACCTTGCCCCCCGCGACTATGTCAGCCGCTGCATGACCATGGAAATCCGCGAAGGGCGCGGTGTTGGTGCCAATGGCGATCACATCAGCCTGAACCTGAACCACTTGCCGAAAGAGGCCTTGGCCGAACGTCTGCCAGGCATTTCCGAAAGTGCGCGTATCTTTGCCGGTGTCGACGTGACCAAGGAAGCGATCCCTGTGCTGCCGACCGTGCACTATAACATGGGCGGTATCCCGACGAACTATTACGGCGAAGTGCTGAACCCGACCAAGAAAGACCCCAATGCCATCGTGCCCGGCCTGATGGCCGTGGGTGAGGCCGGCTGTGCCTCTGTACACGGTGCGAACCGTCTGGGATCGAACAGCCTGATTGACCTTGTGGTCTTTGGCCGTGCTGCTGCCATCCGTGCGGGCGAGGTCGTGGACCGTGAAGCGTCGAACCCGACGCTGAACCAGGCCTCTGTCGATGCATGTTTCGACCGCTTCGACGGTTTGCGCCACGCCAAGGGGACTGTGCCGACAGCCGAGCTGCGCCTTGAAATGCAAAAGGCGATGCAGGCCGATGCCGCTGTGTTCCGCACCGACAAAACACTTGGCGAGGGCGTTGAGAAGATGACAGCGATCGCGGGCAAGATGGATGATCTGTCTGTCACCGACCGCAGCCTTGTCTGGAACAGTGACCTGATGGAAACACTTGAGCTGGCCAACCTGATGCCTAATGCGCTGGCCACAATTGTGGGCGCAGAGGCCCGCAAGGAAAGCCGTGGTGCCCATGCGCATGAAGATTACGCGACGCGGGATGACGAAAACTGGCGGGTGCATACGATCAGCCACGTTGACGGCGCAAAGGTCAAGCTCAGCTACCGTCCTGTCATCACCGAAGGTCTGACAACCGAGGCTGAAGGCGGCATCTCAGAGGCGAAAATCGCGCCGAAAGAGCGGACATTCTGATGCGCTTGGCAACTGCGCTTTTCGTGGCGTCAACGGCGCTGGCAGGTTGCATGCAGGATCTTGGTCCTGCGGGTGACATGCTGGCGCGTGACGCGGCCAAAGGTGTGGTGAATACGGCGGTACAGGCCCGGTTCCCGGGTGTTGATGCGCGGCCTTTGACCGATTGCATCATCGACAACGCGTCCTCTGCCGAGATCGTGCAGATTGCCGAAGCTGCGCTGATGGGCCCCGATCAGGCGACAACAAACCTGATCGTCACAATCGCAGAACGCCCCGAGACACTGCGCTGTAGCGTCAACAATGCGTTTGGGCTGAACCTATGATGCGCTTGGTGATCCTGCTAGGCGCACTTTTGGTGACGGCTTGCACGCCGATGTCCCCGGAACGTGCGGCAGATATCTGTGAAGAACGCGCGCGCGCGGCACAGGGTCCAGAGATTGGTCTGACACTTGGCGCCAACAGCGAAAGCGGGCCATTTGCCAGCGGCAATATCAGCATCAGCGCAGACGCCATTCGCGGGCGCGATCCGATCGCGGTGTATGAAAGCTGTGTTTTCAATTTGACTGGCGAAATGCCAATTCGGCCACCGCGTCTGCGGGCCATGTAAGGATTATGGGGCGCAGGCCCTGATGGAAGGAACGAAAAATGGTACAACTGACACTTCCCAAGAACTCCCGCATGAAAGTGGGCAAGACCTGGCCAAAGCCGGAGGGCGCGACCAACCTGCGCAAAGTGCAGGTTTATCGCTGGAATCCAGATGATGGCAAAAACCCCCAACTGGATACCTATTTTCTTGATATGGATGATTGCGGACCAATGGTGCTGGACGCGCTGATCAAGATCAAGAACGAGATCGACCCAACGCTGACCTTCCGCCGGTCTTGCCGCGAAGGGATTTGCGGGTCTTGTGCAATGAACATCGACGGGATCAACACGCTGGCCTGTATTTACGGGATGGATGAGGTCAAAGGCGATATCAAGATTTACCCCTTGCCGCATATGCCTGTGATCAAGGATCTGATTCCGGACCTGACCCATTTCTATGCGCAACACGCCTCCGTGATGCCTTGGCTTGAGACGAAAACGAACCGCCCGGCCAAAGAGTGGAAGCAATCGATTGATGACCGCAAGAAACTTGACGGGCTTTATGAATGCGTGATGTGCGCCTGTTGCTCGACCTCGTGCCCGTCATATTGGTGGAATGGTGACCGGTATCTGGGGCCAGCTGCCCTGCTGCATGCCTATCGCTGGATCATTGACAGCCGTGACGAAGCAACGGGTGAGCGGTTGGATCAACTTGAAGATCCGTTCAAACTCTACCGGTGCCATACGATCATGAACTGCGCCAAGACGTGCCCGAAAGGCCTGAACCCTGCAAAGGCGATCGCGCATATCAAGGGAATGATGGTCGAACGGGTCGTCTAAACGACGATCTGGATATTGATATCGAACACCAAAGGGGGGCTGTCTGCCCCCCCGCTGACGCCCCCCCCCGAGGATATTTTCGGGCCAATAATAACAAAGCATTAACCCTATGTGGCTATAGTTTGTCTTGCGGTACAGGCGGGGACGCCGATGACCGTGGCCGGTAATGACCGGAAGGGCCTGTCTGCAAAAGACGGGCCCTTTATCGTTATTATTGGCCCGCAAATATCCTGGGGGAGCCCCGAAGGGGCGGGGGCAAAGCCCCTCTTCAGTCGGACACAGAAAATGCCGCGGTGAGCGCGATTTCGACCATATCCCCAAAAGAGCGTTCACGGTCTTCGGCTGGCAATGCCTCGTGCGTGAGCAGGTGGTCGCTGACCGTTAAAACTGCCAAGGCACGTCGGCCGTGGCGGGCAGCAAGATTGTAAAGCTCGGCCGCTTCCATCTCGACGCCGAGGATGCCGTGGCGGACCATTTGTTCATTCAAGTCGGGGCGCTCATCGTAAAAGACGTCTGATGAATAGATGCCGCCAACATGGCTGGGTACGCCTTTTGCCGTCGCGGCTGCGTGTGCGGCGGCCAGCAAGCCGTAGTCGGCGCAGGGTGCGAAATTGAGCTCTTTGAAAATGCCGCGTGACGGGGTGGAAAGGGTTGAGGCGGTCATCGCCAAGATGACGTCGCGGATGCCGATGCTTTTTTGCATGCCGCCGCAAGAGCCGATCCGGATCAGCGTTTGCACGTCGTAGTCGGTGATCAGCTCATTCGCATAGATCGACAATGACGGCATCCCCATGCCTGATGCTTGGATCGTCACGGGGTGCCCGTTCCATGTGCCGGTGAAGCCCAACATGCCGCGGACTTCGTTGATACAGCGCGCATCCTTGAGGAACGTCTCGGCCGCCCATTTGGCGCGGTAAGGATCGCCGGGCATCAATACGGTCGGGGCGATGTCGCCTTTTTCTGCGCCAATGTGAATTGTCATGCCGGGCCTCTCTTTGCTTTGGTGCTCAGCTTAGGGCCAGTCGTGCAGTGGGGAAAGCTAGATTTCCATTGCGTCCGGGGATGTGCCTGCTTTCAGTGCGGCTTTGAACCATTCAGGTTGCCTGCCTTTTCCGGTCCAGGTTTGGTCGGGATTGGCTGGGTTTTTGTATTTGGGCGCTGAAACTGTCTTTGCGCCTGATTTAGCCTGACGTCTTTTCCGTACGGGTGCTTCGCCCGTAATTTCGGCGAGTGAAAAGCCGTGCGCCGCCGCGGCCTTTTCGGCAGCTGCCAGTGCTGCTTTCTTTTCTTTCTCGGCAAGTTTGCGCAGAGCCTTTTCAATATCGGCTTGCAGTTTTTCCAATTCCTTACGGGACATTGATTTAAGATCAGGTTTCATATTTTACACTCCAATGAACGGCGCGGGCTATATCACCCGCTCACAATCACTTCACCGTGCAATAATAAAACACTGTACTAAAGTATATTATTCCGGGGCTATTCTGCAGCAACGGATCGGGGATCGACCAAGGTTACAATATCGCCCATGATCTTGTTCAATTCAAAGTCCTTGGGCGTATAGACCCGCGCCACACCCATAGCGCGCAATTCTTGTGCATCGTCGTCGGGAATAATACCGCCCGCAATGACAGGAATATGCAATAAGCCTTCGGTGCGCAGTCTTTCCATGACATCGCGGACCAAAGGAATATGTGAGCCGGACAGGATGGATAGCCCAATGACATGGACGTCGCCGTTTTGTGCGGCTGTGACAATTTCTTCGGGCGTGAGACGAATACCTTCGTAATCAATATCCATCCCGCAATCGCGTGCGCGCGCGGCGATTTGCTCGGCCCCGTTTGAGTGCCCGTCAAGACCCGGTTTGCCGACAAGGAATTTTAAACGTCGTCCGAGAGCTGCGCTGACCAGATCAACCTGTTCGCGCAAATCTTCAAGACCTTCGGTGCGATTTGAGGGGTTGCTGCTGACACCGGTCGGGGCGCGGTATTGGCCAAAGACGCTGCGGATCACGTCAGACCACTCGCCTGTGGTTACGCCTGCACGGGCACAAGCAATGGAGGGTGGCATCATATTGCTGCCGTCTTGGGCCGCTGTGCGCAGGGCGGCCAATGCCTTTTTCACGGCGGCACCGTCACGCGCGGCCTTCCACGCCGTCAGGCGGCGGAG
Organism: Yoonia sp.; assembly: GCA_023263855.1. Taxonomy (GTDB): domain Bacteria; phylum Pseudomonadota; class Alphaproteobacteria; order Rhodobacterales; family Rhodobacteraceae; genus Yoonia. The sequence goes on along the minus strand of JALQUF010000009.1, from coordinate 46,657 downwards.
TTGGTCTGCTTCGGCCTCGGGGTCGGAAACCATAATTGCATCGTCACCGGCGGTCAGCGGTGAAGGTTCGCCCGCTTGCCATTTATTGACACCGACAACAATTGTATCGCCCTTTTCAATATTGCCGATACGTGCGGCATTGCTTTCGACAAGGCGTGATTTCATGTAGCCAATTGCACCAACGGCGCCGCCCATGCCGTCAATTTGGGCCAATTCGGCGCGGGCACCGTCTTTGAGTTCATTGACCTTGCGGTCAATTGCGGGATTGCCGTCAAACAGATCGTCAAATTCGAGTAAATCCGTTTCATAAGCCAAAATCTGTTGCATCCTTAGTGACCATTGTTGGTCCCATGGGCGTGGCAGGCCGAGTGCTTCATTCCATGCAGGCAATTGCACGGCACGGGCGCGGGCGTTTTTCGAAAGCGTGACGGCAAGCGTTTCCAGCAAAATACGGTAGACGTTGTTTTCTGGCTGTTGTTCGGTCAGGCCAAGTGAATTGACCTGCACGCCATAGCGGAAGCGGCGGTATTTTGCATCTTCAACCCCGTAACGCGTTGCGCAAATCTCGTCCCACAATTCGACAAAGGCCCGCATTTTGCAAAGCTCGGTGACGAAACGAATACCTGCGTTCACGAAAAACGAAATGCGCCCGACCATCGCCGGGAAATGTTCGGCCGGAACTTTGCCTTTCAGGTCATCCAGCACGGCTGTGGCTGTGGCCAGTGCGAAGGCCAGTTCTTCTTCAGGCGTGGCACCTGCCTCTTGCAGGTGGTAGGAACACACGTTCATCGGGTTCCATTTGGGCAGATGTTCACGTGTATAGGCGGCGACATCGGTAATCATGCGCAAGGAGGGCTCAGGCGGGCAGATATAGGTGCCGCGTGAGAGATATTCTTTGATGATGTCATTTTGCACGGTGCCTTGCAGCGCGCTGACATCGGCACCCTGTTCTTCGGCAACAGCGATATAGAGCGACAAAAGCCAAGGCGCCGTCGCATTGATCGTCATTGACGTATTCATCTGATCCAGAGGGATATCTTTGAACAACGCGCGCATATCGCCAAGGTGGCTGACCGGTACGCCGACTTTGCCGACCTCGCCTTTGGCCAGCACGTGATCGCTGTCATAGCCCGTCTGGGTCGGCAAATCGAAGGCCACAGACAGGCCTGTCTGACCCTTGGCAAGGTTGCCGCGATACAGCGCATTTGAGGCCGCAGCGGTCGAGTGCCCCGCATATGTCCGAAACAGCCAAGGGCGATCTTTTTGCGTTTGCGACATGGTGGGCTCTCCTGAATCAGTTTGCGTAATTAAATTACACGCAGTGCTATGTATCGGACATTTTATGGCGCTGTCAATTCGCTGCGTTGCGGCATGACGGGATTTACGCGGCGGTGTTTCCCTGTCACCTTCACGAGATGACGCAAACGATTTCAATGCCTTTATGGGCCTTTATTCTTATGGTCCTGTTCGCTGCAGTGACCTTTGCGTCGCATTTTCTGTTTCCATCGGTGCGCTGGTTTTTCCGCAAGCGGGCAGAGCGGGTGATTGCCAAGCTCAATCAGCGTCTTCAGCGCCCGATTGAGCCGTTCAAGCTGGCCCGGCGCTATGACATGATCCAGCGTCTGATTTACGATCCCGAAGTGACGCAGGCGATTGTCGAGTGTGCGCGCAAGGAAAAGATCCCCGAGAACGTCGCGTTTGAAAAGGCGCGCCGCTATGCGCGGGAAATTGTTCCGGGGTTTTCGGCGACGGCTTATTTCAGCGTTGGCATCCGGTTGGCACGGTGGCTGTCGAAGTCTTTGTACCGGATCAAACTGGGTGCCTTTGATCGCAAGCGTCTGGAAGAGATCGATCCTGACGCGACGGTGATTTTTGTCATCAACCACCGTAGCAATATGGATTACGTGCTGGTCACTTATCTGGCGGCGAATGCCGGGGCGTTGTCTTATGCCGTGGGTGAATGGGCGCGGGTTTGGCCGCTGTCGGCGATCATTCGGGCGATGGGGGCCTACTTTATCCGGCGCAAATCGCGCGGTGCGCTCTATCGCAAGGTCCTGGCGCGCTATGTGCAATTGGCAACGCGGGGCGGTGTCAGCCAAGCGGTGTTTCCCGAAGGCGGGCTGAGTTTGAACGGGTTACTGGCCCCGCCGCGTATGGGGCTGCTGAACTATGTCGTTGACGATTTTGATCCTGCCGCCCGCGAGGTGATTTTTGTGCCGGTCGCCGTGAACTATGACCGCGTATTGGAAGATACCATTCTGATTAAGGCGGACAAATCCGGCACGCGCAGGTTCAAACCGCCGCTCTTGGGTGTGATGTGGCGGGTCGCACGTCATATAGGATTGCGCTTGAGCGGGCGCTTTCGGGGCTTTGGCGTGGCGTCGGTCAGTTTTGGCGAGCCGCTGGAGTTGTCAAAGTACCATGGCGCCGAAAGTCATGATCTGACCGAGCAAGTTGCAACTGAGCTGATGAAGCGGATTGCTGATGTCACGCCTGTGGTCGGGGTGCCTTTGGTTGCGCGTCATATTCTGCAAGCGGCTCCTGTTTCGCGGCAAGAGCTGGAGGCGGCAGTTGAGCGTTCGATTCTGTCGCTGCGGGCGCGCGGTATCCCGTGCCCCAAACGCAGTGCGAAAACAGTTGTTCAGGATGCTTTGAGCCGATTGAGCGCGCGTGATCTGATCACGCAAACAGATGACCGGATTGCCGTAACGGCGCTGGGGCAGGACATTCTGACCTTCTATGCGAACTCAATCGCGCATCATTTTGATGCAGTTGCAGCAAGACCAGACGATATTTCTGCGGTTGCAGAGTAATTAAATTACAAAAATGGTCTAAATCGGGTTGCAAAGTTACCTTGTGATTGCCTATTTAGTTTTCAACAGCATCGATTCTGCGGTGCGGCAACTACGGAACACAAGTGATGGAGACTGAGATGGCCCTCGACCAAACTGCTTATACGGCACCCGAGAAAGACCTGTATGAAGTCGGCGAGATGCCACCTTTGGGCTATGTGCCTGCGCAGATGCATGCGTGGACCATTCGCCGTGAGCGCCACGGTGAGCCAGAGAAGGCATTCCAGCTTGAAGTTGTCGATGTGCCGCAGCCTGACAGCCACGAGGTTCTTGTGCTCGTGATGGCGGCCGGTGTGAACTATAACGGCGTCTGGGCCGGTCTGGGTATTCCGATCAGCCCGTTTGATGTTCACAAAGCCGAATTCCACATCGCAGGCTCTGACGCCGCCGGGATCGTTTGGGCCGTGGGTGACAAGGTCAAGCGCTGGAAAGTCGGCGATGAGGTCGTGATCCATTGTAACCAGGATGATGGCGATGACGAGCATTGCAATGGCGGTGATCCGATGTATTCGGAAAGCCAGCGGATCTGGGGCTATGAAACACCTGACGGATCATTTGCACAATTTACCTGTGTGCAGTCACAGCAATTGATGCGCCGCCCGCAACACCTGACATGGGAAGAGAGTGCCTGCTATACACTGACGCTGGCCACGGCTTACCGGATGCTGTTCGGACATGAGCCGCACGACTTGAAGCCGGGTCAGAATGTTCTGGTCTGGGGCGCGTCTGGTGGTCTGGGTTCTTATGCGATCCAGTTGATCAACACGGCGGGTGCCAATGCGATTGGCGTCATCAGCGACGAAAGCAAGCGCGAGTTTGTGATGTCGCTAGGCGCGAAAGGTGTGATCAACCGCAATGACTTTAGCTGCTGGGGCCAATTGCCTACGGTGAACACGCCAGAATATAACACCTGGCTGAAAGAGGCCCGCAAGTTCGGTAAAGCGATCTGGGAAATCACCGGCAAAGGCGTCAATGTCGATATGGTGTTCGAACACCCCGGCGAGGCGACATTCCCGGTATCGTCATTGGTCTGCAAAAAGGGCGGTATGGTTGTGATCTGCGCAGGCACCACCGGTTTCAACTGCACCTTTGACGTCCGCTATATGTGGATGCACCAAAAGCGCCTGCAGGGCAGCCACTTTGCCCACCTTGCGCAGGCAAGTGCCGCCAACAATCTGATGTTGGAACAGCGCCTTGATCCGTGCATGTCCGAGTGTTTCGAGTGGGGTGCCATCCCCGCTGCACATACCAAGATGCGCCGGAACGAGCATAAGCCGGGCAATATGTCTGTGCTGGTGCAGGCGCCCACAATGGGCTTGCGTACATTTGAGGATACGCTGGAGGCATCGCGTAACCGCTAAGGGTCTGACTTTCCCAAGCTGGGCGCGGTTGGAAACAACTGCGCCCTTTTTTGTTGCGCTGGGTTTTCTGGTAGAGATGCCTGCAGCGGTATTAATTCTTTTTTAAGAAATTATGGGGACGGTGGCGCATGGGACGAGATTGGATCATCGATGTGCTGGCCGATCTGCGCAGTTTTGCGCGCGATAATGATTTGCCCTTGCTGACCGCCCAATTGGATGAAGCGAGACTGGTGGCAGAAGTTGAAATTGCATCACATCCGCTTGCTGAGCCGGTCGCGTCGACCGGTGACTTTGACCCGGCAGAGCGCACACATCCGCAAGCCGGGTCAACCCGCCGCCTGTAACTGCGGTGCCTGCGCCGCGCGAATGCGCTAGCGGTGCCTGTGCCGTCCAGATACAGTCGCAGCCATGAACGCGCCCACCATCACATTCTCAGAAGATCAGGCCGAGGCCTGGGACAATGTCGCTGTCGCCTTGCGCCAATCCGGGATCGATCTGGAAGACAGTCTGCTGCAACCTCCCAAGTCTGATACCACATCTGTGATGGCGGTGATTGGCAAGGCGGGGTCTGGCAAGACCATGCTTCTGGCCAAACTCTATCACGCGCTGGAAGAGGCGGGCGTTGACGTGATTTCAGGCGACTGGGAAGGGCGTAAACGCAAGGACCGCCGTACATTGGCGATTTTGGCGCCCACGAACAAAGCGGCAAGCGTGCTGCGCAACCGCGGTGTCCCCGCTACGACGATCCACCGGATTCTCTACACACCGGTTTATGACCCCGAGTATGAAAAGGTTGCCGAATGGCTGGCCGGGCAGGGCGAAAAGCCCGAGATCGAAGGGCTGACCGACATTGCACTGGACCGGGCCTATGCGTCCTATCAGGCGCATAAGTCGGTGCCTGCGGCGCTTGCGGCGGCGGGTCTGCGCGGCAGTGATTTCATCACTGGCTGGAAACGGCGCGAAGAGGCGTTGGATATCGGCTTTGTCGATGAAAGTTCGATGCTGGACGAAAAGCAGTTTGAGGACCTCAAAGAGATATTTCCAACCCTGCTGTTGTTTGGCGATCCCGCACAATTGCCACCGGTGCAATCGTCAGGCGGGATGGTGTTTGAAACACTGCCTGCCCCACGGGTTCTGACGCTTAACCGTATTCACCGGCAGGACGCGGGCAACCCGATCCTTGATCTGGCCCATGCGCTGGCTGATCCGCAACTGGATTTTTACGGTTTTGAGCGGATGGTAGAAGAAGCCGCGCAAACCGATGAACGTGTTGTTATGGCGCAAAGGGTTGAGGCGGATTTGATGGCGCGGTCGCCCTGTTTGGTTTGGCGCAACGCGACCCGCATTCGCTTGATCCATGCATTTCGTGCGGCCTTCGGTGCGCCAGCGGATGAGCTTTTGGCCGGTGAGCCGTTGATCTGTGACGGCATCGAACTGCCACTCAAGCACCGCAAAAAGCGTCTTGATCTGGAAGCGCGCGGCCTGATCAAAGGCGCGCAGGTCATCTACCTTGGACCGGGGCGCAAGCCCGGATTTTCGCGGTTGCACGTGATGGGCGCCGAGGACCCGCAGGTCAGTGCCGCAAGCATTGTGAAGATCGAACAAGAAGGCGATGAAGAGCCGTTTATCCCCTTTGCGGCGCGGATGGGGGCCACGTTTCTGCACGGTGCTGCTGTGACGATCCATAAGGCGCAAGGCTCGCAATGGAATACGGTGCAGGTCTTTGCGCCCGACATCTACGCGGCTTCGCGGATGGGGCGGGTCGAAGCGGGCCAACCCTTGTGGAAGCGCTTGGCCTATGTTGCGATTACGCGGGCGGAAACGCAGCTACGCTGGGTAGTGCGCAACCGTTTGGCGCGGCCGCAAGGCGTGTTGCGTGTCGATGATCTTGAGGTCCCTGCGGCCCCATTGGAATTGAAGAGCGAAGAGATATGAAATCGATTATTATCACGGGGGCCAGCAGCGGCATTGGCCGGGTGACAGCTGAATATTTTCTGACGCAGGGTTGGCGCGTTGGACTGATTGCCCGCCGCGCAGACACACTGGCAGAGATCACGCATGACAACGCGATGCTTTTGCCCTGTGACGTCACAGACGAAGTGGCGGTGGAGGCGGCCTTTGCCCGCTTTGGCCATCTTGATGTTTTGTTCAACAATGCGGGTATGTTTGGGCCGCAAACTACAATCGACCAGATCGCGCTGGAGGATTGGAAGCAGGTTGTTGATGTGAACCTGACGGGGATGTTTCTGTGTGCCCGGGCGGCCTTTCGTCAGATGCGCAACCAAACCCCGCAGGGTGGGCGGATCATCAACAACGGGTCAATTTCAGCCTTCACACCGCGGGAAGGGTCCATCTGCTACACCACGACCAAGCATGGTGTCAGCGGTCTGACCAAGACGCTGTCACTGGATGGGCGTGCCTTTGATATCGCCTGCGGCCAGATTGATATTGGCAATGCACGTACCGACCTTGTGATGAACCTTGAAAAGACACGCGCGGCGCAAGGGCTTGACCCGCTGCCCAGTATGGCGGTCGAGGATGTCGCGCGATCTGTCTTTCACATGGCAACGCTGCCGCCCGAGGCGAACGTGCAATCGATGATGGTGATGGCGACAAAGATGCCGCATATCGGGCGCGGTTAGCGGCGGAATACGCTGAACGCGGCAGAGGCACCCCAACCGGCGGCAATCGCGATAGACAGCGACATGAGGCCGTACAGGAACGGGTTGTCATGGGCGAGGTTGTAGAGCCAGCGCTCCAGCCCGACCTTTTTCACGGGGATCGTGGTGACGTAAAAATCGACAATCTCGCGGCCACGGGTCAGGTATATTTCGGCCTTGTAGTCACCTTCTGTCAGGTTCGCAGGCAGAGGGATCAGCGTGCGGAACAGTGACTCTTCCTGCACCAGAACGCCAGTGGGGATCGTTTGATAGAGCCCTTGGTCTGACCGGATACGGATCAGCGCATCGGTAAAGCTTTGCGCATCGTCGACCGTCGCCCCAACTGACCGGATCGCGCGTTGCATACTGACGCGGGTGTTGAGGTCTTCTGTAAATGTCAGGATTTCTTCCAAGGGCCGGTTCGTGGCAACAGCATAAAAGGTCGGTGCGACATCGACCTCGACGGCATCGGTATTGACCCAGATGCCCAAGCGCCGATCCTTCTTGCGCACGGTCACAGGCCTGTCTGGACCGGCAACCGTGACGATCACGCCCAAATCACCGTCTGCATCAGCGGGTGCATCACGTTTGATTGCGCCAAAGATCAGGATTTCGGACCCTTCGAAGGTTGCCGTGATCGCAACTTCGTCGCGGCTGAGACCCAGCACGATTTCTTCGGCCTTTGCGGGCAGGGCCAAAATCAGGAAGAGGGCGAACAGACGGATCATCAGTGCCCCCCCGCGCCAAGCGAATAAAGCTCAGCCGGCATGACAAGCAGGTCGAACGCCAGCTTGCCGCAGACGGCCAGCACCATGATGGCCAGCCAGATGCGCAACTGCTCGGCCTTCATTTTCACGCCGATCCGCGTACCGATCTGTGCGCCGATCACACCGCCAACCAGCAACAGAACCGCCAGTACAACATCGACCGTAAAGTTGGTTGTCGCGTGCAGCATTGTGGTAAAGGCAGTCACAAAGATGATCTGGAACAGTGATGTGCCGACAACGACCTTTGTGGGCATTCCCAGCAGGTAAATCATCGCGGGTACCATGATAAAGCCGCCACCGACGCCCATAATGGCCGCCAGAATACCAACAAGCACACCCACCAAGAGCGGCGGAATGACCGAGATATAGAGGCCGGATACCCGGAATTTCATCTTGAAAGGCAGGTTGTGGACCCAGTTGTGCTTGCGCCGTTTCGGCACAGCTCCACCCGGTTTGGACGCGTTGCGGATCGCCTTGAGGCTCTCGATGAACATCAATGAGCCGATCATGCCAAGGAATACGACATAGCAGAGCTGCACCAGCAGCTCGACCTGACCCAGTGATTTCAGGTAGTTGAACAGGATAATACCAAAGCCGGACCCGACGAGACCGCCGATCAACAGCACCGTTCCCATCCTCAGATCAACGGTTTTGCGCTTTAAATGCGCCAGAACACCGGAAAAGGAGGAGGCCACAATCTGGTTCGCCTCGGTTGCGACAGCGACCGCCGGGGGGATGCCAATGAAGAACAACAGCGGCGTCATCAAGAAACCGCCACCCACGCCGAACATGCCCGACAGAACACCCACGATTCCACCCAGCCCCAACAAAAGGAAAATGTTCACCGAGACTTCGGCGATGGGAAGGTAAATCTGCATGAGCTATTCCGCGCGCTTGTACCGCTGGTTGCACCAAAAACCTATCCGGCGTTCATGTCAAATGATGTGACGCAAATTATGATGCGAACGCAGCAATTCCGCAACGTGGACTTATTGGTGCAAGCTCTCTGGACTTAAGCAATTGACCGCAAATAACCGCGCAGCACTTTTTCCAGCTTGGCCGCACCGATGGGGGCCATCGCTTTGGTGTGTTCGTGGCTGATCGCTTCATCGCTCATGCCTGCGGCCATATTGGTGATCGTGGAAATGGCAGCGGCCTTGAGCCCGAGAAAACGCGCAAGGATGACTTCGGGGACGGTCGACATGCCCACGGCATCAGCGCCCAACATCGCTATGGCTTTGATCTCGGCCGGTGTTTCAAAAGACGGGCCAGAATACCAAGCATAGACGCCATCAGCCATGTCCACATCAGCCGCATCTGCCGCAGCGCGCAGTCCAGCACGGATCTGCGGGTCATAGGCGTCTTTCATAGGCACAAAGCGGGCGTCGGTGGGTTCGCCGATCAACGGGTTCAGGCCAGAGAAGTTGATATGATCCGACAGGCACATGATTGATCCGGTCGGCATGTCGGGGCGCATCGAGCCTGCCGCATTGGTTGCGATCACCGTGTCGGCGCCCAGTGTTTTTAGCACTTCAAGTGGCAGCCGCATCGCATCACCGCGCCCGCTTTCGTAATAGTGTGCGCGTCCACCAAAGACAGCGACGCGCACGCCTTCAAGATCACCAACCACAAGGTTTGGGTTATGGCCTGACACGCCCGCATGGGGAAAACCGGGCAGGTCGCCGTAAGGGATTGCGACGCCATCGACTTCATCCGCGATATGTCCAAGGCCAGAGCCGAGGATCAAGCCCACCTGGACGGGCGCATCACCGGCAGCTGCCCTGATTTGCGTTGCAAGGTCTTCAGCGTTCTTTGACATAAGGCGCACCCCCGGCACGTGGTGGAATGGCTTTACCGACGAAACCTGCCAGAATAACCACGGTCAGGATGTAGGGCAGCACGTCAAGGAATTGGCCGTTAACCTGAAAGCCGACAACGCCTTCGACCACGTCCGAGCGCAGCGACATGGCTTGCAGGAAGCCGAACAACAGGCAGGCGTAAAGCGCATACCAAGGCCGCCATTTGGCAAAGATCAACGCAGCCAGCGCGATGTAGCCGCGACCCGCGCTCATATCCTTCACAAAACCGGCTTGCAGCGCGGTTGCAAGGTAGGCGCCCGCGATGCCACAAAGGATGCCGCAAATGCCAACGGCAGCAAAGCGCAACCAGATGACCGAGACACCGGCGGTATCAACCGCGGCAGGGTTTTCACCTACGGCACGCAAACGCAGACCAAAGCGTGTGCGGAACAGAATCCACCATGTCAGGGGCACCGTAAGAAGGGCGACATAGACAAGAATCGTGTGGCCGGAAATCAGTTCATAGTAGATCGGCCCAAGAATGGGCACGTTTTGCAAGGCCTCTGCAAAGGGTAGCTCAATCGGATTGAACCGCGCACCACCTGTCAATTGTGGCGTGCGCCCACCTTGTGCAAACCAGCTTTGCGCAATCACGACGGTCAGTCCCGCCGCCAGAAAGTTGATTGCAACCCCCGAGATCAGTTGATTGCCCCGGAACGTGATTGACGCCAGACCGTGGATCGCCGAAAGGATCATCGACGCGCCAATGCCTGCCAACAGCCCCAGCCACACGTTGCCGGTGACAGCGGCGATGGCTGCAGACAAAAAGGCGGCGGCCAACATCTTACCCTCTAGCCCGATATCAAAAATACCGGCCCGCTCGGAAAAGAGCCCGGCCAAACAGGCCAGAAGAAGCGGGGTTGCCAGACGCAACGTGGCGTCCAGCATCTGCAAAAGGGTCGCGAAGTCCATTTAGGCAGCTTTCTCCATAAGGAAGGGGAAGAGAGTAAAGAAGCGGTCCGCGACCTCTGGATTGCGGTTGAGGGCGGCTTCTGCCTCGGCTTGGGTGATATCCACGGCTTGCGTGCGGTCGTTGCGCAAGAAAAACTGTAGGCCCAGCATCGCGTCAAACCGCTCATCCGTGATGAAAGGGTCATGTGGGACGCGGGGCATCACGTTTTCAGCGGGCATCAGCACGCTTGTTGGTTTCTGAAGCGCCAAAAGCGCGACCAGATGCGGCGGCACGTCGCCCGCGGGGGCCTGATCAATCACGTGGTGCACCCATTGGTGCAATTCCTCCATCGTGATCATGCCCAAAGCCAAACAGCTGAGCACAAAGCCCAAGTCTGCGCCGGTGTCGTCATCGACACCCACTTTAAATTGTCCTGCCATCATTTTTTGCTCTCCTCATTGCCAGGAATAGCCGCTCAAGCGGCATGCGCACCATGTTATCCAGTGCGCCCGTGAAGAGGATTACCAATGCCTGTATTACGATAATCAGCTCACGGGGGATCGACGTCCATAGGGCGAGTTCTGCGCCGCCTTGATATAGAAAGCCGAAAAGAAGGGCCGCCAGCAATACCCCGAAAGGATGGCTGCGCCCCATCAGTGCGACGGCGATGCCGATAAAGCCCGCCCCCTCCACTGCGTTCAGGACCAGCCGTTCGGCCTCGCCCTGGACGTTGTTGATGGCCATCATGCCGGCGAGACCGCCTGAGATAAGCATGGTGACCATGATAATTTTGGTCGGGCTGATGCCCGCGTATTTCGCCGCCGATTCCGAGTGCCCGAAAGACCGAAGCTCATAGCCGAGCCGTGTTTTCCAGATCAGTGCCCAGAGAGCGACACATGCCGCCAGTGCAACAAAGAAGGTGATGTTGGCGGGCGCGCCGCGAAAGAATGTGGTTTCGCCGAAGTTGAACATATCCTGAAATGAGGGCAGGTGCGTGGCTTCGGGGAACTTAGAGGTCGCAGGCTCCATGCCGGGGGCCTTCAATGCGCCGATCAGGAAATAGTTCAGCACGGCGGCGGCAATGAAATTGAACATGATTGTCGTAATCACGATGTGGCTGCCACGTTTGGCTTGCAGAAAGGCAGGGATCGCCGCCCATGCCGCGCCAAAAACCGCAGCACCGATCGCCGCGCCAAGCAATGCGAGGGTCCAATGCGGCCAGGGGATGAAAAGGCAGATAATCGCAACACCCAAACCGCCGATCAGCGCCTGACCTTCCCCACCGATATTGAACAGCCGGGCATGGAACGCGATGGCCACCGCAAGCCCGGTAAAGATGAAATTCGTGGCGTAATAAAGCGTATAGCCCCAGCCATAGGTTGACCCCAATGCGCCATTCACCATCAGCTTCAGCGCGGCCCAAGGGTTTTCACCTATGGCAAGGATCACAAGCGCCGACAGGATTGCCGCCAGCAGGATCGAGATCAGGGGGATCAGGATTACATCAGCCCACTTTGGCATCACGTCCATGCTTCAGACCTCCTTTGCCGTGCCGCCACCGGCGGTCGCAAGTTGCTCTTCAACAGCCTTGTGTACAGGCCCACGTGGTTCTGTGGTCATCCCGGCCATCAAAAGCCCGAGTTCTTTTTCGTCTGTGTCCTGAGGCATCCGCTCGCCCATTATTTTTCCGTCGAACATAACGGCAATGCGGTCCGAGAGCGACAAAATCTCTTCTAACTCCACGGAAACCAACAAAATCGCTTTGCCCTGATCCCTAAGTGCAACAATCTGCTGGTGGATGAATTCGATCGCACCGATGTCCACACCGCGTGTCGGTTGGCCGACAAGCAGTAGATCGGGGTTGTGTTCGATCTCGCGAGCGAGCACGATTTTCTGCTGGTTCCCGCCGGAAAAGCTCTTGGCGGCAAGGGATGGGTCAGGGGGGCGGACGTCAAAACGCGCCATTTTTTCCGCGGTGTCTTTGCGAATGGCGGCATTGTCCATGAACAACTTGGAGCGTTGGTATTGCGCGTCGTGATGATAGCCGAAGGCAGTATTCTCCCACGCGTGAAAATCCATGATCAGACCTTCGCGCTGGCGGTCCTCAGGCACATGGCTGATGCCGCGTGCGCGGCGGCTTTGGCCATCAGATTTGGTGCCCGTCAGATCAATTTCTTCGCCATTGACCAAGATCGTACCAGTCGCTTTCTTGTACCCGCCCAAGACCTCAAGCAGTTCTGATTGTCCGTTCCCGGCAACCCCGGCAATCCCCAGGATCTCACCCGCATGGACGTCAAAGCTGACGCCTTTGACGCGATGGACACCCTTGCTGTCGGTCACGTTGAGGTCTTTGACCTCAAGGATTTTCTTGCCGATCTGTGCAGGCGTTTTATCGACCCGCAACAGGACTTTGCGGCCAACCATAAGTTCGGCCAAGGCGGGTGGGCTGGTTTCAGAGGTCTTGACCGTCGCAGTCATTTCGCCGCGTCGCATGACGCTGACGGTATCTGTGATTTCCATGATCTCGCGCAGTTTGTGCGTGATCAGAATAATGGTTTTTCCCTCACGTTTGAGGTTTTCCAGAATGCGGAACAGGTGGTCGGCCTCGGCGGGTGTCAGCACGCCTGTCGGCTCATCCAAAATCAGAATATCGGCTTTGCGGTACAGCGCTTTGAGGATTTCAACACGCTGCTGCATACCCACGCCGACCTCTTCGATCAGAGCGTCCGGGTCGACGTTCAGTTCGTATTCTTCCGCAAGGCTTTTGAGTTCGCGCCGCGCGCGCGCTAGGGACGGGCGGAGCAGACCGCTGTCTTCGGCCCCAAGAACGACATTCTCAAGGACGGTAAAATTTTCAACCAGTTTGAAGTGCTGGAACACCATGCCAATGCCTGCGGCAATGGCGGCTTGGCTGTCAGGAATTGACGTTTTCTGACCGGAAATAAAGATTTCACCCGCGTCAGCCTTATAAAACCCGTATAAAATCGACATCAGCGTGGATTTGCCTGCGCCGTTTTCACCGATGATGCCATGAATGGTGCCGGGCATGACCCGGATCGAGATATCTTTGTTCGCTTGAACAGGGCCAAAGGCTTTGGAAATGCCTTTCAGCTCAATGGCGGGGCTTTGGTCGGTCATTGGGGCACCTGTTCTTTGAAATGCGAAAGGCCGCGCAGATTTCTCAGCGCGGCCTTGAATTATGGCCTGAGCGAAAACTTAGAAATCGAGCGCCGGGCAGGTTTCGTCAGATGTGTAGTCGTGCACCATCAACTCACCGGACGCGATCTGCGCGGCCGTCGCATCAACGGCTTCCTGCATTTCGGCAGAAACGAGCTCGGCGTTGAATTCGTCCAGCGCGTAGCCCACGCCTTCGTTCGCAACGCCCATGACGTTAAAGCCGACTTCAAGATCCTCACCCTGCGACATGGCCTCGTAGACGGCGTTGTCGACGCGCTTGAGCATTGATGTCAGAACTTCGCCGGGGTGCAGGTAGTTCTGGTTCGCGTCAACGCCGATGGACAGGATGTCTTCGTCCGCAGCTGTCTGCAGAACACCCACGCCAGTACCGCCAGCGGCCGCAAACACAACGTCAGAGCCTTGGCTGATCTGTGCCAGTGTCAGCTCGGAGCCTTTCACCGGGTCGTTCCAAGCGGCAGGTGTTGTGCCTGTCATGTTGGCGATAACGGTGGCGTCTGGGTTCGCAGCCTTGACACCTTGTGCGTAGCCACATGCGAATTTACGGATCAGAGGAATGTCCATGCCGCCCACGAAGGACACGGTGCCGGTCTCGGAGGCCATCGCAGCCATCATGCCGACAAGGTAAGAACCTTCGTGTTCGTTAAAGACAACAGACCGGACGTTTGGCGCATCAACAACCATGTCGATGATTGCGAACTTGGTGTCTGGATAGTCGGCTGCAACTTCGGCCAGTGGTGTGGCCCACGAAAAGCCTGCCATGACGATCGGGTTTGCACCGGATTCAGCGAAACGGCGGATCGCCTGTTCGCGCTGTGCGTCGGATTGGATTTCGACTTCGGCGTATGACCCGCCTGTTTCAGCGGCCCAACGCTCGGCGCCGTTATAGGCACTTTCGTTGAAAGATTTGTCGAACTTGCCGCCAAGGTCAAACAGGATGGCAGGATCTGCAACAGCAGTACCGGCCGTCAGTGCCAGTGCAGCAGATGCGCCAAGGAATTTGTGCATAAGTGTCATTATTATTTCTCCCAGGTCGTTACGCGAGGTCTTTTGCGGGCGCACAGCGCCCCCTCAGTTGAAGGCTGAGCCGATCTGATGTCGGTCATCGTTCGATAAGGCCTTGCCTTGGGGGGAAGATCAACTGCTTTTTAACTGATATTGTGCACACAATGCGCAAAAAGCCGTGTTATCCACAGCGTGACGTTTCGTCAGGTCGTGGCAAGCGACTTGCGCAGGACCAATGCGGCGATGGGTGCCCCATCTTTGGGCAGATAGTATCCCGGGCGGCGTCCGATTTGGCTGTAGCCGGATGATGTATAAAGGCCGATGGCGGCTGTGTTGTTCTCGGCCACTTCCAGAAAAATTGTCGCAGCACCCTGTGCTTTGGCCTGTTCTTCCGCTTCTTGCAGGATGCGGCGGGCCAGACCATGGCGGCGCATCGCGGGCGCGGTGGCAAGGGTCAGCACCTCGGCCTCGTCAAGAACGTTGCGGATCAGGATGAAGCAGTTTTCATCACCAATGACCCGGGTGCCGGGATGCGAAAGCAAGCTGGCAAATTCCGCAGCACTCCATGCGCGCGTCGCACTGAATGCGGCGGCTTGCAGTTTGGCAAGAACCTCAGGCGTCATGGCAGTAAAAGCGGGGCTGGATCACGCGGCGGCGCGGCATCGGCGCTGCGTATATAAAGCGGGGTGGGGCGCTGTATCTCACTGTGCAGGCGCGATGCGGCAATGCGCGCAACGGCTCCGATCAGGTCGTCTGCTGGCTTTTGCGGCAAGGCGGGTTCTGTGATTTGAAGGGGACTGTTCGGTCCCTCTGTGGTAAAGTGCTGCACATAGGATTGGTCACGCGGGGCGGGGATGGTTGCCGTGTAGGGCAGCGCTTCGCCATAGGCGCGTGCCTCAAAGCCATTCACGCCAACGGCCGGTTTGCCCAACCCAAGGGCCAAGCCGCGTGCCGCCGACAATGCAATACGTATGCCGGTAAAATTTCCCGGCCCCACGCCCACGCCAATCCCGTCAAGATCGCGCCAACCAAGTCCTTGGGCTGACAAGACGTCTTCAAGCATGGGCATCAGATGTTCGGCTTGGCCTTTCGCCATTGGGTCAACCCGCGTCACAACACGGTCGCCAAACAGCAAAGCGGCGGCGCAATGCGCCGCCGACGTATCAAAGGTAAGCAGAACCGGTTTAGGCTGCAACTGGCCGCACCTCGACCACCTCGGGGATGTAGTGGCGCAACAGGTTCTCGATCCCCATTTTCAGGGTCAGCGTGGATGATGGGCAGCCGGCACATGCGCCTTGCATATGCAGATAGACGATGCCGCGCTCAAACCCGTGAAATGTGATATCGCCACCGTCTTGTGCCACGGCAGGGCGCACGCGCGTATCAAGCAGTTCTTTGATCTGGCCGACGATTTCACCATCTTCACCGGTGTGTTCGGCGTGACCGCTTACTGGCTTATGGTCTTCGGCCATGACGGATTGACCGGACTGGTAATGCTCCATGATCGCGCCGAGGATACCCGGTTTGATATGATCCCATTCGACATCGTCAGCCTTTGTGACGGTCACAAAGTCGATGCCGAAGAAAACGCCAGTCACCCCACCAGCCGCAAAGATGCGCTTGGCAAGGGGCGAGCTTTCCGCGGCCTCTTGGCTTGGGAAATCTGCCGTGCCGACCTCAAGCACATTCTGGCCGGGCAGAAACTTGAGCGTTGCGGGATTAGGTGTTGATTCAGTCTGGATGAACATGGGGCCAACCTTTTTTGTCAGGCTTTAGATATGCGGTCGCTGCGCCCAAGAGTCAAGGGTTTGGAATGATTCTAAACTGGCGCAGAATGTCTTAGGTAATTGCTTCGAGCCGTTCCTTGGACAAATCCCCCGGTACAATCGTAATCGGGATGGGCAGGCTGCCCGATTGTTTGCTGAGCTGTGTCACCAAAGGGCCGGGGCCCTTGCTGTCATCACCCGCACCAAGCACAAGGACACCGATATCGGGGTCCTCGCTGACATGGGCGATAATTTCGTGCAAAGGCTCGCCCTCGCGGATGATCAATTCGGGGTCCACGTTTTGCTTGTCGCGCATCCATTTGGCGAAAACCTCAAAATGGACTTCAATCCGTTCACGCGCCTCTGCACGCATGATTTCGCCCACACCGATCCAGTGATTGAACTCATCGGGGGGGATAATAGCCAGAACGGCAACGCCGCCCCCTGTGTGCGATGCACGCATTGCAGCAAAGCGCATTGCATTCAGGCATTCGCGGCTATCGTCCAAAACGACCATGAACTTACGCATATCGGTCTCCTTGTTGGTCCAAGTGTGGCGCAACAAATGGGCAGTGGCAACGACAGATTGTCACGTTCACTAGGTCCAGTTTCTAGGCGGTGCTGGCCGCCCAATCCCAATACATCTCGCGCACCCGCCGGGTGACAGGCCCGACCTGATATTGGCGGTCCTCAAACGCGGTCACAGGGGTGACTTTGGACATGTTGCCAGACAAGAACACCTCGTCCGCGTCGCGGAAGTCATCAAATGTCAGCACGGCTTCATGCACGTTCACACCGTCGGCCTTGAGGTTCGAGATATGGCGCGCGCGGGTGATCCCGGACAGGAATGTACCGTTTGCAATCGGGGTAAAGACTTCGGCGTCTTTTACCATAAAGACGTTTGCAGTGGCTGTTTCCGCGACATTGCCCATGGCATCGGCGACCAATGCGTTCCCAAACCCACGTGCGCGGACCTCGGCCAGCATGCGGGCGTTGTTGGGGTAAAGGCAGCCTGCCTTGGCGTTCACAACGGCGTCGTCGATCACAGGGCGGCGGAATTTTGTCAGGCCCAAGGTGGTCGATGCGGTGTCAGGTGCGAGGGGAATTTCCTCAAGACAGATCGCAAAGCCGGTTTCGTCGGCGCTGGGCATGATCGCTGTCGCATCGCCGTGGATCGCCCAATACATCGGCCTGATATACACCGCTGCACCCGCGGGATAGTGTGCAAGCCCCTCTTTGGTGATGGCAATCATGTCTTCGGTGCTGACGGTGGGTTTGATCATCAGTGCTTCGGCCGAGCGGTTGACGCGGGCGCAATGCAAATCCAGATCGGGCATCAATCCGTTGACGAAACGCGCCCCGTCAAAAACCGTGGACCCAAGCCATGACCCATGGTCAGCAGCGCGCATGATCGGCACATCGCCGTCGTGCCAAGCGCCTTCGAAATACGTGCGGATGTTTTTGCCAGTGGCCATGCTGCGCTCTCCTTTTGGGGTGAACCTAGGCCCGGTGTGCGACAAGGTAAAGTGGCTGCGGCGTCCGATGCGGGGATCATCGGACGCCTAAGTGTGCCATGGTCAGGAAGGGGGACAAAATCCACCAAGGCCAGCAGGCAGACCGAATCTGTCCTGCTGGTGAAACGATCCCATGCTGGCACTTCAGTTTTGTGACACCGCTATCGCAGGGCTTAATTCAGTGAGGCGTTGAGCGGATTTTCAGGACCGCAACAGCCCCACGATATCATATGTATCGCGCAAAACTGGTTCAGCGATCGCGCGTGCCTTGACGGCACCTTCACCCAAAATCCGGTCGATCTCTGCCGGGTCGGCCATAAAGCGGGCCATTTCGTCTGAAATCGGTGCAAGTTTCGCGACAGCCAGATCCGCCAGCGCGGGCTTGAATGTCCCCCAGCCTGCGCCGGGGTATTCTGCGATCACGGCTTCCGGGGTCATATCGTTCAGCGCGGCGTAGATTTCGACCAAGTTACGCGCTTCAGGGCGACCAGCGAGGCCTTCTACCGTTTCGGGCAGCGGCTCTGGGTCGGTCTTGGCCTTTTTGAACTTTTTGGCAATCTTGTCTGCATCATCTGTCATGTTGATGCGTTCCATGTCGCTTTCGCCGGACTTGGACATTTTCTTGGTCCCGTCGCGCAGGTTCATGATGCGCATAGCGGGGCCTTCGATGACCGGTTCGGTCAGCGGAAAGAAATCGGTCTTGAAGTCGTGGTTGAACTTCGCGGCGATGTCGCGGGTCAATTCAACGTGCTGTTTCTGGTCCTCGCCCACAGGCACATGGGTGGCGTGGTAAAGCAGAATATCGGCCGCCATCAGCGCAGGGTAGGCGTAAAGGCCCAGCGACACTTTCTCGGCGTTGTTGCCTGCCTTGTCCTTGAACTGGGTCATGCGGTTCATCCAACCGACACGGGCGACGCAGTTGAAGATCCAGCCCAGTTCGGCGTGGGCTGCGACCTGGCTTTGGTTGAACAGGATCGACTGGCTCGGGTCGAGGCCGGCGGCAAGATAGCCTGCTGCGACTTCACGCGTCATGTTGGCCAGTTCTTTGGGGTCCTGCCAAACTGTGATCGCGTGCATATCGACCACACAATAGACTGTCTCCATCTGGCCCTGCATCCCGACAAAACGCTTGATTGCACCCAGATAGTTGCCCAGTGTCAGCCCGCCAGAGGGTTTGATCCCCGAAAAAACACGCGGTGTGAATGAAGTCTGTGTCATGAGGTCAATGTCCGGTCTGGCTTTCGGGGCAGGGGTCGCATACCCATGTCCGAGCGACCCGTCAACTTCAACTGTCCCGAGAGACCAAATATGAAGCCCGAAAGCCCGTTCAACGCTTTGCCCCCTCTGGTGGTCGCATTGGCCCTTGTGATCCTGGGGATCGAAGCTGTCTTTCAGCTGGCCAACTATGGTATTATTGGCGGCCCCCGTGGAGTCGGATGGCGTGTTGCCGCGATTGAGCAATTCGGGTTTTCGCCCGCAGTGCTGGACCGGGTGCTGGTCAGTGATGACTATTCTTTTGAGATGCTTAGGCGGTTTGTGACCTATACGTTCATTCAAGTGCAACTGATCCAGGTCGCCTTTTGCTCGGCGCTTATCCTCGCCTTGGGCAAATTCACGGCCGAGTATTATGGATCGCTTAAAGTTCTGTTTTTGTATCTTGCGACCAGCATTGCCGGGGCCGTGGTATTTGGTCTGATCGTGGACAGCCGCTATCCGCTCGTTGGGGCGTTCACGCCGGTTTATGGGCTGATTGGTGCCTATACCTACGCGCTTTGGTTGCGTTTGGGTGAAGCCGGCCAGAACCAGATCATGGCCTTTCGGTTGATCGGATTCCTGCTGATGATTCAGCTGATATTCGGGTTGATCTTTGGCGGAAATAGCCAGTGGATATCTGAACTCACAGGTTTTTTTGCAGGGTTTTTCCTTAGCACGATCCTTGCGCCCGGCGGTTGGGCAAGCCTTGTGCGGCGCTTGCGACAGCGGTCCTAACGGCGCAAGTTACGGCGAAACTCGGATAGTTTGAACGCACCGATCAAGTGGCCGATGGCAAAGTAGCTGATGATCCCGATCAGCACCAAAACCAACAAGGCCAGATAGCGCAGCGTCCCTGCGCCAAAAAACGGCGTCATGATGGTTGATGTGACCACCAGAATGACGCCCATCGCTATAGCGGCAAGCACGATGCGGCCCAAGCGGCGCTTGAACCGCGCGTCGAATTGTGCGGCGTCGCCCATCGTGCGGGCGCCGCGCATCAACAACACAACCATCGCCCATCCGGTCAAGGACGTGCCGATTGCGGCTGCGGCAAAGCCAATGAGCGGGGAAAGACCAATCGCAAGCGCCGCATTCAGTATCATCGCTGTCAGCGCATAGTAGAACGGACGTTTGGTATCCTCGCGGGCAAAGAACAAAGGTTGCAAGGTTTTTTGCAGCACAAATGCAGGCAGGCCTAAGCCATAAATTGCCACGGCCAAAGCGGTTGCTGCTGTATCATCGCTTGTAAATGCGCCGCGTTCGAACAAGACGCTGACAAGCGGAAGCGGGATCGCCATCAATGCGACCGAGGCAGGGATGGTCAGGGCCAGACTGATTTCGGACGCGCGGTTAAAAGCGTCGCGCCCCCCTGCTTCATCACCGGCCCGCAAGCGCCGCGACAGATCGGGCAACAACACCACGCCAATGGCGATGCCGACAACGCCAAGGGGTAATTGATAGAGCCTGTCCGCATAGCTAAGCCACGCCACCGCGCCATCAAAAAAGCTTGCCACCTGCCGACCGACAAGCAGGTTGATTTGCACCACACCCCCGGCAAGTGCTGCGGGGGCGGCGATGATTGCAAGCCGCTTGAGCTCGGGCGTGATTTTGGGGCGGCCGATGCGCAGCGCATATCCGGCCCGTTTTGCAGCAATCCATACAACGGCCAACTGTGCAATCCCGGCCAGTGGTACGGCAAAGGCCAGTGATTGGCCGATGGTGGCCTGACTGTCTGGTCCCGCACAATCGCAGGCCAGTCCTGTGATGATAAGCGCCAGTACGAAGATGATGTTCAACAAAACTGGAGCAGCCGCGGCGGCCATGAACCGCCCTGTCGCGTTCAGAACACCCGACAGCAACGCCGTCAGAGAGATGAACAGGATGTAGGGAAAGGCGATCCGCCCATAATAGACTGCCAGATCAAATCGTTCGGTGCCCAAAAAGCCACTGGCCATCAGTGTGACAAGCGCGGGCATGAAGATCACGCCAACGACGGTAAAGACTGTCAGTACACCGCCCAGACCGACAAACGCGTCTTGGGCAAAGCGATGCGGGTCATCGCCGCCTTCTACCTTTTTCGAGAACATCGGTACGAAAGCCATGTTGAACGCCCCTTCGGCGAAGAAGCGGCGAAAAAGGTTGGGCAGGGAAAAGGCGATCAAGAAAGCTTCGGCAACGGGACCGGTGCCAAGGAATGCGGCGATCATGATGTCGCGCACAAAGCCCATGACACGGCTGAGCAATGTCCAGATCCCGACAGTAAAGAAACCTGCCATAAGGCGAATGGGTTTCATGCCGTGCGCCCTCTAGGGCGCAAGGATTTCAACCCAGCGCGTTCGACAAAACAGGCACCCGTCATGGCCTTCATCCCGCAACCGCGCGTTCAGCACCTTGCGCAATGGCTTCACGCAGTTTGCGTTCCAATCCCGCGCGCTTGGCTTCGGAGTGGTATTTCAGCCCGACCATGTCTTTGACGTAGAATGTATCCACCACTTGCTCTCCGTAGGTCGCGATTACCGCAGAGGCGATATAGACGTGGCTGTTCGCCAGCGTGCGCGTCAAGTCATACAGCAGGCCGGGGCGGTCGCGGGTATCCACTTCGATAATCGTGTAGATTTCCGACCCGTCGTTGTCGAAACTGATGTTGGTAGGCACTTTGAAGGCACGTTCGCGTTTCTTGATCTTGTCCTTGTCTTTCAGCGCATCCTGCGCGACGACCTCGCCTTTCAGCGTCCGCTCAATCATCTTGCGCAGGCGCGGCAGGCGGTTCGCCTCATAAGGATTGCCGTCGTTGTCCTGAACCCAGAAAACCGCCGTCGCGTAGCCATCTTTTGATGTGTAGGTGCGTGCATCGACGACGTTTGCGCCGACAAGGGCAAGCGCACCTGTCATCCGGCTAAACAGCCCCGGGTGGTCCACCATGGCAAAGCAAGCGCGCGTGGCGTCGCGGTCTTCGTCCAACATTAGGTCAATGCTGATTTCATCGTCAGCAATTTCACGCAGCAGCCGTGCAAAGACGATTTGCGCCGCAAGTGGCAGGCCTTGCCAGTAGGGCCCATAGTGGCGGCCCATCTCGATCTTGAGAGCCTTGCTGTCCCAGTCAGACAGGGCGGTGCGCAGGGCACGTTTAGCCTCAGCCTCGCGGGTTTCGCGATTCAGGTCTTCAAGCCCGGTCTGGAGTGCAGATTTCGTGGCCTTGTAGAGATTGCGGATCAGCACCGCTTTCCAGTTGTTCCATGTCCCCGGCCCAACCCCGCGAATGTCACAAACGGTCAGCGCGGTCAGCAGATCCAGCCGTTCCACAGATTTAACCGCCTTGGCAAAGCCCTGCACGGTGCGGGGTTCTGCAATGTCCCGTTTCTGCGCGACGTCAGACAGCAGCAGGTGATAGCGGATAAGCCATTCGACCGTTTCGCATTCTTTCTTGTTCAACCCAAGACGCGGGGCCACCTTGCGGGCAATCTGCGCGCCGAGAACCGAGTGGTCTTCTTTACGCCCCTTGCCGATATCATGCAGCAACAGCGCCACATAAAGCACCTTGCGGTTGACCCCGCGCTCAAGAATACCTGATACGACAGGCAGTTCTTCGTTCAGTTCTTTGCGCTCGATCTGGGCCAGATTGCTGATGCATTGGATTGTGTGTTCATCGACCGTGTAGTGGTGATACATATTGAACTGCATCATCGCGACGATCGGTGCGAATTCGGGAATGAAGGCTGCCAGAACACCCAATTCATTCATCCGCCGTAAGGCCCGTTCAGGGTTGCCGTGTTTCAACATCAAATCAAGAAAGATGCGGCGCGCCTCTTTGTTTTCGCGCATTTCCGCATCGATCTGATCAAGGTTGGCCGAAATCAGGCGCATGGCATCTGGGTGCAGCAGGGTACCTGTCCGCAGCGCCTCTTCAAAGATACGCAGGATGTTCAGTTTATCCGCAAGGAACGCCTTTTCGTTGGCGACTGTCAGACGGTTTTGCTTGATCGCATAGGGTGGCTTGGCCTTTTTGCGGCGTTTCAGCAGCCGGGCCATCATCGGTTGTTGTTTGGTGTGGTTGGCTTCCAGCGCGGTCAGGAAAATTCGCGTCAATTCGCCAACATGGGTGGCCTGGCGGAAGTAGGCCTGCATGAAGTGCTCAACCCCGCGTCTGCCGCCGTGGTCGGTATAGCCCATCGCATCTGCCACTTCGACCTGCATGTCGAAGGTCAACTGATCTGTTGGACGTCCGGCAATCAAATGAAGATGGCAGCGCACCGCCCAAAGAAAATCTTCGGCGTTGACGAAGGTTTCGAATTCTTCGGCCGTAAACACGCCCAGATTGACCAGTTCGGCGGCGTCTTTGACGCCATGCACATATTTGCTGATCCAGAAGAGCGACTGCAAATCGCGCAACCCGCCTTTGCCTTCTTTCACGTTCGGTTCGACCATATAACGCTGGCCGCCCTGTTTGCGGTGCCGTGTTGCGCGCTCTTCCAGTTTGGCCTCGATAAAGTCACTGGCGGTTGACTTGAAAAGCTCGGACCAGAGCCTGTCGCCCAACTCAGATGCAAGCGCCGCGTCGCCGGCCAAATGCCGATACTCTACCAAGGACGTGCGTATCGTATAGTCTTCCTTGGCCAGCCGCAGGCAGTCTTTCACCGTCCGGCTGGCATGGCCGACTTTCAGTTTCAGATCCCACAGCATGTAAAGCATCGATTCAATGACGCTCTCGGCCCAAGGCGTGATCTTGTAGGGGGTCAGGAACAGCAGATCGACATCCGAATGCGGCGCCATCTCGCCCCGGCCGTAGCCGCCCACAGCAATCAGTGACAGCCGCTCGCTTTCTGTGGGGGTGGGCAGTGGGTGGAGCTGTTGGGTTGCAACCCGCAGGACTGTTTTAACGACCTGATCGGTCAGCCAGCTGTAAGCCCGTGTTGTCGGACGCGAGGCAAAAGGCTGCGCTTTGAACGCCGATGCGATCTGCAACATCCCTGCGGTGCGGGCCTGCGCCAATGCATCCACCGTTGCGGCCCTGATCTCTTTTTCCGAGCTTGCGTTCGCGATGGCTTCGTCAATTTGTGCCGTCACGGCATCAGTGTCAAAAATGGCAGACGCCGGACAGATCAACCCGTCCGGCGTGCCATCGTCGTGCAGTAAAGTGGAGTCAGAGGCCGGGGCCGCCAAAACTTCTTGGGGCTTGTTCAAGGATCATAACCTGATTGTTTTGAATGGTAGCGACAGCAAGGCCGCGCTGATTGAGGCCGTTCGGCAAGAGCCGGAACACCCCAGAGGTCCCACGGAATCCTTGCGGCTGGATCAGTGCGGCCTTGGTCAAGGCTTCGGTGTTGCCGGCTGCGGCCAATGCGCCGATCGCGGCAATCCCATCGTAGGCGAGCCCGGCCAGCGGATGGGGCGTTTCGCCATAAGTCGCGGCATAACGGTTGGCAAAGAGTGCCGCCGTCCCCGGATCAGGCAGGGCAAACAAGCCACCCTCAAGGCCGGGCAAAGCGGCCAACTGGGGCAGGGTGTCCCAACGGGTCAGCCCGATAAAGCGGCTGCGGCTGGTATCCATCCCTGCATCGGGAAGGGCGGTTGCAATGATCGGCAGGTCCGCGTTGGCCCCTGCTGTCGTAAAGACCGCTTGCGCGCCAGAGGTGCGCACGCTTGAAACGATCCTGCGGGTCGAAGTGAAAATGCCCTGCTGGGACAGTGGATAGCTTTCGACGCCGACGACCTCACCACCGTTTTGTTGCACGGCCGTGGTGATCGCATCGCGCCCGACACGCCCCGGCAGGTCATCACCGTGCACGACCATGTAGCGGCTGACACCTTGACGGATGCCGAACTGCACAAGACGTTCGGCGGTATTGTCGAATGTGGATCCAAGGATAAACACGTTACCACCCGCAAAGGCGCGGTTGTTTGAGAAGGCAAGCACATTCACGTCACGGCCCGCGATTGCAACGCCTGCGGCATTCGCGGCCTCACCATAAAGCGGGCCGATAATGATCTTTGCGCCTTCATTGACAGCTTGCGTCGCGGCAATTGCGGCCTGCTGCGGGTTGCCGCCTGCGGTGTTGTAGACGCGCAAATCAACGCTGGCGCCCTCAAGATCCGCAATTGCAAGGCGCGCGGCGTTTTCGAAGTTTCTTGCCAGTTGGTTGTCGGTCTCCTGCGCCGATCCACCGGGCACCAACAAGGCCACCTCAATGGGTTTGCCGGGGTCGATCTGGCGACCGACATTCGCATCTGGTGCCAAGGTCACGTCACAGGCGGCAAGCCAGAGCAGCGCGGTAAATGCAAAAAAGCGAGCCAACGGCTTGCGGGCGTTGCTGAAACGAGCAAACATATGTCGTATTCCTCCTGTTTCGCGCGAAAGGCAGTTGGCCCAAGCCTCACATCCCGCCGCGATGTTGGGGGTCATCATAAAGCAGGGGGCTGGCGGGTCCAGAGATGAATTTTATAAGCAAGCCACTCTCTGCCGGTCTTTATTTCGTGGCCACACCGATTGGGTCGGCGCGGGACATGACGTTGCGTGGCCTTGATATCCTGGCATCAGCTGACCTGATTGCCGCAGAGGACACGCGGACCGCGCGAAAGCTGATGGAAATTCATGGCGTGCCATTGAACGGGCGCAAGGTGGTGGCCTTTCACGATCACAGTGGTGAAAGTGCGGTGGCGCGCTTGGTTGCAGACATGAAGGCTGGCAAATCTGTGGCCTATGTGTCTGAGGCCGGCACACCTTTGGTGGCCGATCCCGGCTACGAACTGGGGCGCGCAGCCATTGCAGAAGGGCTTGTCGTGACCTCTGCGCCGGGGGCTTCGGCCGTCCTTGCTGCATTGACTGTGTCGGGCTTGGCGACCGACAGGTTTGCCTTTGTCGGTTTTCTGCCTTCGGGAAAGAAACAGCGCGAAAGCGAGATCGCGGCGTTGCGCGACGTGCCCTTTACGTTGGTGTTTTATGAAAGCCCTAAGCGTGTTGGGGAAATGTTAGGAAATTTGTGCGAGATCTTGGGACGTGAGCGAGAGGCCGTGGTTTGCCGCGAGCTGACAAAGAAGTTTGAAGAGGTGACGCGCGGATCACTTGGGGAGCTTGCCGCTGAGTTTCAGGGGCGGTCTGTAAAGGGCGAGCTCGTTGTGTTGGTAGGGCGCGCCGGTGCGGTTGTGGTAGCGGATGATGACGTGGACGCCGCATTGCGTGAAGCGATGAAAACGATGCGTGTAAAAGATGCGGCCACGGTTGTCGCGGGTGCGCTGGGATTGCCACGGCGGCAGGTGTACCAGATGGCACTGACTTTAGGAGATAAGGAATGAGCGGAACTGTTGGATATCATGCGGGTTTGGCCGCTGAAGATATTGTGGCCCAAGACTATGCCCGCCGGGAACATGATATTGCCGCGCGCCGCTGGCGCGGACAGTCAGGTGAGATTGATCTGATTGCGCGTGAAGGCGACACGGTGGTTTTTGTCGAGGTCAAGAAAAGCCGCAGTTTTGCGACCGCCGCCGCGCGTCTGGGCCGCCGGCAAATGGACCGAATCGTGGGTAGCGCAAGTGAGTTCCTTGCCGGTGAACCGCGCGGGCAATTGACCGATGTGCGTTTCGATCTGGCCGTCGTAAACAGCCTTGGTGGCCTGAAAGTGATTGAAAACGCCTTTATGGAAATGTGACTGCCCATTGCACATGCTCGGGGGCTGCGCCATTTAGAGGCGACGTATCGCATGCAAGGGGCTAGCCATGTCACTCAAGATCGCTTTTCAGATGGACCCGATCGGGCCGATCGACATTGATGCAGACAGCACATTCCGGATCGCTGAAGAGGCGCAGTCACGCGGACATGACCTGTTCTATTATACGCCAGATCAGCTGGCTTATGATCAGGGTCGGGTGACTGCGAAAGGATGGCCGCTTACGGTCCAGCGGGTGAAAGGCGACCATTTTCGCCTAGGTGAGATGCAAACCGTGGATCTTGCGGATTTTGATGTGGTCTGGCTGCGTCAGGACCCGCCATTTGATATGAGCTATATCACAACGACCCATATCCTTGATATGGTGCATCCGGACACGCTGGTCGTGAATGATCCTTTTTGGGTGCGCAATTACCCCGAAAAACTGTTGGTCCTCAATTTTCCGGACCTCACGCCCCCTACGATGATTGCGCGTGATCTTGAAACGCTCAAGTCCTTTCGGGCGAAGTATGAAGATGTCATTCTCAAGCCGCTCTACGGCAATGGCGGCGCGGGCGTCTTCAAACTGAAATATGGTGACAGCAATCTTGCGTCCTTGCATGAGCTTTTTGCAGGCATCAACCGTGAGCCGTTGATTATGCAGCAATTTTTGCCGGATGTGGTGAAGGGTGACAAACGGGTAATCCTTGTTGATGGTGAGCCTGTTGGTGCCATCAACCGTGTGCCCGCCGCAGGTGAAACGCGGTCGAACATGCATGTGGGCGGGCGGCCTGAAAAGGTAGAACTGACAGATCGGGATCGTGAGATTTGCGCCCGGATCGGTCCGCTTTTGCGCGAAAAGGGCCAGATTTTCGTGGGTATTGACGTGATCGGGAATTGGCTGACCGAGATCAACGTGACCTCGCCCACCGGTATTCAGGAGCTTGAACGTTTTGACGGCGTCAATATTGCCGAAAAAATCTGGCAAGCGATCGAGGCGCGCCGCTAGACCTCTTTTGCCATGGCAAGACGGTAGCTGACGGCTTCGGCCACGTGGGGGTGGCGGACGTCTGCTGTGCCTTCAAGGTCGGCAATCGTGCGTGCGACACGCAGAACCCGATGATAGCCGCGCGCCGACAGACCAAAGCGTTCGGCGACCTTGACCAAGAGCGCCCGACCTTGCGCGTCGGGCGTGGCTATTTCTTCAAGCAAGTGCCCCTCCATATCCGCGTTCACGCGCGTTTGCGCATGGTCCGCAAAGCGGGCTGTTTGCCTGTCGCGGGCCTGACGGACGCGGGCTGCAACCTGCGCGGTGCTTTCGCCGGTTTCGGGCAGATCAAGATCGGTGAAGGCGACGGGGGGCACTTCGACGCGCAGATCAAACCGGTCCATCAGCGGGCCGGAAATACGCCCCATGTATTCTTCGCCGCAGACTGGCACACGGGCGCAGGCCCTTGCCGGGTCTGCCAGATAGCCGCATTTGCAGGGGTTTGCTGCCGCGACCAGCATGAAACGACACGGATAGCGCACATGTGCATTGGCGCGTGCCACCACGACTTCGCCGGTTTCAATCGGTTGCCGCAGTGTTTCGAGCACGGTCCGGGGGAATTCTGGAAATTCATCCATGAAAAGCACGCCGTTGTGCGCAAGGCTGATTTCACCCGGTTTGGCATTGCGCCCACCGCCCACGATCGCGGCCATTGAGGCGGTGTGATGGGGTTCACGGAAAGGCCGGCTGCGGTTGATCCCGCCTTCGTCAAGCAGGCCTGAAAGAGAATGGATCATGGAGGTTTCCAGCGCCTCTGCTGGCGTGAGTTCGGGCAGAATGCCGGGAATACGTGCGGCAAGCATGGATTTGCCAGACCCCGGTGAGCCGACCAAGAGCAGGTGATGCCGTCCGGCTGCCGCTATTTCCAACGCGCGTTTGGCGCGTTCCTGCCCTTTGACTTCTGAAAGGTCACGCGCGCCGCTTTGGCCCAAGACCTCGCCCGGGGCCGCAGGGGGCAAGACGGATTGTCCGGTGAAATGTCGTACCATATCGGCCAATGTCCGGGGTGCGATCACGTTGACTGCGCCGACCCAGGCGGCCTCTGCGCCGCAGGCCTGCGGGCAAAGCAGGGTGCGGTCTTCTTGCGCGGCGGCCATGGCCGCTGGTAATGCGCCGACAACAGGCACCAGCGTTCCATCTAATGAAAGTTCACCCAAGGCGACGGTCTGTGCGGCGGTGTCTTGCGGGATGATGTCAAGCGCGGCCAGCAAAGCCAGCGCAATGGGCAGGTCAAAGTGCGACCCTTCTTTGGGCAAATCGGCTGGTGACATATTCACCGTGATCCGCTTGGAGGGCAGCGCGATGGCCATGGCTGTCAGCGCCGCGCGGACCCGTTCGCGTGCTTCGGACACAGCTTTGTCTGGCAGGCCCACGATGGTGAATGCCGGAATGCCGGGTGTCACGGCGCATTGCACCTCGACCAATCGCGCCTCGATCCCTTCAAATGCTACCGTATAGGCTAATGCGACCATTGCCGTTCCCCGTTCTTGGTTAACGGGTAAGGTCCGGGTCTTTAAGAAAGGTTAATTTGTGTCACCGGGCCAGAGCGTGCGGGACAGGTCCATCGGATAGGGCCAAGGGTCGTGTGTTTCTTGCAACGCCGCCTTGCGCCACGCCTGAAATGCAGGGTCCGCCAGATGCGCTGCAACATATGCTTTTGCGCGGTCACCGACCGGCAGATCATAGGCCGTTATCCGCATCGCGACAGGGGCATAGAACACGTCCGCCAGCGAATAGGCCCCAAACAACCACGGCCCGTCCGCGCCGTAGCCAGTTTGCGCCAAGTCCCATAGGTACTCAATCCTTTGCAGATCATTGCGCACCGCTGCCGAAGGGGCGAAGCCTTGCCAGACGAACCGCAACATCATCGGGCAGTCACCCCTGAGCGCGCCAAATCCACTATGCATTTCTGCGGTCATCGACCGCGCCAGCGCGCGCGCGGCGGGGTCGCGTGGGTAGAGGTCAATCTCAGGATGCCGCTCAACCAGCGTTTCGGCCATTGCCAGACTGTCGGTTAGAACATGCCCTTGCGCCGTTTGCAGGACAGGCACAGTTTTGGCCGGGGCCAGATGCGCAAGATCGGCCTTCATTGTGCCGCTATAAAGACCGACCATATGCGTCTGAAAAGGCAGGCCGAATTTTTCCAACATCAGCCAACCGCGCAAAGACCAGCTGCTGAAGGTGCGATCACCGATGTAAAGTTGATATGTCATGGCGTCATTTCTAGCAGAGCGCAGTGCAGTTGCGCCAACGCTGATCTGTGACGATGCCCATCACGGTGTGTGATTGATGTGTGCGACCGTCCAGTCATCTTGGTGCTTTTGCAGGACTGTCACGGAAAGGTTTTCAATCCGGTGGCCGAAAGCCTCATACGCGCTGATGGCCAGTGCCCTTTGCACCTGGGTCAGGATCACACCAAAATGTGCGACAACGATTAAATCCTTGTGGCCGTGGTCCAAATACCTGTCGATTGCCCCGTCAACGCGTTGCCTGACAGCGTTCCAGCTTTCCCCGTTGGGTGGAGCGACATCGCCCGGTTTTTCCCAATAGGCGCGAATTCTTTCCGGGTCGTCTGCCTCGACATCGTTGAAAGTGCGCAGTTCCCAATCGCCAAAATTGATTTCACGCAGATTTTTGTCATGTGGCAGCCTGACGTCTGGCAAAAGCGTATCGGCGGTGGCAGAAGCGCGGATCAAGTCGGACGACACCACAGGTGCGCTGGGCAAGAAAGCGCGCAAACGAGCGATCGCCGCGGTGTCGGACAGGTCCGCAGGGATGTCGGACCAGCCCACCATGGATTTGGCATGTGTCGGGCCGTGGCGCACCATCCAAAGCTTTGTCATGGCAGCTCACCTTTCAGCGTCAGAGGCAGCCCGGCCATCACCGCCACGACCAGATCGGCTTGCGCGCCCAACTGTTGATTGAGCCGTCCTTGGGCGTTCCGGAATTGACGTGAAAGCGCGTTGTCAGGAACAATCCCTTGCCCCACTTCGTTCGAGACAATGACAACCGGGCCTTTGCAATCTGACAGCGCCGCCAAAAGGGCCGCGCTGTGCTGGTCCACATCATGCTCGCCTAAAATAACATTGGTCAGCCAGAGCGTTGCGCAATCCAGCAAGGAGGGCTGGCCCGGATTTACCTTTGCCAAGACCAGGGCAAGGTCGAGCGGTTCTTCAACCGTTGTCCAGCCGGTGCCACGCATTTTGCGGTGGTTTGCAACTTTGTCGGCCATCTCGTCATCAAAGACTTGCGCCGTCGCGATGTAGAGCGGTTCGGGATGCTTATGCTGCATCACCAGAGACTCTGCGAAAGCCGATTTGCCCGAGGCGGCACCGCCAAGGATGAGAGAGAGGTGAGGCAAGGACATCATACTATCTTTTTGTGATCCAACTCGTTCGGCCCTGCGTAACCATTTCAGACAACAAAGTTAATGCATCACAATGCAACCTGGGAGAATTACAATGGGCGTTACCGGTTTTTCTGATCAAACTTTGTCTCGCACAGCGATGAAAGCAGAGCTGCTGGATGCTGAGACCGAATTGGCGCTGGCCTATGCTTGGCGCGACCAGCGTGATGAGCAGGCCCTGCACCGTTTGATCACAGCATATATGCGTTTGGCCATTTCAATGGCGTCCAAATTCAAGCGCTATGGCGCCCCGATGAACGACCTTATTCAGGAAGCCTCGGTCGGCCTGATGAAGGCCGCTGACAAGTTTGACCCTGATCGCGGTGTCCGGTTTTCGACCTATGCAGTGTGGTGGATCAAAGCGTCGATCCAAGACTACGTGATGCGTAACTGGTCGATGGTGCGCACAGGGTCTACGTCGTCGCAGAAATCCTTGTTCTTCAACATGCGCCGCGTGCAAGCCCGGTTAGAGCGTGAAGCGGCCGCAGAAGGCCGCGAGCTGGACCGGCATGACATGCGCGAATTGATCGCTATCGAGGTGGGTGTGCCCCTGCATGACGTCGAAATGATGGAAGGCCGTTTGTCCGGCTCTGATTTCTCGCTGAATGCAACCCAATCTGTTGAGGATGAAGGGCGCGAATGGATTGATGCGTTAGAAGACGATGGCCCACAAGCGGCAGAGACCGTCGCAAATACGCATGACAATGATACCTTGCGCCAATGGTTGCTGACGGCATTGTCAAACCTGAATGACCGTGAACAGTTCATCGTCCGTGAACGCAAGCTGCGTGATGAGCCGCGCACGCTCGAAAGCCTTGGCACCGAGCTGGGTCTTTCGAAAGAGCGAGTGCGTCAGCTTGAAGCGGCAGCCTTTGGTAAGATGCGCAAAAGCCTTGAGTCGCAAAGCTCTGAGGTGCATGAATTTCTTGCATAATCCAGACATTGTGTTTCCGGTCTGATCTGACCTAGTGTCGGGCGATCCCGACTGGAGACAGCGCATGCTCGCAAACAAGCACATTCTCTTGATCGTTGGAGGCGGCATTGCCGCCTTCAAATCGTTGGACCTTGTGCGCAGATTGCGCGAACAAGGTGCGCAGGTCACACCTGTCCTTACGAAGGCCGGGTCGGAATTTGTCACACCCCTCAGCCTTGCGGCCTTGTCGGCGTCTAAGATCTACCAAGACTTGTTCAATCTGACAGATGAAGCTGAAATGGGGCATATCGAATTGTCCCGCGCCGCTGATTTGATCGTTGTGGCCCCTGCTACGGCTGATCTGATGGCGAAGATGGCCGGTGGCTTGGCCAATGATCTGGCATCCACTCTGCTGTTGGCGACAGACAAGCGGGTGTTGATCGCGCCTTCGATGAATGTCCGGATGTGGGAGCATCCCGCCACGCAGCGCAATCTGGCAACGTTGCAGGGTGACGGTGTTTTGGTTGTTGGTCCGAATGAGGGCGATATGGCCTGCGGCGAACACGGCCCCGGGCGGATGGCAGAAGTGCCAGAGATCATTGCGGCTATTGATGTAGCATTAGCGGATGGTCCCCTGAAGGGGCGCCATCTGTTGGTCACATCTGGCCCGACGCATGAACCCATTGATCCGGTGCGCTATATCGCCAACCGTTCGTCCGGGGCGCAAGGCACAGCGATTGCCAAAGCGCTGGCCGCGCTTGGCGCGGATGTCACATTTGTCACCGGTCCTGCCGATGTGCCGCCGCCGATGGGTGTGACGGTGGTTCAGGTCCAAACCGCGCAGGAAATGCTGGCGGCGGTGCAGGCAGCCGGGCAACCCGATGCCGCTGTTTTTGCAGCGGCTGTTGCGGATTGGCGTGTGGCCAATGCAGGGAACAGCAAGATCAAAAAGGATGGGTCGGGTTTGCCGCAGCTTACTTTTGCCGAGAACCCAGATATTCTTGCGACGGTGTCGCAGATGTCCAAAGGCCGCCCGAAATTGGTGGTCGGTTTTGCCGCCGAAACTGATGATGTGATTGCGCATGCGACAGCCAAGCGCCTGCGCAAGCGGTGTGACTGGATTGTTGCGAATGATGTGTCGCCGGAAACGGGCATCATGGGCGGGTCTGAAAATGCAGTAACGCTGATATCGGCGACGGGTGCGGAAAGCTGGCCGCGGATGTCAAAAGATGCGGTGGCCGCAACACTTGCCCAACGTATAGCCGAGGCGATTGCGTGAGCGTGACACTCAAATTCGAATGGGAAGATGGCGCGGACCAAGGCTTTGGTCTGCCCGCATATGAAACAGCGGGGGCTGCGGGGGCGGATCTGCGCGCAAACCTGCCGGATCAGGCGGCATTGATGCTCAAACCTGGTGGGCGGGTCCTTGTGCCAACGGGTTTGCGCATGGCGATCCCGGCTGGATTTGAGGTGCAGATCAGGCCGCGTTCGGGGTTGGCGTTAAAGCATGGCATCACGTTGCTCAACACACCGGGTACGATTGACAGCGATTATCGCGGACCGCTTGGGGTGATCATGGTCAATCTTGGTGAGAATGATTTTGAAGTGACACATGGGATGCGGATTGCGCAGATGGTCGTTGCCCCTGTGATCCAAGCGGCGTTTGCCGTGGTTACATCGCTTGATGAAACAGCCCGTGGCGCGGGCGGCTTTGGGTCTACCGGACAATGATTATGGTTGGCACAATGGTAATCACCCTTTGGGTGATCGGGTGGCTGATGAAGGTTCCTTATGCCGCGCGCTGGAACATGACGGCAATCTTGTTGGTGGGTGTCATGATGATCCATGTGATCCTGCCCGACGGCCATCCTTTGCGGATGGCAACAGGTGGCGATGCGCGGTTCTGGGCGATCTTCTTTGGTTTTGGCGTTTTGGTCTGGGGCTATCGCAAGTTTCTGGGCGCGCTGCGGACCCGTGTGAAGCACCCCGAAGCGCCGGTGGTCAAGTCAGAGAGCTTTTCTCCTACGGAACTTGACCGCTATGCCCGTCATATCATCCTGCGCGAGGTGGGTGGTCCGGGGCAGAAGGCCCTGCGCGATGCCAAGGTTTTGGTGGTTGGGGCCGGTGGTCTGGGCGCGCCTGTGTTGCAGTATCTTGCCGCCGCTGGCGTCGGCACGATCGGTGTTATCGATGATGATATCGTCGAGAATGCGAACCTGCAGCGGCAAGTGATCCATCTGGACCGCGATATCGGGATGCCCAAGGTACAGTCTGCAGCACAGGCGATGGTTGCGCAAAACCCGTTTGTCACAGTCAGGCCTTATCAGCGAAGGTTGGACGATAGTATCGCATCTGACCTTTTCGCGGACTATGATCTGATCCTTGATGGCAGCGATAATTTCGCCACCCGCTATTTGGTGAACAAAGAAGCAGTAGCCGCCGAAAAGCCCTTGATCGCGGCGGCCCTGACGCAATGGGAGGGTCAAATCAGCGTCTATGACCCCGCCAATGGAACGCCTTGCTATGCTTGCGTCTTTCCTGAAATGCCTGACCCCGCTTTGGTGCCAAGCTGCGCAGAAGCAGGCGTGATCGGCCCCCTGCCGGGTGTGATCGGGGGGATGATGGCGGTGGAAGCGGTGAAACTGATCACCGGCGCGGGCGAGACCCTGGGCGGTCGGTTGCTGATCTACGATGCGCTTTATGCCCAAACACGCACGATCACTGTAAAGCCTGATGCCCAATGTAAAGTCTGCGGCGGCAAGGGCCTGCGTCGCGCAGGTTAATGCGCGAAGACCCAAGTTTTTTCCCAAGAGTGCCTGTGTGCGGTGGCGCAAGGCCACTGCCACCACTACTTGTCTGATAAAGGAGTATTGCTATGACCAACCCTCTGCTTGACGATTGGACAACACCATTTGGGCTGCCACCGTTTGATGTGATTTCGGATGATGATTTTGCGCCTGCTGTTGATGCGGCCTTGGCGGAATCGCGGGCCAATATTGCGGCCATCGCAGAAAATCCCGATGCGCCGGATTTCGCGAATACGATTGAGGCATTAGAGCGCGCGGATGAGACATTGGGCCGCGTGTTGGGAGTGTTCTACAATCTTGCGGGCGCGGACAGTAACCCCGCGCGCGAGGCGTTGCAGCGCACGTTTGCCCCATTGCTGAGCGCCTACGGGTCTGAGGTTTCAGAGAACAAGGCGCTTTTTGCGCGGGTCGAGGCGGTTTGGGAAAATCGCGACACGCTTGATTTGACTGATGAACAACAGCGCGTCCTGATGTTGACCCGCCGCGGGTTTGTGCGCTCGGGTGCGAACCTAGCAGGAAAAGCCGCAGAGGACCTGCGCGCAGTCAAAT
This sequence comes from Yoonia sp., assembly GCA_023263855.1. Lineage (GTDB taxonomy): Bacteria > Pseudomonadota > Alphaproteobacteria > Rhodobacterales > Rhodobacteraceae > Yoonia. The sequence goes on along the minus strand of JALQUF010000009.1, from coordinate 11,169 downwards.
CGCGTCTGTCGGTGTTGGGCACGGAATTCACTCAAAATCTGCTCGCGGATGAGCGGGAATGGTTCATGGTGCTGGGCGCAGATGATTTGGCGGGTCTGCCTGATTTTGTGGTGGCAACGGCCAAAGCCGCCGGGGCAGAAAAAGACGCAGGCGGCCCTATCGTGACCTTGTCGCGATCACTGATTGTGCCGTTCCTGCAATTTTCAGAGCGGCGTGATCTGCGTCAAAAGGCCTATGAAGCGTGGGGTGCACGCGGTGCCAATGGTGGCGAGACCGATAATCGCGGCATTGCTGGCGAAACGCTCAAACTTCGCCAAGACCGGGCGCGGTTGCTGGGGTACGACAGTTTTGCGGACTTCAAGCTTGAGACAGAAATGGCGGGTACACCAAAGGCTGTGCGTGACCTGCTGATGCAAGTTTGGGAGCCAGCCAAGGCAGCGGCCGAGGCTGATGCCGCTATTTTAGAGAAAATGTTGCGTGCCGATGGTTTTGATGGCCGGCTCGAACCTTGGGATTGGCGGTTTTATGCAGAGAAGCGTCGCAAGGAATTGCATGATTTGGACGAGGCCGAATTGAAGCCGTATTTGCAGCTGGATCGCATGATTGAGGCGGCCTTTGCCTGTGCAAACCGTTTGTTCGGGCTTGAATTCGCCCCGATCGCAGGGCCTGCCTATCACCCGGATGTCCGCATGTGGGACGTCAGCCGTGACGGTGAACACGTGGCTGTCTTCATCGGTGACTATTTTGCGCGCGGGTCCAAGCGCTCTGGCGCGTGGTGTTCGGCCATGCGGTCGCAACAGCGCCTGAGCGGTGACATTCGCCCGCATGTGGTGAACGTTTGCAATTTCGCCAAGCCAGAAGCGGGCAAGCCTGCGCTATTGTCTTATGATGACGCACGGACGTTGTTTCACGAATTTGGCCATGCTTTGCACCAGATGCTTTCTGATGTGACCTATGAAAGCATCTCGGGCACGTCGGTCGCGCGCGATTTTGTCGAACTGCCCAGCCAGCTTTATGAACACTGGCTTGAAGTGCCTGAAGTGCTGTCAGAGTTTGCAACCCATGCAGAAACCGGTGCACCGATGCCAGAGGATTTGCTGAACCGCATGTTGGGGGCCGCGACCTATGATATGGGGTTTCAAACGGTCGAATATGTGGCCTCGGCGCTTGTAGATCTGGGCTTCCATGATGGACCGGCCCCGGCTGATCCGATGCAGCGGCAGGCCGAGATTCTTGAAGAAATCGGGATGCCCCATGCCATCCGCATGCGCCATGCCACGCCACATTTTGCGCATGTCTTTGCCGGCGACGGCTATTCGAGCGGCTATTACAGCTATATGTGGTCCGAAGTGATGGATGCCGATGCCTTTGCTGCATTTGAAGAGGCTGGTGATCCCTTTGATCCAGAAACCGCCAAGCTGTTGGAAGACACGGTCTTGTCGTCCGGTGGGTCCGTTGATGCGGCTGAACTTTACAAGGTGTTCAGAGGGCGCTTGCCGGGTGTTGAGGCGCTTTTGAAAGGGCGTGGATTGGACAAAGCGGCTTAGGGGCGCGGATCGTCGGGGTGCGGCTGTACCCCGACCGGATCTTTATGGATCAGAACATCCGCTTGCGGGTAGGCCGCGACGATGGCCCGGCGAAGTGCGGCGCCAATCGCATGGGCAGCGTCCAGCGTTTGGGCACCATCCAGTTCGATGTGCAGATTGACGAACACCTTGCTGCCGGCCACGCGCGTTTTGAGGTCATGAAACCCTTGAACGCCTTCAAAATCGCGGGCGATTGCAGCGATCCCTTCAATCATTTCGGGGTCAGCCTGCCTGTCCATCAGCGCATCCCATGCAGCCTTGCCGATACGCCATGCACCGAACGCCAGAAATGCGGCAGCGGCAAGGGCGACCACACTGTCGATCTGGTGAATGCCCAATGCAGCCGAGGCCCAAAGTGCCAGAATCGCACCAACATTGGGGATCAGGTCGCCGATGTAATGCAGACTGTCGGCCTGCACGACCTTATTGCCGGTGCTGCGCACGACATGGCGTTGCCAGATCACCAAGCCGGAGGTCACAAAGATTGAAAAGACAAGAACCGCGATACCCAGACCTTCGCGTTCAGGCATTGACACGGTGTCATCAAGAAGCCGCAAAATGGCGGCAACCGCGATCACGCCGGCCGATACAAGAATGAACAGCGACTGACCCAATGCGGCAAGATCTTCGGCAGATGTATGGCCGAAATTGTGATCGTCGTCGGCGGGCTTGGCGGCATAGGCAATGGCGGTTAGTCCTGCCAGCGACACCATAAGATCCAATGCGCTATCGGCCAATGTGGCCGCAACCGCCAGCGACCCGGTCTGCGCCAGGGCCCAGAGTTTTGCCAGTGTCAGCACAAGTGCCACTGCGACAGACAGCAGGCCTGCGGAAAGGTTCAGGCGGGTGTTTTGGGTCAGTGACATATGTGACAGGCTAAGCGGGCTTTTGCGGGGATTCCAGCCGCTTGTCGCGGCGGTGTGATTGGGCCTGATAGCCTAGTCGCGGATTTCTGCTTCGTTGACGCCCCATAGCGCAGATTTCGGGGCCCAGCCTTTGTAGCCACCTGCTGTCAATTGACACCATTCCGGGGTGCAATCGCCCAGCCGGGCAACAACACCGGGTTCCAGGAGCGCATTTTCCAATGCACCGGGGTCAGGGCGGCTGCGCAATGCGGTGTTTTCAGCCTCAACAACAACGGTGCGCGCACCGGAGAGCATGCGGTAATGCACCCAGCCGCCTTGGCCGTCTCGGTCAATAACGCGACGCCAGTGTCCATATTCAGCAACGACCAAAAGCGGCATGCTTTGGCGTTGAAAGACCCAATCGATTCGGTGAGAAAGTGACGGCCCCCGGCGCACGTTGGCTTCGCTGGCCCGCAATGACACGTAGCGGGGAAGCGGGAGGTTCGTTTCGGGGCCGATGGCGGGGCCATCATTGCTTTGCTGGGCGTAGCCCGTGCTGATGCAGATCACGACAGCGAAGGCTGCGATCTGGAAAACGCGGAGCCAATGCGCGAATGCACCCATTGTTTACCCTTACTGCTCACTTTTGCGGCGCGCGGTTCTTGTGCTACGCGTCCCTTTCGCGCAACCTGCCACGACAAGTTTGATTTGAAAACCCGCGGGAGGGAAATGCATGCCAGGTAAGCATCTAAGTGTTGTCGTGACGCGACGGTTGCCTGAGGTTGTCGAAACCCGATTGAAAGAGCTGTTTGACGTCGAATTGCGCGATGACGACACGCCGATGACAGCCGAAGAACTGGCCGATGCGATGGGCCGGGCGGATGTTCTTGTGCCGACCATCACCGACCAGATTGATGCGAAACTTCTGGGGCGCGCGGGCGACAAGCTGAAGTTGATCGCGAATTACGGTGCGGGTGTCGATCATATTGATGTGGCAACGGCGCGGCAGCGTGGCATTCATGTCTCCAACACCCCCGGGGTTGTGACCGAAGACACCGCAGATATGGTCTTGGCCCTGATCCTGGCTGTGACCCGCCGCATGGCGGAAGGCATGCAACTTGCAAAATCGGATGCTTGGTCTGGCTGGTCACCAACCGCGATGCTGGGCGGGCGTCTGAAAGGGCGCCGGCTGGGGATTTTGGGGATGGGCCGGATTGGACAGGCCGTAGCGCGGCGTGCCGCAGCCTTTGGGATGCAGGTACATTATCACAACCGCAAACGCCTGCGTCCCGAGATTGAAGATGAGCTGGATGCGACATATTGGGAAAGCCTGGATCAGATGGTGGCGCGGGTTGATATCCTGTCGATCAACTGCCCGCATACGCCATCGACATTCCATCTGATGAATGCGCGGCGGCTGAAGCTGATGAAGCCTGAAGCCGTAATCGTGAACACCTCACGCGGGGAGGTGATTGATGAAAACGCACTGACCCGAATGTTGCGCGCTGGCGAGATTGCAGGCGCGGGGCTGGATGTCTTTGAACGGGGCCACGACGTAAACCCGCGCCTGCGTGAATTGCCAAATGCGATCCTGCTACCGCATATGGGGTCGGCAACCCTCGAAGGGCGTATCGAGATGGGCGAGAAGGTGATTGTGAACATCAAAACCTTTGCAGACGGGCACAGGCCGCCCGATCTGGTTGTCCCTGCGATGCTTTGAGCCTGTGGCGCGGTCTGGTGCCTCCGGCGGGGATATTTTGGGGCCAATAATAACGTTGGCATAAATGGAGGCTACGCTTGTCGGTTTTGCGCCGTAAGCGGTCGGCTGGTTCTGTCGCGCGGCGGCCATTTCGCGCAAATTATGCATGTGAAATGCCAAAGGAGTCGCAGGACATGAAAACCCAAGTCAAAGCATTGGTCGTCGGCGGTGGCGCTGTCGGTACATCCATTGCCTATCACCTTGCGAAGGCAGGCTGGGATGACGTGATGCTTTTGGAGCGTGATGAGCTGACATCAGGCTCGACCTGGCATGCGGCGGGTCTGCTGCCTTTGTTCAACATGTCTTTTGCGACGACGCATATCCATAAATATTCGGTCGATTTCTATAAGTCGCTGGAAGAGGAAACCGGTCTGAATGCCGGTTTTGCGGTCGTGGGCAACTTGCGTATGGCCCAGACACAAGAACGGATGGACGAGTATATGCTCTATGCGTCCACCGCTGAGACCTGTGATGTACCCTATGTCTGGATGACCCCGGATGAGATCAAGGCAAAGTGGCCGCTGATCCGCACCGAGGATCTGAAAGGCGCGCTTTATCACCACACCGACGGCTATATTAACCCTGCTGATGTGACCCAGGCGATGGCGAAAGGCGCGCGCCAACGGGGCGTCGTGATTGAACGCAAATGGCAGGCGGATGCGTTCCACTGGAACGGGTCGGCATGGGAAGTGACCTGCACCAAGATGGTCGAGAAGGGCGGCAACCTTGTGCCGTCGGACGAGCAGATCGTCATTACCGCCGAGCATGTTGTGACGGCGTCAGGCAACCACGCGCAGACGACCGCCAAGAAGCTGGGCATCAAGATACCTGCCATTCCCGTCGAGCATCAGTTCATCGTCATGGACAAGGATCCGGCGCTGGTGAAGTTCCGCGAAGAAGGCCATGTAGAGCACCCCGTGATCCGCGATGCCGATGCGCAATCCTACGTGCGCGAAGAGCGCGGGGGCTGGATCTTGGGCGTTTACGAAAAAGGGGCGCCTGCGGTCTTTGAATATGGTGTGCCGGATAGTTTCCGCGCCGACCTGTTCCCTCTCGATCTGGAGCGGATCGAAGACCAGTACATGGCGATGATTCACCGCATTCCGTCCTGCGAGGAAAGTGGTCTGAAGGACGATTTCAACGGGCCGATTTGCTATACGCCCGACGGCAACCCCTTGGTTGGTCCTGCACCGGGGCTGCGCAATATGTGGCTGGCGGAAGGGTTCTCTTTCGGGATCACGGCGGCGGGTGGTACCGGCTATTATCTTGCGCAGATGATGGTCGAGGGTGAGGCCGAGATCGACATGGCCTCGCTTGACCCCAAGCGCTACGGCGACTGGATGACGACGGAATGGGCCGCGCGCAAGAACGAAGAGGCTTACGATCACGTCTATATCCTGCACCACCCCGATGAAGAACGCCCGGCCTGTCGTCCGTTGCGCACATCGCCTGCCTATGACCGGCAGGCTGCGCGCGGTGCGCAGTTCGGGTTTGTGAACGGGTGGGAGCGCCCGAACTACTATGCGCCCGAGGGCTTCGATGACCACGACAGCCGCTCTTTCCGCCGCGGCGGCTGGTGGCAATATGCCGTGGATGAGGCCAAGGCGATCCGTGAAGGCGTGGGTCTGATTGATGCAACGGCCTTTACCAAACACATCGTCAAAGGGCCGGGTGCGACAGCTTTTCTGGATTGGTTTACAACGAACAAGCTGCCGCGTGTAGGCCGGATCAACCTGACCTATGCGCTGACCGATCACGGCACAACGCGGACTGAATATACGATCGTGCGACTGAAGGACGATGAATATTATCTGGTCTCTGCCGGTGCCTGGACAGAGTATGACGCTGATTTCTTGCGCAAAGCAGTTGCGGACAAAGAACCTGAATTTGGCCGGATCGATGTGCAGAACGTTACCACCCAATGGGGCGTTTTCGCTATCGCTGGACCAAAATCGCGCGATGTTTTGAATGCTGTCATCAAAGATGCAGATCCGGCGACGGCTTTGTCGAACAAACGGTTCCCGTGGCTGTCGGCAAAACAGATCGAGCTGGGGATGTGTCCGGTCAATGCGATCCGTGTGGCCTATACTGGTGAATTGGGCTGGGAACTGCACCACCCGATCGAGATGCAGAACTATCTGTTCGACCTGCTGGAAAAGGCGGGCGCACCCCATGGTATGAAGCTGGTGGGTGCACGTGCGCAGAACTGGCTGCGGCAGGAAAAATCCTACCGTGCGTTCGGCACGGAATTGGGGCGCGACGCGACACCGCTTGAAGCCGATCTGCCGCGTTTTGTGGATTTGTCGAAAGACTTCAACGGCAAACCCGCGATGGAGGCCAAGGGCATTCGGTCGAAATGCGTGACTTTGTTGATTGACGGACCCGCAGATGCCGATCCTTGGGGGCGTGAGGCGCTTTATGCGCGCGATGGCACGCGTGTGGGCCGATTGACGTCCGGTGGCTATTCAGTGGCGTTCGAGAAGTCGATTGGGATGGGCTATGTGAAACCGGACCTGGCGGTCGTGGGCACGAAACTGCAGGTCAAGATGCTGGACCAGCTTTGGAATGCGGAGATTGTTGAAGACAGTCCCTATGACCCAAAGAATACCACGATCCGTGTGGATGGTTGACAGATATGACTTGGTAAGGTGGGTTTGAGCCCACCTTGCTTGAAAGAAAGGTCTGCCGATGTCTGACAAGATTGCCGTTGAAAACATCAATACGCCGGGCCGCACACACAATGTCGACAAGGCCAAATACACCGCGATGAAAGATGCGATATTGGCCACATTGCCCAAGGCGGCGCCCGGGATGACCGCGAAGGAAGCCAAAGATGCTGCCCTTGGCCTCTTGCCCCGAGACCTGTTTCCGGGCGGGGCGACATCCGGTTGGTGACTGAAATGCGTGCAGCTTGATCTGGAAGCCAAAGGCATGGTGATCCGCGAGAACACCAAGCCGTTGCGATTCCATCAAATCTAGTCGTTGTCGGGGATGGTCGATCCAGCGGCTACTATGCACATGCAGTCGCATGACCTGCATCTGGTTTATGACTATTCCTCAAAACGAAGGGCTGTCTTTTGTTTCCCTGCGGCGTCAAAATTTGACGGGTCCAACCAAGCTTTGAATCCCGCTTGAAGGCGTGGCCAGTCCTGATCGAGGATTGAAAACCAAGCGGTGTCGCGGTTGCGCCCTTTATAGACCAATGCTTGTTTGAACAGGCCATCATACTGAAAGCCCAGCCGCGCCGCCGCCCTGCGTGAAGGCGCATTCAGCGCATCGCATTTCCATTCATAACGGCGATAGCCCAATTCACCCAGCGTCCGTTTCATCATCAGATACATGGCTTCGGTCGCCATTGGCGTTTTCTGAAGAGCAGGCGAAAAGGTGATGAAGCCGACCTCGACAACACCATGCGCGGGTTGCATGCGCAGATAGCTTGCGACGCCAATGGCGGTGCCATCGGCTTTGTTTATGATGGCAAAGAACAACGGGTCGTCACTTGTCGCGGCCTGCTTCACCCATTGGCAGTATGCGGCTTCTGATTGAAACGGGCCGGTTGGCATGTAGGTCCACAAGGCCCCCGTCGGATCCTGTGAAAAGGCGGCGTGAAGCTCTGCGCCATGAGCCGACTGCAAGGGAACCACGTCACATGTACGGCCATACATCGGCGTGTGAGGAATGGACCGGCACCCTTGCCAGTCGGGCACAGGTGCCCCGATCGGTTGGCCAAGGTGGTTCTTGCGGTCGCTCATCCGAACCTTTGAGGGGAAAGCGCTGAGACAATGTCGCGTCCCAATTCGGATGCTGCGCCACTGACCAGATCAGCAAGCAGTTGGCTGGCTGCGGGTGCAGACTGCATCCCGTACCCACCTTGGCCCGCGCACCAGATGAAGCTGGGGTCGCGCATATCGGGGCCAAGCACAAGTGACCGGTCGGGCGCAAACGTCCGCAGTCCGGCCCATGAACTGAGAAGCCGCGTGACAGGTTCGGTGACATGCGCCTCATAGCGGGCCAAACCTTCTGCCAGTACCATGTCGTCGGTATAGGCGTCATGCGGTGTCGTCAGGTCTTCTTCTGCGGGCGAGACGAGGAGCGCGCCTGCGTCCGGCTTGGCGTACCAGTCTTCGCCGGGGCCGAAGATCATTGGCCATCCGCTGACATCATGCCCGCCGGGTGCGGGGAGGCGCGCCATTGAGCGGCGCAGCGGTGTAAACCCGAGCGGCGCGACACCTGCCAATTCAGCGATCTGGTCAACCCAAGCACCGGCTGCATTGACAATGTTGCGTGCCGCGAAGTCATTTGTTCCGGCACTGACGGCCCAACCGCTGGCGGTCTTTGCAATTCCGTCGACCTGCGCCTTTGTGTGGATGATCGCGCCATTTTCGCGGGCCATCCGCGCAAAGGTCTGGATCAGCCTGTCCGTGTCCATATCCCACGCCGATGTGTGAAACGCCGCGCGATCCACGACGGTGTCATTCAGGATCGGCACCATGTCCTTGGCTTCCTGTATCGTCAGGCTATTAAGGTGCATGTGCTTTTGGTCGTCCGCGAATTCATCGGCCATGTCCACGCTGCCAACCAGCATTAACCCGCGCGGGCTGAGAATACCCTGCGCTTCGTGAAACGCATGGCTGGCGCTGTTCAGCGCAACGGTCGAGGGTTTGCCGTAGTTTTGCTCAAACAGCGCGGCCGATCTGCCGGATGTGTGGTAGGCTAAGGCATCTTCACCTTCCAGCAGTACGACACTGCCAAGGGTAGACAGGCGTGCCGCTGCAGAAGCGCCAGCAACACCGCCGCCGATGATCAGAAAATCAATCATAGTTCTTCGAGCCTATCCGTCGCAGGGGGGGGTGTGATGCTGAGCGCCGCGATCCGGTCATAGAGTTCGGAACCCATTTCAAATGACAGGGCAGCCAGTGATGGGCGCAGTTGGGCAGTCGATCTTGCCGAAACAATCGGGCGCGGCTTGACCTTGTGCGCGGCGGCCCATGCCACGGCCAACGTTGCGGGATTTGTGCCTAACTCTGCGCCCAGTTCTGACAACTTCTGCGCAGTCTCATGCATCCAAGCCTGATCGTAACGCGATTTATAGCGTGCGTCTTCTGTCAGTCGACCGGTTTCGCCTTTGGCATACTTGCCGGTCAACAAGCCGCCGCCCAAGGGGGAATAGGGGACTGCCGTGATGTTTTGGTCCGCAGCCATGGGAAAAAGTTCGACTTCGCTTTGGCGCTTTACAAGGCTGTACATGGGTTGGATGACGTCAATTTTGGTGCCCAGCTTTTGTGCGACAGCTTGGGCCTTCATCACTTGCCAAGCGGCATAGTTGGACACACCGATATGTCGGATAAGGCCCTGCGATTGCAGCTCTGCGAGGGTGCTGAATGTCTCTTCCAGCGGGGTGTCATCGTCAAACCGGTGCATATAAAGCAGATCAACGGCATCTTCATTCATTCGCTGGCGTGAAATATCGAAGTGTTCGAGGATTTTCGCGCGCGAAGCCCCGTGGCTGTATCCCGCTTTCGTAGCCAGATAAATGTCTTCGCGCGCCGGTTTGATCAGCGGGCCGAGGATGGTTTCAGACGCCCCTTCGGTATAGATGTAGGCCGTATCAAAATGATTGATGCCGACGTCATATGCGGCGTGAAACATCGCCTCACTTTCAGCTTGGTCGGCCTTGCCGCCAAACTGCATTGCGCCAAAAGTAAGCTTGGAAAGAGGGGCGCCGCTGCGCGTGGTCAAATCTGTCATGCGCAAACTTTGGCATGCATGTCAGGTGATGAAAAGAGGGGCTGCTGGATGCAGAGAAAATTGTTGAAAGCGCAGCTTTTGTCCGTGAACAGGTGGCGGCTCTGGTCTGGTAAGCGGACGATATTGTGATATTGGCAGAGCGTGAAAGAAGGCCTGCATCCATTGACACTCTTGGCGTTGAAATGGCTACTATGCATCGCATGAATTCACCCTTTGATCATAGAACGCTGATGCGGCCCATTTTCACTTTTTACCACAAAGCACAGCGCCGATGAGCGGTGGGTTTCCGGTGGCGAAACCCGGTCAGGTGATTGGGCTTTTGGGCGGGTCCTTTGATCCGCCGCATGCTGGGCATGTGCATATTTCAAAAGAGGCTTTAAAGCGTTTCGGGTTGGACCGGCTCTGGTGGCTGGTCTCTCCGGGCAATCCGCTGAAGTCAGACGGGCCGGCACCACTGGCCGACCGGATGCAGGCGGCCCGTGCGATGATGCAGCACCCGCGCGTGACCATCACGGACATCGAAGCGCAGCTTGGCACGCGGTACACGGCGCAAACGCTTGTGGCTTTGCGCCGCCGCTATCCCGGGGTGCGCTTTGTGTGGTTGATGGGGGCTGACAATCTGGCGCAGTTTCATCGCTGGCAAGACTGGCGCTGGATCATGGATGCGGTGCCTATCGGTGTGCTTGCGCGGCCCGGCGACCGGATCTCGGCACGTCTGTCCAAAGCAGCGAAAACCTATACCCATGCCCGCCTGCCGGGGCGGGCTGCACATATTCTGGGACGTTTGGATGCGCCTGCATGGACGTTTGTGAACCTGCCAATGTCAGATCAATCCTCGACCGCAATTCGTAAGCGGGGTGAGTGGTAATGGGCCTATCACGTCGTGCAATGCTGGCTGGCGCGGCTTCGACGCTGGCGACATCCGCGTTTGCTCAGGCACCGCTGACATCGCCGCGTCCGATCGCCCGCGTCCCCGCGCAGGATGCCATCGCTAAGCTAGTCGCGGAACGTGGGTTTTCTGGAGACTTTGGTATCGTGGTCGCCGACATGCGCACAGGCGAAGTCTGGGAAGACATTGCAGGCGACAAAGCGCAGCCACCGGCCAGCGTTACCAAGGCATTTACCGCACTCTACGCGATTGAGGCGCTAGGTGAGGCGCATACCTTTGAAACACGCGTATTTGCCGGTGGTGAGATAAAAGACGGAATTTTAGATGGTAATCTGATTTTGG
>JALQUF010000099.1:282-11034 GCA_023263855.1 Yoonia sp. | reverse complement strand
CTGGGCAAGTACAAGGATGGCAAAACAGTGCCAATGCCGGGTTCGAACCTTGCTCTGGCAACACTGGGTACGTTCATTCTGTGGCTGGGTTGGTTCGGCTTTAACGGTGGTTCGCAGCTGGCTGCGGGTACTGTTGGCGACATCACAGACGTTGGCCGCATCTTTGCAAACACAAACATGGCCGCTGCTGCCGGTGCGGTGACTGCACTGATCCTGACACAGATCCTGTACAAAAAGGTCGACCTGACGATGGTTCTGAACGGCGCACTTGCCGGTCTGGTCTCCATCACAGCCGAGCCTCTGGCGCCTTCGCTCTTTGGTGCGCTCCTGACAGGTGCTGTTGGTGGTGTGATCGTGGTCTTCACTGTGCCACTGCTCGACAAGTTCAAGATCGACGATGTCGTCGGCGCGATCCCTGTCCACCTCTTCGCAGGTATCTGGGGTACACTGGCTGTTGCCTTCTACACAGGTAACTGGGGTGCGCAGATCACAGGTATCATCGCCTACGGTGTCTTCACCTTCGTGATTGCTCTGGTCGTCTGGATCATCCTCAAAGGGATCATGGGTATCCGTGTCACCGAAGAGGCCGAGATCAACGGCTTGGACATGTCTGAACTGGGCATGGAAGCATATCCTGATTTCTCAAAAGGCTGATACCCTTCCTATCAGTTTTTCACTGCCCGGGCGTTCGCGCCCGGGTTTTTTTATGGGGTGCGGTACATCATGATCCACCTGACATCTGCGGCAGTAATATCTTCGATGAAGTATGTATTTCACGCACGATACTGCCGTAATTTTGGGGTCAGTTGACCTATTCTGCGATGAAATTGCGCCATATTCACGGATACCTTCGCTTGAACGCGAATCCCTTAATTAACGGAGCCCAGTCATGATCCAGACACCTTATCTTTTGTTCCTCGGCGATGCCCCTGACCAGCTTGCCGCAAAGGTCGCACAAGGGATCAAGGATTGGCGCCCGGAAAACGCGGTTGGCCAGTACCGGATGCCAGGGTGCGGCGCGGATGTCGGCATTGGCGATATGACCTTGGAAGAAGCCCGCGCTGCTGGCGCGCAAACCTTGGTCATCGGCGTTGCCAACCGCGGCGGCTATATCTCAAGTGCGTGGAAAGAGGTTCTGGTGAAAGCGCTGCAAATGGGTTTCGATGTGGCGTCCGGCCTGCACAACCTGCTGCGCGATGAAGACGAACTGGTTGCTGCTGCCCGCGTCAACGGCCGTACGTTGTTTGATGTCCGTATCCCATCGGTTGCTTATCCGATTGCCAACGGCAAAAAGCGCACAGGCAAGCGCTGCTTGGCGATTGGCACGGACTGTTCGGTCGGCAAGATGTACACGGGTCTTGCGATGGATGCAGAAATGCAGCGTCGCGGCATGAAATCGACGTTCCGGCCTACCGGTCAGACGGGTATCCTGATTACCGGTGGTGGTGTACCTCTGGACGCGGTCATCGCTGACTTTATGGCGGGTGCTGTCGAATACCTGACACCTGACAATGACCCCGACCATTGGGACCATATCGAAGGGCAAGGCAGCCTGTTCCACGTCTCTTATTCCGGCGTGACGATGGCCTTGATCCATGGCGGCCAACCGGACGCCCTGATCCTGTCGCATGAGCCGACGCGGACCCATATGCGCGGCCTGCCTGACTACGATCTGCCCAGTCTTGAAACCTTGCGTGACACGGCCTTGCCGATTGCGCGCGTTGCGAACCCCGATTGCCAGATCGTTGGCGTTTCGGTGAATACGCAGCATTTGTCGCAAGAAGATGCGCTTGCCTATCTTGCCGAGGTCGAAGAACGGATGGGGCTGCCTGCGGTTGATACCTTCCGTCAGGGTGCCGGGCGTTTGGTGGATGCGCTTGCCCAATTGTGAACTTGCGTGTCTGGCTGGGATGACAACAAAACTTTTAGGCCTCCGGCGGAGGTATTTGAGAACATGAGAAGAGGGCTTGATGCAGATTTCCGTCGCGCGTGATGTGTTTCAATTGGCGCAGGTTTTTACAATCAGCCGTGGGTCGCGAACCCAGGCCGAAGTGCTGACTGTTGAGGTTTTGGGCAATGGCGCGCGTGGGGTGGGCGAATGTGTGCCCTACGCCCGCTACGGTGAGACGCTGGATAGTGTGACGGCCCAGATTGAAGGGTTCAGCGGCGCCTGGCCTGATTTGCCTGATGCGCTGCCGGCGGGGGCTGCCCGCAACGCGCTTGATTGTGCCTATTGGGATCATGCCGCCAAGAAAGCAGGTAAGCGGGTGTGGGATCTTTTGGGCCTGCCGGCACCAGAGCCCCAGATCACCGCCTACACCCTGTCGCTTGATACGCCTGAGGCGATGGAACAACAGGCCGCCAAGAACGCCACCCGCCCACTGTTGAAAATCAAACTTGGCACCCCTGATGATATGGTCCGCCTTGAGGCCGTGCGCCGCGGCGCGCCCGATGTGCCGATCATCGTGGATGCCAATGAAGGCTGGACCGCAGAGGTTTACGCTGATCTTGCGCCCCATCTGATCCGTCTTGGTGTTCAGATGGTCGAGCAGCCGCTGCCCGCCGGGCAGGACGAGATGCTGGCCGAAATCGCGCGGCCCTTGCCGGTATGTGCAGATGAGTCCTGCCATGACCGCGCGAGCCTGCCCGGGTTGCGTGGAAAATACGATATTGTGAATATCAAGCTGGATAAGACCGGTGGCCTGACCGAGGCACTTGCCCTCAAGCGGCAGGCTTTGGCCGAGGGCTATGGCGTTATGGTGGGTTGCATGGTGGGGTCGTCGCTGGCGATGGCACCTGCGACGATCCTTGCGCAAGATGTGGCATTCACAGACCTTGACGGCCCGCTTTTATTGGCCGAAGACCGTGACCAACCACTGGTATTTGATGAAAAAGGCGTGCACCCGCCCGCCGCAGCACTTTGGGGATGACCATGCGCACAGTCTATGTCAACGGCGAGTACCTGCCTGAAAATGAAGCCAAAGTGTCGATCTTTGATCGTGGGTTCCTGATGGCTGACGGCGTCTATGAAGTCACGTCTGTGCTGGACGGCAAGCTGATTGATTTTGCAGGCCACGCCAAGCGGTTGGAGCGGTCATTGAACGAACTCGACATGCCGCATCCCGCCGTTTTGCCTGATTTGCTGGAGGTGCACCGCGAATTGGTGCGCCTGAACGGCATTGAAGAAGGCATGATCTATCTGCAAATCACCCGCGGTGCGCCGAACGACCGCGATTTCGTGTTCCCTGATCCTAAAACGACAACCCCGACTGTCGTGCTTTTCACCCAAAACAAACCCGGTCTTGCCGATAGCCCCGTGGCCAAAAAAGGGATCAAGGTCATCTCGATCGAGGACCAGCGCTGGGCGCGCCGCGACATCAAGACGGTGCAACTGTTGTTCCCTTCAATGGGCAAAATGATGGCCAAGGCCGCCGGTGTCGATGACGCATGGATGGTCGAGGATGGGGCCGTGACCGAAGGTACGTCGAACAACGCCTATATTATCAAGGGTAACACGATTATCACGCGGCATCTGGGCAATGAGATCCTGCACGGCATCACCCGCGCCGCCGTGCTGCGCTTTGCCAAAGAGGCACAGATGCAGGTCGAGGAACGCAGCTTTACCATCGCCGAAGCGCAAGAGGCGGATGAGGCGTTTATCACCTCGGCGAGTACGTTTGTGATGCCGGTTGTTGAAGTGGATGGGGTCGCTGTGGGATCGGGCGCGCCCGGACCAGTGGCGGCACGTCTGCGCGAGATTTATCTGGAAGAAAGCCGGAAAATGGCTGTGTAACGCGGGGTCTGTTGTGTCGAGGTGGACCCCGACCTACGGGTATTTGGTTTTGGTGATTGCTATCCACAGCGGTAATAACATCACCGCAAACAGCGTGTGGTACGGATGATCTAGAAAGATAAATCCGATCGCCATGGTTACGATTGGCGTCAGAATAAGCCCGGACGTCATCAGGCATCCGCGGGGGAGTTCAAAGCCTTGGATGTTTCCAGACATGGTCTGAGGCTCTTGGTCGTGGGCATTTTCCATTAGTGGTCTACGACCTTTCTTGCCAGTGCTGGGTGCACGGATGGTACCATAAAAGTCGCAACCGGGTAAGCCTCGCCCCGGTCCTACCCCTGAGCTTGCGCCTGTAGCTCTTTTGCCCGGGCAGGTGGCACGCCCAGAACCGCTTCGATCTGGTGCAGCACCTTGTCCTCTTCGGCGTGCATGATGCCGTCGGAATAGACCACCTGCCACAGCGCCAGCAGTGTCGCCTCTTTCTCTTCAGTGCCAATGGCATGTTCAAGGATGGCGGCGATGTCCGTTGTCTGCGGTATCTTGCGTTCCAGCAATTCACATTCGGCGCGCATCTTGGCGGCGGCAACGGGGTTGATGCCGTGGCGCTGGGTCAGGATCTTGTCGATCATCGCGATTTCTTCGACAAGGTAGGTGTGGTCCGCCTTTGCCGCCCGCACCAAAAGCGCGCCCATCGCGTGGCTTGCGTCAGCCTCGGGCAAGGGTGTGTGATACCCGCCGGGGTTTCCAAAAAACGCTGTAAGCCGTTCAAGCATGACCAATCCTTATCCGTGACTATCCTTAAAGGCCGCCTGCGCCTCGGCGCTGGCCTCGGTCTGATAGTTTGCTTTCCATTCCGCCATCGTCATCCCGTAAAAGGCTTCGCGGCCTTCATCCTTGGTCATTGCGACCCCGCGCTCGTTTGCGGCTTCCTGATACCAGCGCGCGAGACAGTTCCGGCAGAACCCCGCCAGGTTCATCATGTCGATGTTTTGTGCATCGGTCCGGTCTTCCATCAGGTGCTTTTGCAGGCGGCGAAAGGCGGCGGCTTCGATCTCGATACGTGTCTGGTCGTCCATGCTGGTTCTCCTCAAAGGCCCGATTGTCTCAGTACATCTGATAATAGCGGCGCAAGGCGGTTTGCCCAAAGGCTTTGTCCGGCCTCTTCTGCGATCAAATCTTGGCGCAATTCGATCAATAGGTTGGGCCGCCCGGACTGCAAGGCGTGACGGTCGACAGCATCGCCCGGCAGATGGCCCGCATAGGGCTGATTGTCCCCGGTGCACCAGCCTTGTGCGCGGCAGGCCTCCATGAATGGAACGGCGAGGCGATCATCGTCGGCATAAAGGATACCTATTTCCCAAGGGCGCGGGTGCCTGCCATTCAGGCGTGGTGTAAAGCTATGAACGGCACAAATGACCGGATCGTGCATCTTGTTGGCCAGATCGGCATAGGCTGCGTGATAGGGGCGGTAGAGCCTTTGCAGCCGTTCTTCCTTTTCCGCGTCATCCGCATTGCGGTTGCCCGGAATGATGGTGCCATCGTAGAGGCGCATCATGATCGTCGGATCATCTTCACCCCGGTTTGGGTCGCAGACCAAACGGGAAAAGCGTGACAGGATCGCCGGGCTATCCAGAGCCGCAGAAAGGTGTCTTGTCACGCCTGCTGCGCCGATGTCGTAGGCTATGTGGCGGCCCATATCGGCGGCGGGCAGCCCCAGATCGCCATTGTGCACCCAATCGGGGATGATATTTGTCGCGTGGTCGCAGGCAACAAGCCACCGTCCGGGTCGATCTGCGCCTATGATTTCAAATGGTTCGTTGGTCATGGTCGTGTCATTCCTCTGACACAGCGTTTAGGCTAGTTGTGAAGGGAATGGAATTGCGCAATAAGGGCGCAACGCAAGCTGTTACCGCTAACGGCCCGATGCATGAAGGAATAGACATGAAACGCCACCGCAATGTGAAAATTGTCGCAACACTTGGACCTGCCTCCAATGACTATGAAATGATCCGTGCACTGCATGAGGCAGGCGCGGATGTGTTCCGCCTCAATATGTCTCATGGTGATCACGCCGAGATCAAGGCGCGTCACGCGATCATCAGGCAGGTTGAAAAAGACCTTAATAGCCCGATTGCCATTCTGGCGGATTTGCAGGGTCCAAAGCTGCGCGTCGGTGTTTTCGCCAATGGCGAAGAAGAACTGGTGCCGGGTGCGGACTTCCGCCTTGATCTGGACGATGCCGAAGGTGATGTGAAGCGGGTGAAACTGCCCCACAAAGAGATCTTTGACGCGCTTGAACCCGGCGCGCACCTTCTGGTCAACGACGGCAAGATCAGGCTGCGGGTCAAGGATTGTGGTGCGAATTTCGCCAATTGCGAGGTCATCGTGGGGGGCACGATTTCCAATCGTAAAGGCGTAAACGTCCCTGACGTGACGCTGCCTGTGGCTGCTTTGTCGCCCAAGGACCGCAAAGACCTTGAGTTCGTTTGCGAGTTGGGCGTGGACTGGCTGGCGCTGTCCTTTGTGCAACGTGCCGCTGATGTCGAGGATGCGCGCGCACTGGCCAAGGGTCGTGCTGCGATCCTGTCCAAGATCGAAAAACCAAATGCGGTGAAATCATTCGACAGCATTCTGGCCGCGTCAGATGGCATCATGGTGGCCCGTGGTGATCTGGGCGTGGAACTGCCTGTGCAGAACGTGCCACCCATTCAAAAGCAACTGGTGCGCAAGTGCCGTGCGGCGGCCAAACCGGTGATCGTTGCGACTCAAATGCTCGAATCTATGATCGATTCGCCGATGCCGACGCGCGCCGAAGTCTCGGACGTGGCGACAGCCATTTACGAAGGGGCAGACGCGATCATGCTGTCGGCTGAATCTGCGGCCGGTTCTTATCCGATCGAAGCCGTGACCACGATGAACAATGTCGCAGGCGAGGTCGAGTCCGATCCGACCTATACGGACATCATCGAAGCATCCCGCAGGTCCGAAGGCAAAACTGTC
Organism: Yoonia sp.; assembly: GCA_023263855.1. Taxonomy (GTDB): domain Bacteria; phylum Pseudomonadota; class Alphaproteobacteria; order Rhodobacterales; family Rhodobacteraceae; genus Yoonia. Next base: position 4,241 of record JALQUF010000099.1, on the reverse strand, counting down.
GCCGATGGCATCGTCTCGGCCGCGCGTGAAATTGCCGAGACAACAGACGTCAAGGCCATCTGCTGTTTCTCGCAATCGGGCACCACAGCGCTCTTGGTGTCACGCGAACGCCCGCGTGTGCCGATCATCGCGCTGGCCAACCACATCGGCACCGCGCGGCGTCTGTGTCTGTCTTGGGGCACGAACTGTGTCGTCACAGGTCATGTCGACCGTTTTAAAGATGCCGTGATCGAGGCCGTTCGTGCAGCAAAGTCCGAAGGGCTGGCCACAGAGGACGATATGGTCGTTGTCACCGCGGGGGTTCCATTCAATACGCCCGGTTCGACAAACATTCTACGGGTGGCACCCTGCGCGGAACGTTTGATTTACGCCGCCGATCAAGACTAAGGTCGGGCAGGGGCGTCAGAGTAGGACCATAAATGGATTTCGATCTAATCTTTGTCGTGGGCATCGTGTTGGTGGCGTTTTCGATTCCGTCAGCGATCAGTGCCTATTCGGACTGGCGCTGGCCCAAGACGGCAATTGTGATGCTGCTGGTGGGCGCCGGTAGCATCGCCTATGCGATGCAGGAAAACCCCGGCGTTTATACTCTGGCGACAGTTGATGACGTAATTGTCGATGTCGTGGGTGATCTGGTGAACAACTAGACTTGTTTCTAGCGCTCGAAATCACTTGGGATTCACACCAAAGCCCCTTGCAATGCGCAAGGTGCTGTCGTATCAGCCGCTCTCAACCCGCGCGTCCGGCTTAAATGGCATGCCGAGTCGCGCGTTTCGACCGACTTAAATAGGAGACGGAAATGCCGAAGATGAAAACGAAATCGAGCTGCAAAAAGCGGTTCAAAGTGACGGCCACTGGTCGTGTGCTTGCAGGCCACGCCGGTAAGCGCCACGGAATGATCAAGCGTTCCAATAAATTCCTCCGTAACGCTCGTGGGACAACCACATTGAGCAAAGCTGACGAAGGTATCATCAAACCGATGATGCCTTACGCACGTTAATTAGAGGGATTTGAGATATGCGCGTTAAAGGTGGAACCGTCACGCACCGTCGTCACAAGAAAGTTCTGGATCAGGCCAAAGGTTACTACGACCGCCGCTCCAAGACGTTCAAGGTAGCCGCACAGGCCGTCGACAAAGCCAACCAATATGCAACCCGCGACCGTCACAACCGCAAGCGCAATTTCCGCGCTTTGTGGATCCAGCGGATCAACGCAGGTGTGCGTGCGGTTGATGAGACACTGAACTATTCCAAGTTCATCAATGGCCTGACACTGGCAGGGATCGAAGTCGACCGTAAGGTTCTGGCAGATCTTGCCGTGAATGAGCCCGATGCATTTGCTGCGGTTGTTGGCAAAGCCAAGGATGCACTGGCTGCCTAAGCCATTGTATCTGATTGACATTGAAAAGGCTGCTCCGCTCGGGGCAGCCTTTTTCTTTTGATGGGTCCGCAGTTCATTGCGCGTCGCTTGATGGCCCGCTTTCGTAGGTCTGCGCACGCTGCGACCTGCAACACCAAAAATGATCCTGACCTATCTTTGAGTGCAGGCGCGACATCGCCATCCGAAGGCCTTTTGGCCGAAAATTCATTTCCTGACGGATTTACTAAGTTTTGTATAGCACCTGCTTTTTGTCTCTGCGATCGATTGAAAGAACCAAAAAGCGACTAGGCTGCTATGACCAGAACAACCCACGAAAAACCACGTAGAAGCGTTGTTGCGTGCCGAACCTTGACGCTGGGAACGACGATTGCGACGGCGGCACTGGGGACTGGTATCATGGCTGCCCCGGCTTACCCGGGTATGGGATACCTTGATCAAATCTCCTTTGCGTTTCCCCACAGTGGGGACGCAAGCGTGACACTGGTGGCCGGCGGCGAAAGCGAGGGGGGTGAAGGTGCATTGGACATGCGCCCCAGCCTTATCTACGGGGCCGCTGCCCGCATCGAACTGGCCGCAATCGGTGTGAGATAGAAAATGTTGGTTGTTATCGGAAATGTGCTCGACCCACATGAGGTCGCAGCATTGCGTGAGCTTGCCGAAGAGGTGCCGTTCGAGGATGGCCGCAACACGGCTGGACGCTACGCCAGAGAGGTTAAATCGAACCTGCAGGCGGCACCATCAGCAGCACGTGATGCGATCTTTGCCAAAGTGCAGGCTGCTCTTGAAAGCAATGTGGTATTCCGCGCGGCAGCCCGGCCCCGAAAATTCGCAAGGCTGCTGTTGTCCCGCTATGAGCCGAGCATGGAATACGGATTGCATGTGGATGATCCGATCATGCACGGCCAGCGAACCGACCTGTCGTTTACGTAGTTCCTGTCTGATCCCGCGACCTATGAGGGCGTGGGCTGGTGATGGACGATCCTTTAGAGCAGCGCCTGCTCCGTCTGAAGGCGGGCGATGTCGTGCTCTATCCCTCGAACACGCTGCACAGCGTTGCGCCTGTGGTGTCTGGCCAACGGCTTGCTGTGGTTGGTTGGATCACCAGTTGGGTGCGCGGCCCGGCCCGCCGCGAAGTTCTTTATGATCTGGATGTTGCCACGCAGGAAACATTCAACGCTCTGGGCAAAACGCCCGCCTTTGATCGGCTGCTGAAAGCCAAATCAGACTTATGCCGCATGTGGGCTGAGGGCTAAGGCCCACCTCAAAACACAAAAGGACCTCTCTCATGAAAAACATCGCTGGCTTTGTATGTGCTGCGGCAATGACGACACTTCTGTTGTCTCCGGCAACTGCGGAAGATTCAGTGTCCCACTATGCGCCAGAGCAGTCTGAGACGCTGGCCGACGCATTGGAAAACTATAACACGTACAACCAAAAGGTTGCCGAAGTGCTGGCCCGCCCGTCGCTGACCGAAAACGACATGGAAGAAATCCACGAGCATACCTACACGATTGAGGTCGCGCTGGCGCGGATCAATGAAACGCTCGGGGGGCTTCCGGTCACGTTGGAGCGATTGCATTTGGCTTCTGAATCTTACAACGCCGCTGCTGTGCGGGGTGTGGGTGAAGTGTATCTTGAGAACGCGCTGCCGCTGGCGGAATAAAGCAACTGCACGCCTTGGTGGATCATGATCCAAGGCGCGTGGTCTTGTGACGTGCAACACTGTCACATCTCAGGCTGCGCCAGTCGCCACACGCAAACGCCCCCAGCGGGCTGGCAGGTGACTGGTGCGGCTTGCAACCAAGCGCCCATTTCGCTAACTCCGCTGGGATGATTGCATGAGGCGCCCGATGGACGATCTGAAACAGAAATACCTTGGTTTAATTGCGAATGCGGCTGACGAAGCGGCCATCGAAGACCTGCGTGTGCAGGCCGTTGGCAAGAAGGGCGAGATCAGTTTGCAAATGCGTGAACTGGGCAAGATGACGCCCGAGGAACGCCAGGTCGCAGGCCCCGCTCTCAATGCGCTGAAGGATGAGATCAATTCGGCCCTGTCTGCCAAGAAAATGGCGCTGGCTGATGCGGCGCTTGATGCCCGTCTGCGGGATGAATGGCTTGATGTGACGCTGCCCGCGCGCAGGGCCCGCCAAGGCAGCATCCACCCGATCAGCCAAGTGACCGAAGAAGTGACAGCAATCTTTGCCGACATGGGCTTTGCTGTCGCCGAAGGCCCGCAAATCGAAAGCGACTGGTATAACTTTGACGCCCTGAACATCCCCGGCCATCACCCCGCACGGGCCGAGATGGACACGTTCTATACCCACCGCGCGGAAGGCGACGACCGGCCGCCACATGTGCTGCGCACCCATACATCACCGGTGCAAATCCGCTCGATGGAGAAAACCGGCGCGCCGACGCGCATCATCTGCCCTGGTCGTGTGTACCGTGCAGATTATGACCAGACTCACACGCCGATGTTCCATCAGGTCGAGGGGCTGGCGATTGACAAAGACATCTCCATGGCGAACCTGAAATGGGTGCTGGAAGAGTTCGTCAAAAGCTACTTCGAGGTCGACCAC
>JALQUF010000099.1:0-260 GCA_023263855.1 Yoonia sp. | reverse complement strand
ATGGGAAGGCGGCACGCTGAAAGTGGGCGAGGGCGACGATTGGCTGGAAATTCTCGGCTCTGGCATGGTGCACCCCAAGGTGCTTGAGGCAGGCGGGATTGATCCGGCGGAATGGCAAGGCTTTGCCTTCGGCATGGGCATCGACCGGATCGCGATGCTGAAATACGGGATCCCGGATTTGCGGGCGTTCTTCGACAGCGATCTGCGGTGGCTGCGGCACTATGGGTTCAGTGCGCTGGATGTGCCGACGTTGCATGGTG
>JALQUF010000098.1 GCA_023263855.1 Yoonia sp. | reverse complement strand
AACAATCCGTTCCTTGACCTTTTCCAGACCAAAGTGATCGTCATCAAGAACGTCCTGCGCGCGCTTAAGATCTTTCTTGGTGCGCGATTTGGTGCCCCATGGGACGCCCAAAATCCAGTCCAGATAGTTGCGCACAACTGTGGCTTCGGCCGACATTGGTGACATATTCTTAAGCTTTTTCAGCTCTGCATCCACCTGTTCGCGGGCCTCTTTGGACAGCTTGGTTTCGGCGATCTTCGCCTCAAGCTCATCCACTTCGTTCTGGCCCTCTTCGCCATCGCCAAGTTCCTTCTGAATGGCCTTCATCTGCTCATTCAAATAGTACTCGCGCTGGGTCCGTTCCATCTGGGATTTGACGCGGGTCTTGATCTTTTTCTCGACCTGCAGCACGGACATTTCGCCCTGCATCATGCCAAAGACCTTTTCCAACCGCTCGGACACGGAGAGCGTTTCCAAAAGCCCCTGCTTTTGGTCCACCTCAATGCCCAGGTGCCCGGCTACCAAATCAGCGAGTTTCGCAGGCTCGGTCGCATCGCCGACTGCGGCCATGGCCTCTTCGGGGATGTTTTTCTTGACCTTGGCGTAACGCTCAAACTCGGCGGCGACATTGCGTACCAGTGCCTCGATCTCGGCAGGGTCGCCTTCTGTCTCGGACAGATAGGTGCACGACGCCTCAAAGAAGCTGTCGTTCGGCACGAAGTCAGTGATCTTGACCCGCGCACGGCCTTCGACCAGCACTTTGACAGTGCCGTCGGGCAATTTCAGCAATTGCAGCACATTGGCCAAAACGCCTGTGCGGTAAATGCCATCCTCATTGGGGTCGTCCTCACCGGGGTCGACCTGACTGGACAGCAGAATTTGTTTGTCGTCCTGCATCACCTCTTCCAAGGCGCGGACAGACTTATCGCGGCCTACAAACAATGGCACGATCATATGCGGGAACACCACAATGTCGCGCAATGGCAGGACGGGATAGGATGAACTCAACGGTTCTTGCATGCTCTTTTTCCTTTTTCGGCAAGACGCCCCGGTCCCGCTTAGCGGCAACATGGTGCATCTCCTCTTGGCATCAATATGTGGGGTGACCCTTTGACAGTTTCAACTGACATATGACGTGTTCGTGACAGATTGCCTGTCCCGTGATGTGACCGCAACCGCCAAACAGCAAAAGTTTCCGCAAAAGGCAACAAGCTATGTGCGCGAATCCGGCTTGTCCTTAAGCTGCGCTGCAAGCCACCCGCATACGGCCGTTGCCACACGGGGGTCCATAGGCTGTGACAACTGCCTTTTGTAGTCCAGAAAACCGGTCTCTGTCGTGGCGCGCAAAAGATGCGACAGATCGGCAATGTCCAACATCTGCGCCTGCGGGTTCATTTCTGCAATCATCTGCGCATCAGATGGGGGGCACTGACGATCACGGCCAGCAGCCAGCACAAAGGTCGGGCGCCGGTTGGCGCGATGGACAGCGGCCACATCTGCCGTCAGGAAATCACGCAACCACCGCGCGGGGATGCGCCTGCCGGCCAGCCAGACAAAATCAGACCGGCTGTTCAAGACCCGCGTAATCAGCTTTTCCTGCACCTGCACGGGACCGCCGAAAATCCTGGTGACAAGCTTTGCCAGAAATCCTGCAATACCTGTCAGACCCGCAACGTCGGCTTGGGCGTTTTGCGCCTGCCAACGCAACAGATCCGGGCCGGACCGCAGGTAAGGACACAGCAGCACCAACCCGGCCACATCGGCCTGGCCCGCAACGGCAGGCGCCAGGGCCGTCCCTTCGGAGTGACCACACAGATAGATGGGCCCCAACCCCTGGGCCCGCACCCAAGCAATGCTAGCCGACAGATCAGATATCAAATCGGCCTGACGCATGCGTTTGAAATCCCCGCCAGAGGCCCCCACCCCTCGCTTGTCATAGCGCAGCGAGGCAACGCCGATGTCGGCCAGTGCATCTGCCAAGGCATTAAAGATATTCAGCTTTGCACCTTTGCTGTTCTCATCACGGTCCATCGGGCCTGAGCCATGCACAAAGATGACAACCGCTTTGGGTGCATCCGGTACCACCAGCGTTCCTGCCAAGGTCACATCCCCGGCGTCAATGGATACGGTGGATTGGGTCACAACGGCGCGATATCCCCCAGCGCGCGGGTGGCATGGAACTCTGCCTCCCAATCGGCAAAGCGGCCTGCTGCGATCGCGTCGCGCATGCCTTGCATCAGTTCTTGATAGTAATGCAGGTTATGCCAGGTCAGCAGCATCCCAGAAATCATTTCCTGCGCGCGGAACACGTGATGCAGATAGGCGCGCGAATAGTTGGAACAGGCCGGACAGGTGCAGTGCTCATCCAAGGGGCGCGGATCGTCGGCATGGCGTGCATTCTTGATATTTACCACACCGCGGCGGGTGAATAATTGCCCCGTGCGCCCTGAGCGGCTGGGCAGCACACAATCCATCATATCAATGCCGCGCTTGACGGCCCCGACAATATCATCAGGTTTGCCCACGCCCATCAGGTAGCGCGGTTTGTCGACCGGCAGTTGGTCCGGCGCGAAATCCAGCACGCTGAACATTGCCTCCTGCCCTTCGCCCACGGCCAAACCGCCCACCGCATAGCCATCAAATTCAACCGCTTTCAACGCTTCGGCACTTTGCGCGCGCAAGTCCTCTTCCAGACCGCCCTGCTGAATGCCGAAGAGCGCATGGCCGGGCCGGTCGCCAAAAGCATCCCGCGACCGTTGTGCCCAGCGCATGGACAGTTCCATGCTTTCGGCAATGCGTTTGCGATCCGCCGGTAGCGCGGGGCATTCGTCAAAGCACATGACAATGTCAGAGCCGAGAAGCTTTTGGATTTCCATTGACCGCTCTGGTGTCAATTCGTGCCGCGAGCCGTCGATATGGCTTTTGAAAGTGACACCCTTTTCGGTCAGCTTGCGCAGATCGGCCAGGCTCATCACCTGAAAGCCGCCGCTATCGGTCAGGATCGGCTTGTCCCAATTCATGAACTTGTGCAGACCACCCAAGCGGTCAATGCGTTCGGCCGTTGGACGCAGCATCAAGTGATAGGTATTGCCCAGCAAAATATCCGCACCGGTCGCGGCCACACTTTCAGGCATCATTGCCTTGACGGTGGCGGCCGTGCCGACCGGCATAAAAGCAGGCGTGCGAATATCGCCGCGCGGGGTTGAGATCACACCGGTACGGGCTTTGCCATCCGTGGCGTTCAGGGCAAATGAAAAGCGTTGGGTCATGCCCTCTCATCTCTGATATGCGGGGGTTTGCCAAGGGGGATCGCAGCGCAGGGGCGGACATGGGCACTGTTGTTTTGCCGCCTAAGGGCCGCACCCCCTTTACGGCCCCAAGTCCAAACCCTATATGTTTGGTCAGGAATAAGAGGCAATCTCATCATGACCGACAGCAACGCACAGTTTGAAGGCGCGCCACTGATTGCGCCATCGACAACAGATCACCCTTTGTACGACGATGTCGTCAAGGCCTGCCAGTCTGTCTATGATCCCGAGATTCCGGTGAATATCTATGACCTTGGTCTGATCTATACGATTGATATCAAAGAAGATAACGCCGTGCAGGTGATTATGACCCTCACAGCACCGGGTTGCCCCGTGGCTGGTGAAATGCCCGGCTGGGTTGCCGACGCGATCGAGCCTTTGCCCGGCGTCAAACAGGTAGACGTGGAAATGACGTTCGAACCCCAGTGGGGCATGGACATGATGTCAGACGAAGCCCGTCTTGAATTGGGCTTTATGTAGCGTCGCCACGGCATCAGACACCCCGGGCCCGCTCTCTCGGGCAGATGCGACACGAACGCGCCCCGTCTTGAGCGCGCGGGCCACTTCGCCTATGTTCGAGACTGAAGGAGATCACTATGTTCGGCATCCCAGGCAAACAAGCCGTCAGCATCACTGACAAGGCGGCGGCGCAAATCGCCAAGCTGATGAAGAAAGACAGCCACCAAGGCTTGCGCATTGGCGTCAAGAAAGGCGGCTGTGCGGGCATGGAATACACGATGGATTATGTCACCGAGGTCGATCCGCTGGATGAAGTCGTCGAACAGGACGGCGCGCGCGTGATGATCGCTCCTATGGCGCAGATGTTTTTATTCGGCACCGAGATCGATTATGAAACATCGCTGCTGGAATCCGGTTTCAAATTCCGCAATCCAAATGTCGTCGACGCCTGCGGCTGTGGCGAGTCGATCAAGTTCGACGAAAACCTCTCGGCCAGCTGATGGCCCTTGCGGATGCGGATATCGCATTCGCGACCGATCTTTTCTCAGACCTTGGCCATGTGACCACCCGTAATATGTTTGGTGGTATGTGCCAGTACCTTGATGGCACTGTCTTTGCGCTAGTGAGCAGTGATGGCCAGCTCTACCTCAAAGCCCAAGGCGATATCGCAACCCAGCTTGCCACAAATGGCGCGCAGCGGTTTCATTCCATGCCCTATTGGTTCATTTCGGACGCAGCCCTTGACGATCCCGCAGAGGCCTGCACATTAGCCCGACGTACTTTCGCTTCTTTGATGTAAGGACCTGCTATGCCCCGTAAAATCGCCGCCGGAAACTGGAAGATGAACGGGATGAAAAGCAGTTTGTCCGAGTTGCGCATTCTCGAAGATAAACACGGCGACGCCGATATTGCGATTTTGATTTGCCCGCCTTTCACCCTGATCAGCGCCTGCGAAGATACACCCTTTGATATCGGCGGTCAGGATTGCCACACAGCCGAGGCTGGCGCCCATACCGGCGACATCAGCGCCGAAATGCTGGCCGATGCCGGCGCAAGCTATGTGCTGACCGGACATTCAGAGCGGCGCACTGACCACGGCGAAACGGACGCGCTGGTCGCGGCCAAGTCACAAGCTGCCTATAATGCCGGACTGATCGCAGTGATCTGCATTGGTGAAACACTGGAAGAACGCGAAGCAGGTCAGACGCTGGATGTCATTGATCGGCAATTGTCCGGCTCGGTTCCCCAGAGTGCCGATGCCCTGACAACCGTTATCGCCTATGAGCCTGTCTGGGCCATTGGCACCGGAAAAGTGCCCACAACCGAGCAAATCGCACAGGTGCATGCCCATATCCGCACCCGTTTGCAAAGCCGCTTTGATGATGGGGCCGAGTTTTCACTGCTTTATGGCGGCTCTGTAAAAGGCAGCAACGCGGCTGATATTTTCGCGGTCCCAAATGTCGACGGCGCTCTTGTAGGTGGGGCCAGCCTGAAAGCGGCTGACTTTTCGCCCATTATCGCAGCGCTTGAATCAGTCTAAGCGACTTCAATCACCTCGCGCAGGGCTTTGACGGCGGTTCCAATATCCTTGATTGTCGCGTCAGCCCCAACCAGTGCCGCGATATCGGGGTGATGATCCAGAATGTTGCCTGCAACAACCAGCTGCGCCAAAGGATGCGAAATACGGATCGCAAGCACCAGGCGGGTTAAAGCTGCGAGCCTGTCATCCGAATTCGCGACGAGCACGATAGCGCTATAGTTGCGGCGATCCGACTGATCGACCAGCATGTCATGATCAAGGCCAACCATCATATCCACATCCCAGCCTTCGCGTCGGAAGATGTCCGTGGCAATCTCAATGCCCAGCGTATGGGTCTCACCTGGGACCAAAGCAAACATCGCGGGCCAGTCGTCACGTTCGGCCTGAATGCCCGGGGCAATCACATGACGCAGCCCCCGGATGATCCGGTAAAGCTTGCCGCAGGCCAGTGTCACATCGACGAAGGAGATCTCGTCTTCGTCCCACATCGTGCCCAGCCGGCGCGCGGCACCCGCCACATAACTGAGATAGATCACATCGACCGGCACGCCGTCGCGCCGTTCGGACAGGATATATTTGTCCGCGGCGGCATCTTGTTTTGACAGCAACGCCTCGCAGAGCGCCTGAATATTTGCCGGGCTTGGCAAGTCTTCTTTCCTCGCAGTCCGCGGCATCTTGTGTGCAAGTCGCCTCACAGCTTCGCGCGCAAGCACTGAAACAGCGTCTCGCGAAAGTTCTCGTTCAACCAACTGCAATTGACGGTTGGCTTTGTCGTATTCGCTACGATCAAACATAGTTTCGTACACAGGCGCTTTGTTCATGAACGCCCCTCCCCTTGTGGCAAGTGATTACGTCACTTTATCTGCGCCTGAAGCGCTTTTTTTGTATTCAGCCGTATACAAATTACCACGACTCACCTGCGATTCTGCCGCGTCAGAACGTCACACACAGGTTTCGGGGCGCAATTCCACTGCCGCTCGCGCCCTGCCAGCGCGCGCGCTCTTGCAAAAATCGGGGACGTCAGACAAACCTGCGCCATGCAAGAATTCAGCCAATCTCCGACCGATCCGCCCTTTGTTCAAAACCCCTACCCATTCTATGAAAAGGCGCGTGCTGCGGGCGATTTCATTTGGTGGACGGACTATGACATGGCCTGCGCTGTGTCACATAAGATGGTGCATGCCGTGTTGCGCGATCGGCGGATGGGCCGCGAATGCCCGCCTGAACTGGCCCCCGACATTCCCAAACATCTGGCCCCCTTCTACAATGTCGAAGCCCATTCGATGCTTGAGCTGGAACCCCCGCGCCATACCCGCCTACGGGCGCTGGTTTTGCGCGCCTTTACCAGCCGGACGATCGCCGCACTGGCACCGGACATTCGCGCGCTCTGTCATGCGCTGATCGATGCCTTTCCTGCCGAACCGTTTGATCTGCTGACGCATTACGCCCAGCCCGTGCCTGTGGTGATTATCTCGCGCTTGCTGGGCGTGCCCGAGGAACGCGCCGATGATCTGGTGCGCTGGTCCAATGCGATGGTCGCAATGTATCAGGCCCGCCGCACACCGCAAATCGAGGCGGATGCCATCGCGGCAACTGATGATTTTGTGACCTTCATGCGCGGCTACATCGCCCAGCGGCGCAAGACACCGGCAAACGATCTGATTTCAACCCTGATCGCCGCCGAAGAGCACGGCGAAAAGCTGACCGAGGACGAGCTGATCACGACCTGCATCCTGCTCTTGAACGCAGGGCATGAGGCCACGGTACATACGCTGGGCAACGGCACCAAGACACTGTTGGAACACGGCGTGACTGACATCACCGAAGCCGCAGTCGAAGAAGTCATCCGCTTTGATCCGCCCCTGCATATGTTCACGCGCTGGGTGTATGAGGACGTGACCTTGGGTGCGCATCAATTCAAACGCGGCGACCAGATCGCCTGCCTGCTGGCAGCAGCCAATCGCGATTCACTTGCCTATGAAAACCCCGCGCAGTTCGACCCGGCGCGCAAGGGACCACAAAACACCAGCTTTGGTGGTGGCATCCACTTTTGCGTCGGCGCCCCCCTTGCCCGGCTGGAACTGCAAATCGCGCTTGAAGTGTTGTTCGAACGGTGCCCCGACCTGCGCCTGGTCGGAACACCGCAATACGGAGACGTCTATCACTTTCACGGGCTTGAACGTCTGCTGGTCACAAAGGGCGTCTAGCTTGGGAACCGCGTGAGCTGGCTTGGCGTGATCCGGTAGATTTCATCATGCAGGGCGTTGGCTTCCATAAACCGGGCAATTGATCCGAATGTCGCTGTGCCCACTTGTGCGCCATGATCAACCGTGGTCAGCGCCTGCGATGCGGCAGGGGCAAACATACGCTGCACACCGTTCAGCGGCACAGCTTGGGGCGTAAAATAGGCCGCGATATTCGTCTTGATCTGTGCGCGGTCACTGGTGCCATAAAGCGCCGCCATCAGCACATCCAATGTATGCTCGGTGCAATTTTGAAACTGTGTCGTGCGCGGATTGGCCAGCACCGCATAGCTGGGGTTATGCATCGCAGCATAGGTCGGGCTGGCGATCACGCGCAGCAGTTTGTTCTGCAATCGTGCATCAGGGATAATGACCCCGGCATCAAGGCTATGGGCCCCGGCAAAGAAATCGGCGGGCGTATCCTGCACCAGATCGCTTTGGGTCAAGTCACCGTCCCGCTGGTACAAGTTATAAACGCGGTAGCCCATCCCGGTGCTGCCATCGGCCTTGGTGATCCGGGCGTAGACCCAAAACGCCACATGAGTATAGTTGATCCCCTCAGGCAGCACAGCAGGATCACGCCCCACCCGCGACACGATGGCCACATTGGCACCGCGCGCGGCCAAATCGCGCTGCACCCTGTTTGCAAAACTGGCAACCTCATCCGCAGGCAAGACAGGATTGCTTGCGGCACTGCTGCCTGCAAAAGACGTCGCAGGCAAAAGGATCACGACAAGTAGAAGAACGACGGTCAGAAAACGTGTCATTCCATGCCCTCCTTAATCCAACAGCGGTGGGCCATTTGGCACCACACAGGCAGCGTTCGATGTTGTGGTACAGTGCGGCGCTTGCGCGCCAAGTCCTGCCTCCAATGCAGTTGCACCGACATCAACCGACGCTGCACCCACGCTTTCTATCGCAGCCCCGGAAACGGACAGCGCCGCCCCGGTTGCCAAGACAGGTACCGCAGAAACGGTCGCCGCGCCGGATGCAACTGCGCTTACCCCGTGGCTGGCCGCTTCTGCGCTGTGGTCGGCGGATTGTGCCGTATGCTGCACACTTGGCGCGGCACAAGCCGCAGCCAGTGACACGGTGGCAAGGGTCAAAAGTATTTTGAATTTCGGCATGTTTCCATTCCATTTGTGAACATTGTTCATTTAGATAGAATGACGGACACCCTGCGTCAATACATTTTGTGAACTACGTTCAATTATAATGGAATTGACCTACCCTAGAGCGGCAGCGCCACCGTCGACTTGATCTCTTCCATCGACAAAAGCGCCGTCACGTTATGCACCTTTACCTCAGAAATCAGTGCCTGATAGAACGTGTCATAGGCCCGCGCATTCTGCACCCGCACCTTCAGGATATAGTCGATATCACCTGCCAAACGGTGCGCCTCTTGCACCTCGGGCCGCGATTTCAGCGCCTTGAGGAACCGCCCCTGCCACTCTGCGTCATGCTCGGATGTGCGGATCAGCACGAAAAAACACGCCTCAAACCCCAGCGCCTCGGCATCCAGTACAACGGTCTGTTGCCCGATAATCCCTGCCTCGCGCATTTTGCGAATGCGATTCCAAACAGGGGTCTTTGAAGACCCCACCGTCTTGGCGATTTCGTCCAAAGACTGTGCGGCATCCGCTTGCAGGGCCGCCAGAATTTTTCGGTCTGTCGCGTCTATCCGTACCGACATTCTCATATCTCCAAAATTGCAGAACACATGGTCCTAACTCGAGGCAAGGCAGAACAATCATCCTTATCAACTCGCATGGGGAGGCAAATATCAGAACATTATTCTATATTGAACCCAAGAAATCAGCAGGTGACACCATGAAACACTTTCCAATCTTTCTTGCCGTCGCAGGCCGCCGCATCGTCTTGTCGGGCGGTGGTGACGCCGCCATGGCCAAGCTGCGCCTGCTGATGAAAACCGAAGCCCACCTGACCGTCATCGCAGCAGAGATCGCTGAAGACATTCGCAAATGGGCAGATCAAGGCAAGCTGCAGATTATTGAACGCGCGATGGAACCCGGTGATGCGCTTTGTGCAGCCCTCTTCTATGCCGCCAACGAAGATGACGCTGAAGATACCCGCGTCTCGGCCATTGCCCACGCCGAAGGGGCACTGGTTAATATCGTTGACAACCTTGCTGACAGCCAGTTCATTACCCCCGCCATCGTTGACCGTGATCCTGTGACCGTCGCAATCGGCACCGAAGGCGCGGCCCCTGTGTTGGCGCGTGCAATCAAAGCCGATCTTGAGGAACGCCTGCCCACATCCTTGGGTGTGCTCGCGCGCATAGGCAAAACCTTTCGCCATGCGGTTGACGTGCTGCCCATGGGCCGCAAGCGCCGCGATTTCTGGTCGTCCTTCTATTTTGGCAGTGGTCCAAAGGCATTGGCCGATGACGGTGAAGCAGCCGTCATCCCCGCCCTCGAAGCCCTTCTCGACGTGCATGTGATGCAAAAGGCCAAAGCCGGCTCCGTTGATCTGGTCGGCGCTGGCCCCGGTGATCCTGAACTGCTGACACTGAAAGCGCGCAACGCGCTGGATAAGGCCGATGTGGTGATCCACGACCGTTTGGTGACGGGCGAAATCCTCGAACTCGCCCGCCGAGAGGCAGTCATCATTGACGCAGGCAAAGAGGGCTTCGGCAAATCCATGGCGCAAGCCGACATCGACGCGCTGATCGTGCAGCATGCGCTGGATGGGCACCATGTTGTGCGCCTGAAGGCAGGCGATCCCACAGTCTTTGGCCGCGTGGACGAGGAAATCGCAGCCATCGCAGCGCATGACATCCCCTATACCATCATCCCCGGCATTACCGCCGCTTCTGCCGCTGTTGCCAGCATTGGCCAAAGCCTGACGAAACGCGGCAGAAATTCTGCTGTCCGCCTGATCACAGGCCACGACACCAAAGGCTATGCCGATCACGACTGGAAAGCGCTGGCGCAACATGGCGAGGTTGCCGCGATCTACATGGGCAAAAAATCCGCCCGTTTTATCCAGGGCCGTCTGCTCATGCATGGGGCAGACCCCGCAACGCCCGTGACGATCATCGAAAATGTCAGCCGCGCCGATCAACAGATCATCGCAACAACGCTGGCCGAGCTTGAACCAACCCTGACCCAAGCCGACCTCAAAGGCCCCGCCATCACGTTTTACGGCCTCGCCCCGCGCAGTGCCGCCGCCAACCTGCGCCAACGCAAGGAGTTTGCATAATGCCCCGGACATTCACCCCCAAAGTCGTCACCGCCAACGCGCTGCTGGAAGGCGACGCGGTCTGGCTGACCGAAGCCGATACATGGACCCGCACGATGGCAGAGGCCGAATTGATGACGGATGAAGCACACGCCGATCTGCGCTTGCTTGAAGCGCAGTCGCGGATTGACGAGATCGCCGGCGCATATCTGGCCGATGCCAGATTGGGCGTGAACGGCCCCGAACCCACGCATTTCCGCGAAGAATTCCGCACGCGCGGCCCGTCCAACTATGCCCACGGCAAACAAGTGGAGCTGTCATAATGTACACCTACAACGATTTCGATGAAGCCTTCGTGCGTGCCCGCGTCGCGCAATTCCGTGGACAAGTGGAACGCCGTATTGACGGCTCACTGACCGAGGACGAATTCAAGCCACTGCGCCTGATGAATGGCCTTTATCTACAACTGCACGCCTATATGCTGCGGGTGGCGGTACCTTATGGCACGCTGAACCCCGCGCAGATGCGGCAACTTGCCTATATCGCGGACCGTTG
>JALQUF010000097.1 GCA_023263855.1 Yoonia sp. | reverse complement strand
CTTTCTTTGCGATCGGTGATATCCATGGCCACCTTGATCTATTGAATAGCCTCTTGGCAAAAATTGACCCCGACGAAAATCAGAAGCTGGTTTTTTTGGGCGACTACGTGGATCGCGGCCCGCAGGCTGCGGGTACTTTGGCCCGGCTGTTTGATTTGGCACAACACCGCCCCGATGATGTTGTCTGCCTGATGGGCAACCACGAAAGGATGATGCTGGATTTTATCGATGATCCATTGGGACGGGGCGCGGGATGGCTGCGCAATGGCGGTCTGGGCACATTGGCGGATTTCGGTATTCACAACATATCACAAAACGCGACCCCGGATGAAATCATTGCAGCCTGTGACGCACTCGAAGCCGCCATGCCCGCAGGTATGCGCGCTTGGTTACAGCAATTGCCACTGTCTTGGAACAGCGGCAATATGTGGTGCGTCCATGCCGCGATGGACCCCGCGCTACCCCCCGGTGCGCAGAAAACAAAGTCGATGCTTTGGGGGCATCGTGACTTCCTGAACACCCCTCGGCAAGACGGGGCTTGCATTGTTCACGGGCATACAATTGTAAAGGAACCGGCAAACCAAAACAGTCGCATTGCGATTGATACTGGCGCCTACGAGACCGGGCGCCTTACAGCGGCCAGCATCGCAGAAGACCATTGTGTGTTTATTTGTGCGGATGCAGCGCCCGCCCAATAATCGCGCAGTGGTTGAACACTATGCGTTTGCCAGATATTAACCAATAAACGACAATGCTGTTCACACTGCCGAACCAACATCAGGCGCTGCTGCGTAAGATGCTTGGACACCAATGTAGCCAGAAGGTACATCATGACACGCCACCTTTATGATATCTCTAAGGGTGCACAACCTGTTGCGCCACCTGCAGATGATGAGATTGATCTGGGCGCCTTGTTCGGGACGTTGTGGCGCGGAAAGTTGTGGATCACTTTGTGTGGGCTTATCGCGCTTGTTGCGGGCGGCTACTACGCTTACGGACTCGCAACGCCTGTTTATACGACCACCGCTTCCGTGGCCTTGGAAAGCCGCCAGGAACAGATTGTCGATATCGAGAGCGTCATGTCAGGCCTGTCTGGTGATCAGGTTACGATCAACACCGAGGTTGAGGTGCTGCGGTCTCGCCGATTGATTGGCAAAGTCGTTGACGATCTGAATCTTGTTGCCGACCCGGAATTCAATGCGACGCTGCGCGAAGTCCCACTTTTGTCCTTGGGTAGCATTTCTGACGCTGTGCGCGAAAACATTTTGGGACAAACGCTGTCTGACGATCTGCGATCCGATCAAGCCATCCGCGATGCGGTGATCAACGCGGCATTGGAACAGATTACTGTTTCAAACGTCCGGCAGAGCTATGTTTTCAACATCTCTGTTGTGACGGAAGACCCTGCAAAATCAGCCCTTATCGCCAATCGCCTGGCCGAGCTTTATGTTGAAGACCAAATCGTTCTGAAATTTGAAAAGACCGCGGAGGCGACCGCGTGGCTAACTGAGCGTGTCGCTGAGCTGCAGATTGAGCTGGAAACGACCGAAAGCGAACTGAAGGCATTCAGCAGCAACACTGATCTGATCAGCCCGGAGGGACTTGTCGCACTGAACCGCCAGTTAAAGGACTTGCGTGATCGGCAAACCGATACGGTCGAGGCCGCCGCCGCAAACAGGGCACGGGTTGAAGAACTGAATGACGCGCTGGCATCGAATGATCGCGCGCGCATGGCAGAGGTTGCCAATGACCCCGCCCTCGACCGCTTGATTGCGACCGGCGCAACAGCTGCAGCACCACAACAGTTTCAAGCGCGTTTTGCAGATGTTATCGCCCGCGCGACGTTGGAGCGGGATCGATCCGAAGCCCAGCAACAGGCGATTGCGCTGACAATTTCTGAGATTTCCGAAAGCATCGAGACACAGTCGGATGAACTGGTCGCGCTGCAGCAGCTGCAACGCGAAGCAGAGGCAAGCCGCCTGATCTACGAGTTCTTCTTGAGCAGGCTGAAAGAAACATCTGTCCAGCAAGGTTTGCAGCAAGCAGAGAGCCGCATTTTGTCATATGCAGTGGTGCCGAACGAACCCTCCGCACCACGCACCGGTATCATCTTGGCGCTGTCGTTGATCGTGGGCGGATTGGGCGGGTCCGGTCTGGTCCTCTTGCGCGAGTTTGCGCAAAATACCTTCCGCACAGCCGAAGATATGGAAGCACAGACTGGCTTTCCCGTTGTCGGGCAGATCCCCCTTGTACCAGCACGCAGCCGAAAGAAGGTTCTGCAGTACTTGCAAGACAAGCCAAACTCGGCCGTAGCCGAAGCTTTCCGGAACTTGCGCACGTCACTGCTGCTGGCAAATTTGGACAAACATCCCAAAATCATCATGTCCACGTCTTCTGTCCCTGGGGAAGGTAAGACGACACAATCGCTTGCACTGGCGGTCAATCTTGCCAGATTGGGAAAAAAGGTGCTTTTGATCGAGGGGGACATCCGCCGCCGCGTGATGAACACCTATTTTGATGTGCCCGAAAAGCAGGGGTTTCTTAGTGTGATGTTGGGCGAAATCCCCTTGGAGGCAGCGTTGACGCAGTTGCCCGGCATGAATTTCGATGTGCTCTTTGGCGATAAATCGCAAACAAATGCGGCTGATATTTTCTCATCAGACAGTTTCGGCGCGTTTCTGGATACGCTGCGTGAACGGTACGACTATATCATCATCGATACGCCGCCGGTTCTCGCTGTTGCGGACGCCCGCATTATCGGACGCTGGGTCGATACCACGGTTTATACGGTGCAATGGGATAAAACGTCGTACCGGCAGGTAATTGAGGGACTGAAATCGTTTGATCAGGTCAACGTCAAGGTGGCTGGCCTCGTGTTGAGCCAGATTTCCCCGCGCGGGATGAAGCGCTATGGCTATGCAGACAGTTATGGGTCGTATCAAACCTACTATGACACGTAAGCAGGCATGCCAAAGCAAGCGCTTGGTTTGTGGGGCTGGCTCATGCCATAGTACAGAGCAGAAGCTTTCTAGGCCGAGCATGGTGTGACCAGGGTACCTTTTCAGCGGGCGTGTCCATGAAGAATGACGATGACCAACCCATATGGCATGTTGTGCAGCTCAAGCCCAATGGCCTGAATCTCGCCAAGTTAAATCTTGCCCGGCAAGGCTTTCAAACCTTGATGCCATTGCGTGATGTATCGCAGCAGTCACGCTATGGGTTGCGGACAGTCAAGAAGCCGCTTTTCCCCGGGTATTTGTTCTTTGCCATGTCGGCGCAGCCCATCAATTGGCGTGCGGTCGCAAACACACGTGGTGTTACTCGGGTCGTTGCGGGAACAGATGGTCATCCCGCAAGGCTGCCTGCAGACATCGCGGCGGGTTTGCTGCGGATCACCACAAAAGATGGAATGCTGAACGCCGTTTCGGACTTTCAGGCAGGCGATCAGGTTGGTGTGATCAATGGCCCCTTTGCAGGATGGATCGCGCAGGTGGTCTCTGCGGATGAAGCCGGGCGCATCCGCCTTTTGGTCGATATTATGGGGCGGGCGACACCTGTGAGCATCGCAGGACGCGACCTTGAGAAACGGAGCGGATAAGCAGCGCAGCTATCGACGGATCGCTGGTTGCGGTGGCGCTTGCTTCGTTACATCGCTAAGACCCACCGGTGTAACCGCAGAACTGCGTCAAACCATCCTGCAAGCACTAACAAAGACAGTGTTTGCGATGGATAAGATGACTATACGAAAGCGGCACGTTTCAGAGAACGAAAGACAGGGGCGATTGACTTGAAGAAAATCCTGATCACAGGCACCGCCGGCTTTATCGGCTTCCATCTTGCCAAGTTGCTGCTGTCAGAAGGCTTTACCGTCTACGGCTATGACGGCATGACGGATTATTACGATGTTGCGCTGAAACAGCGGCGGCATGCGATGCTGCTGCAAAATCCGAACTTTGATGCGACTGAAGGCATGCTCGAAGATCAGGCGAAGTTCGACGAAATCGCGGATGCTTTCGCGCCCGATGTGATCATCCACCTCGCCGGACAGGCGGGCGTGCGGTACAGCCTTGAGAACCCACGGTCCTACCTTGATAGCAATGTCATTGGCACTTTCAACGTGATGGAGGCCGCACGCCGACTTGAGGTGCAGCATCTGCTGATGGCCTCGACCTCATCGGTTTACGGCGCCAACACCGAAATGCCGTTCAGTGAGACCGAAAAAGCCGACACGCAACTGACGATCTATGCCGCCACCAAAAAGGCAAATGAAAGCATGGGGCATGCCTATGCCCATATCTATGATCTCCCGACGACAATGTTCAGGTTCTTCACCGTCTACGGTCCCTGGGGCCGGCCCGATCTGGCCCTGTATAAATTCGTCGATGCCATTCTTGATGGGCGGCCGATCGACATCTACAACCACGGCGACATGTATCGCGATTTCACCTATGTCGATGACTTGGTGCGCGCGATCCGCCTGCTGATTGATGTCGCCCCGGTCCGCCCTGAAGACGGCATTGTCCCTGAAGGTGACAGCCTTTCACCTGCGGCCCCCTACCGCGTGATCAATATCGGAAACTCTGACAAGGTGCGTCTGCTTGATTTCGTGGACGCGATCGAGGACTGCCTGGGGCAAAAGGCTGTGCGCAACTACATGGGCATGCAGACAGGCGATGTGCCGGCGACCTGGGCCAATGCAGACTTGCTAAAAACGCTCACTGGGTATCGCCCACAAACAGATTTCCGCGATGGCATTGCGCAATTTGTCCGGTGGTATCGCGCGTATTCTGGGAAATAAGACCGGATGCGGGCTTGTGCCAGCAATCGGGCATGACGCAGTCATTACTTTTTGGCTGCGCCAATAAGGCGCGCCCAGCGAAACCCAAGCATCAGCAGCAACATGCAGGCAACAAGACCGATCAGATCCCCAGCTGCGTAAATCAGCAGAACGTTATCCAGCTGATTAATACCGATGAGGCCCGCGTAGATCAGTGTGCTGCCGACTGAATTTGCAATCGAGGCCACGGCTCCGATAACGATGAGGCCCTTCCAGTTAAGCCTGTTCGCTGGCCGCCAGTAAAAATCATATCCAGCGAGCCGGGCCACTTCAAAAGCGCCGAAAGCAACAACGGAGCCAAGAAAAATAGCCTCCAACACCACTGACCTGAGAAGTTCAGCATAGTCTGCAGGCGTGAGCAGGAGAGTGCAAATCACCGCGCCGAACAAGAGCCCAGGTATGGCCCTCCAGCCAAAGGCCCAAGTCGCGAGT
This sequence comes from Yoonia sp., assembly GCA_023263855.1. Taxonomy (GTDB): domain Bacteria; phylum Pseudomonadota; class Alphaproteobacteria; order Rhodobacterales; family Rhodobacteraceae; genus Yoonia. The sequence goes on along the minus strand of JALQUF010000097.1, from coordinate 6,317 downwards.
ACGCGCACACCATGTGGGAAAAAGACGAGGCTTGCAAAGGCAGTCACCTCAGGAAGCACCATACTTTGCAGCGGCGTGACAATAAAAACGGTCAGCGCATAACAAAAGATGTATGCGGCGGTGACAATGATGAATTGCATGCGATTGACTATGTACGATGTGATCAAATCATGATCACATCACCTCCTCGCGGCGATACTCAACCATTGGCTGTGACTTGTCCACCACCTCAATTCAAAGCGAATCCAGGCGCAGGTTGGTCGGACAAAACACATGCGCAGCAAAAACCCCCTCCGTCCCGGGGAAGTTTTCAACTGGGATGAAACGCAGGACGGAGAGGCGGGGGTTACTGGTTAAGAACTATATCCCTAAATTGGGACTTGCGTTGAGGATTGTCAAGAACACCAACTCTGCTGTATGCTTATAATCTTTGAACGATCATTCAATTTTTGGAGACAGAGATGAAAAGCATTGCGCAGCTCGCACATCTCAAAGAAATACTTTTCGGGATGGAGCGTGACCTAGGATTGGACGATCTGGGCCGTATCGAAAAGAATATCCTTTATGCCGCCGCAATACTGGCAGAAACCGCAGACAAGTTCGAAAGCGAGCAAATTCGCCAGCACACATTGCTTGCCGGGGTGTCACGCAGCAGTTACTTCCGCGCGCTGAAAGAAGTTGTAGATGCCGGGTACCTGCACCATTTGCCCGGCACGCAAAGATCGATCTATACGCTTTCCGAAAAGCGAGGCTAGGCGCGGAGCCAGTCTGGCAGGGCTGCCCAGCCGGACGACTGGCCTGACGCGCGCGCACCACCGCAAGCCTTAAAACCCAAATACGGACATCGTGACGCACCCCAAAGGGATGCGAAACAACGACCTCTACCTGTGTTAACGGTGTGACAACCACGACACAGTAGATACCACCCATGTTGGTATCTTGGACAAGACATACAGTCTTTGCTTGAAACGAAGCCTCATTACTGGGATGCGTTCATCCATGAACGCAAATAACCTTTTGCGCCCTCCGCACAGATCACGTCAGTGACCTCTGGTGCGGTAGCCGTGGCGACACCCGATGACAGCGAATTGAGTGACCGTGCCGAAGTACGCTTTCGCGTGATGCGCGCCATCGCGCAAAACCCAAAGATGTCCCAGCGCGATCTTGCGCGTGAGCTTGGCGTGAGCCTTGGCGGCATCAATTATTGCATCAACGCACTGATCGCGAAGGGCGCAATCAAGGTCGAGAACTTCCGCGCCTCGGACAGTAAACTGCGCTATGCCTATGTGCTGACCCCCGAAGGCATTGCCGAAAAGGCCAAGATGACAGGACGTTTCCTACAAAGGAAAATGCGCGAGTACGATGCGCTGAAAGCCGAGATTGAAAGCTTGAGAGGTGAGATCAGTGAAACGCCGTTGGATGATGGGCAGTAAGGGTCAGAGCATGCGTTATCGGGCATTTGGTGTCGGCGGTTTGCGTTATTGGCTATTTGCCCATCAATGTTGGGGAAATGGCCGCCCAGTCCTTAATGGTGAGCAAACGGATAGATCACGTTAAAAGGCCAAGTCATCTCACATGCACTATTGGATGCAAACGTACAACCTAGAAGGCCGATTGATAACCTGACTGAGCAAGACGTGATGTCTTGCATCGTTGCTCTCCCCGGCATGGAATAGGTCTCAATGCTCGCACACCGTCATAGCACGGTGATACGATTTGGCTGCATGAACTTGCTGGACAGAGTGAAGCGTAGCTTGTTCAAAATGGGATATGCTGTTGCCCAAAATACCACATTCAGAGAAATCGTAGCAGTCTACATCAACCCCCAATCGGAACTGCAACAGCCAAAGGCGAAACACCTAGCTTTCAATTCCGTTTAACCGAAACATCAATCATCCGAGACGCTAATATGTTTAATAACTCTACTATCCTGATCACAGGCGGCACAGGCTCTTTCGGACATGCGTTCTTGCCGATGATGCTAGAGCGGTACAGTCCGAAAAAGGTTATCATTTTCTCGCGCGACGAGATGAAGCAATGGGAGATGGCCAAGCTCTATGGGGACGACAGCCGGGTGCGCTTTTTTATCGGCGATGTGCGCGACCGCGACCGGCTCTACCGCGCCTTCGACGGAGTGGATTATGTCGTTCATGCAGCCGCCACCAAGATCGTGCCGACGGCGGAGTACAACCCGTTCGAGTGTATTAAGACCAATGTCACAGGCGCGATGAATGTGATCGACGCTGCCATTGATAAGGGCGTCAAGCGGGTCGTCGCTCTCTCCACTGATAAAGCATCGAGCCCGATCAACCTTTACGGCGCGTCAAAACTGGCGTCTGACAAGCTCTTTGTTGCGGGCAATGCATATGCTGGAGAGCATGAAACGCGCTTCTCGGTCGTGCGCTATGGCAACGTGATGGGCTCTCGTGGTTCAGTCATTCCGTTTTTCATGTCGGTTGCAGACAAAGGAATGCTGCCGATTACAGACCCCCGAATGACCAGGTTCATGATCAGCCTCGAGCAAGGTGTTGAACTAGTGTGGCACGCATTCGAGGACATGATAGGCGGCGAAATTTATGTTAAGAAAATCCCATCAATGAAGATCACAGACATCGCCCGCGTTATTGCCCCCGATGCACGCCAAGATATTGTTGGGATCCGCCCAGGCGAAAAGTTGCATGAGCAGATGATTGGGATTGAGGACGCCCCATTCACCTATGAATATGACGCACACTTTAAGATCCTGCCTGCAATAAACGGATGGTCCGATGATCCAGCACGCATCAAGGATGGATGCAAAGTATCTGATGGTTTCGTCTATGTAAGCGATCTCAATCCCGACTGGATGGCGGAAACAGCATTGGCTGACTGGATCACAGCACATCATGACAAGATCGGTGCAATCTGATGATCCCCTACGGTCGTCAAATCATTAGCGAAGACGACATCTCTGCCGTCGAAGCGGTTCTGCGCTCAGTTTGCCTGACCCAGGGACCGATAGTACCTCGCTTCGAAGAAGCGGTCGCCAGTCGCGTTGGTGCTCACCATGCTGTAGCGGTTAATTCGGCCACCTCGGCATTGCACATTGCCTGCCTCGCGCTGGGTCTTGGGCCAAATGATTTGCTGTGGACCTCACCTATCACCTTTGTTGCATCCGCCAATTGCGCTCGCTATTGCGGGGCGGAAGTGGATTTTGTCGATATTCACCCTGACACCTTCAACATCTGCCCAAACGCACTGGAAGCAAAGCTTTCAGCCGCAGCGCGCGTTGGTCGCCTGCCGAAGGTCATCGTCGCGGTTCATATGTGTGGCCAATCCCCTGACATGGCGCGTATCGCAAATCTCGCCCGCACCCATGGCGTTCGGATCATTGAGGATGCCAGCCACGCGATCGGGGCCGATTACCTTGGTGAACCAGTGGGCAATTGTAGGTATTCCGACATCACCGTGTTCAGCTTTCACCCGGTCAAGATCATCACCACTGCCGAAGGCGGCATGGCGCTGACGAATGACGCAGGCCTTGCTGGCAGGATGGAACGGTTGCGCAGCCACGGCATCACCCGCGACCCCGCGTTGATGACCCACGCACCAGACGGGCCGTGGTATTACCAGCAGTTGGAACTGGGCTGGAACTACCGCATGACCGAGATGCAGGCGGCCCTAGGCCTCAGCCAGATGGACCGGCTCGACGCCTTCATAACGCGGCGCCGCGCGCTGGCTGATGCCTATGACGCCGCGCTGGCCGATCTGGCCCTGCGCCGCCCCGGCCGGCAGCACGAGGCGAATTCCTCTTGGCATCTCTATGTCATCCGGCTCGATGACGCAGCCCGCCACCGCAGCGTTTTCGAGGCATTGCGCGCCGCCGGTATCGGGGTGAACCTGCATTACATCCCTGTTCACCTGCAGCCCTATTATCGCGCCATGAGCTTCGCGCCCGGCGATTTTCCGGCTTCTGAGGACTACTACGCCCGCGCCATCTCGATCCCACTGCACGCCGGGCTGACCGATGACGAGCAGGGGCAGGTAGTGACAGCCATATCCGAGGCGCTGGCATGAGCATCTGCATCATTCCGGCGCGGGGCGGGTCCAAGCGGATCCCACGCAAGAACATCCGCACCTTCTGCGGGCGCCCGATGATCGCGTGGCCCGTCCGGGCCGCCATGGACAGCGGCTGTTTCGATAGGATCGTCGTCTCGACCGACGACGATGAAATCGCCCGAGTGGCGCAAGAAGCCGGGGCCGAGGTGCCCTTTCTTCGCAGCGCAGAGCTTGCCGACGACCACACGCAGACCGTTCCGGTCATCGCCGATGCCATCGCAAGGTTGGGCGTGCAGGACCAGACGCCGGTTTGCTGCCTTTATGCGACATCGCCTTTTGTTGCCGCTGCCGATCTGCACGCCGGTCTGGCGCAGCTCACCGAGACCGGTGCGCCCTTCGTTCTGTGCATGACGACCTACGCCTTTCCCATCCATCGGGCGCTCCGCCGCGATGCATCCGGTCGGGTTGAGATGTTCGACCCCGCGCATATGCAGACCCGCTCGCAGGACCTGGAAGAGGCCTGGCACGATGCCGGGCAGTTCTACTGGGGACGCGCCGAAAGCTGGACAAGCGGGCGGGGGATATTCGAAGCGGGCGCGCAGGGCTTAGCCTTGCCGCGCCACCGGGTGCAGGACATCGACACTGAAGAGGATTGGCAGCGGGCAGAACTGATCATGCGCGCCTTGCAGATGGGTGACGGCGCATGAAGATCGCCTTCCGCACCGATGCCTCGCTCGAGATCGGCACGGGCCACGTAATGCGCTGCCTGACACTGGCGCGGGCGTTGTGGGGGGCGGGGGCGACGTGCCGCTTTGTCACCCGGGCCCTGCCCGGTCATCTGGGCGAGCGGATCGCGGATGAGGGTTTCGCGGTGACACTGCTACCCGCGCCGGGGGACGCGGCATCGCAAGGCCCGCCCGCGCATGCGCACTGGGCCGGGGTGGGCTGGGCGCAGGACGCCGCCGAGACGCGGGCGGTGCTCGACGATGCCCCAGACTGGCTGGTTATGGATCATTACGCATTTGATATGCGTTGGCAGCGGCAGGCCTGCCCCGAAGCCACACGGCTGATGGTGATCGACGACCTCGCCGACCGGCCCCATACCTGTGACATGCTGTTGGACCAGAATCTTGGCCACGGGGCGGGCGACTATGACGGGCTGGTGCCGGAGACCTGCACGCGCCTTGTGGGGCCGCGCTACGCCCTGCTGCGCCCCGAATTCGCCGCGGCGCGGGCCGGGGCGCTGGCGGCGCGGGCGGGGCGGGGGTTGCGGCACCTGCTGATTTCGCTTGGCGGGGTGGACAGGGTCGATGCCACGTCGGTCGTGCTGAACGCCCTGCGCGATACCCCCTTGCCCCGTAACCTGTGCATCACCGTCATCATGGGCCGCAACGCCCCGGCGCTAGAGCGGGTCCGCGCACTGGCGCGCGACATGCCCCGCCCCACGCAGGTGGAGGTGGACGTCGACGACATGGCCGCGCGCATGGCCGCCGCCGACCTCGCCATCGGCTCTGCGGGATCGACCACGTGGGAGCGATGCGCATTGAGTCTGCCCGCGATCATCGTGCAGATTGCCGACAACCAGGCCGGGATCGCACAGGCGCTGAGCGCTGCGGGCGCCGCGCTCGATCCCGGCCCGCTGCACGCTCCAGAGTTTGCCGACAGGCTGCAGGTCGCGCTGGCAGAGGCTCCGTCGCGGTTGGGCGAGATGTCGAAAAAGGCTGCCGATATCTGCGATGGCGCAGGCTCCGACAGGGTTACGACATGTATTGAAAAATCGATGATGAAAGGGGGAACCTTGCCATGACGCCGATCGGAACACTACGCGCACTGACTAGGCATGACCTGGAACTGATGCGGTCCTGGCGAAACCACCCCAAGATTGCCTCGAAGATGTATACACGCCACGAAATATCTGTTGAAGAGCATCAGGCATGGTGGACGCATACCTCTGAACGTGACGATCAAGCGTATTTCATGTATGAGAGCGGCGAAGTCCCACTAGGCATCGTCGGATTTACGCAGATTGACGCGAGCAATGGGAATTGTTTCTGGGCGTTCTATGCAAGTCCGACGGCACCGAAGGGAACAGGGTCCCGCATGGAGTTCTTGGCCCTGGAACATGTCTTTAGCACCCTGAAACTGCATAAGCTTTCTTGCGAAGTGTTGGCGTTCAATGAACCGGTGATCGGCCTTCACAAGAAGTTCGGGTTTCAAGTCGAAGGCGTGTTTCGTGACCAGCACAAAATAAGCGACGACCATGTAGACATCATCCGGCT
>JALQUF010000096.1 GCA_023263855.1 Yoonia sp. | reverse complement strand
TTGGCGACGACCGCATCTTTATTGAAAAATTCGTCACCCAACCGCGCCACATCGAAATTCAGGTGCTTTGCGATAGTCACGGCAATGCGGTCTATCTGCCTGAGCGTGAATGCTCGATCCAGCGTCGCAACCAAAAGGTTATTGAAGAGGCCCCAAGCCCGTTCCTTGATGAAGCGACCCGTAAAGCGATGGGCGAACAATCCGTCGCACTTGCGCAGGCTGTGGGCTACACCAGTGCCGGTACGGTTGAGTTTATCGTGGACGGCGACCGCAACTTCTACTTCCTTGAAATGAACACGCGTTTGCAGGTGGAACACCCTGTGACCGAGCTGATCACCGGCGTCGATCTGGTCGAACAGATGATCCGTGTCGCGGCAGGTGAAAAATTGCCGTTCCAGCAGTCGGATCTAAAAATCAACGGCTGGGCGATGGAAAGCCGCCTTTATGCCGAAGACCCTTACCGTAACTTCCTGCCGTCGATCGGGCGTCTGACACGCTATCGTCCACCCGTCGAAGAGGCCACGCCGACCCGCGCGGTGCGCAATGACACCGGCGTTTATGAGGGCGGCGAGATCAGCATGTATTACGACCCGATGATCGCCAAACTCTGCACATGGGCGCCGTTCCGTGACAGCGCGATTGAGGAAATGCGGCTTGCGCTGGACGGGTTCGAGGTCGAAGGCATCGGGCACAACTTGCCATTTCTTGCTGCGGTTTACGACCACCCCAAGTTCACCAGCGGCGAAATGACAACTGCCTTCATCGAAGAAGAATATCCGGACGGATTCGATGGCGTCACTTTGTCTGAGCACACATGCGCCCGCATTGCTGCGGCTGCTGCGGCCATGCACCGTGTGGCTGAAATCCGGCGCTCGCGTATTTCGGGCCGCATGGACAACCACGAACGGCATGTGGGCGCAGACTGGGTCGTCAGCTTGCAAGGGCAATCGCATGACGTGACAATCAGCGCGGATAAATCCGGCGCAAGTGTCGAGATTGATGGCCAGACCTTGCGGGTGGAAAGCGACTGGACACCAGGTGACCCACTGGCGCGCCTAAGCGTGGATGGCGCACCTTTGGTGTTGAAGATCGGCAAGATTTCGGGTGGGTTCCGTGTCCGCTATCGCGGTGCTGATCTGAAAGTGCACGTGCGCACACCGCGGCAGGCAGAGCTTGCGGCGCTTATGCCTGAAAAGCTGCCGCCGGATACTTCCAAGCAACTGCTTTGCCCGATGCCGGGTCTGGTGGTGAAAATCGACGTGGCCGAAGGCGACGAAGTGCAAGAGGGTCAGGCGCTTTGCACCGTTGAAGCGATGAAGATGGAAAACATCCTACGCGCTGAACGCAAAGGTACGGTCAAAGCAATCAACGCAGAAGCGGGCGATAGCCTCGCTGTGGATGCAGTCATTATGGAGTTTGAATGACCCCGGATACGGTCAAGTCCAAACTTTGGACGCGGCTTTTTGCGTCGCGTCCTTACGGCTGCACCATGCGGCGGTCGTCGATCTCTTGCTGGCGCAATGGCATCTTGTCGATGGATCGTGACAGCTCGCGCACGTCATATGGCTCGGGCTTACGCAGGGCCACCCGACCGTCTTTGCCGACCAATGCCATCATATATCCGCGTGGCCGCAATGCGGTGCGCAGTTCGGACATATTGGCAGGGTCTGTGTCAGTGATGACCAGCACATCACGCTCGGCCAACCGGTCCATATCGGCCATCAGCAGATCAAGCTGCTGGCGAAAGCGGGGGTCATTGGGCGTATCTGCAAAAACCACAAGCGGGCGCACCATCCATTGCAATTCGCTTAAAACGATTTCGCTGCCATCAAAGATGGTCGTGGGCGTTTCTTCCCAGCGTTCCAAGACAGTTTGTTCTTGTGCCGCTGCGGGCAAAGCGATCAGTGCGGCCAGCGCGATGTTCATCAATAACTTCATAAACATGGATATAGAGGCGCTTGCGCGAAAAGCTAAGGGGCAAGCGCAATTTGCTGCAAACAAATGCGTGTATCCAATCCAAATTCCTGCCGGAGGGACCAATGTCTGATAAGAAAACATGGGAAGAGATTGCCCGCAAAGAGCTGCGTGGCAAGCCTTTGGAGGCGCTCACATGGGATACGCTTGAGGGCATCCCTGTCCAGCCGCTTTATACCGCCGATGATACGGATGGACTGCCCCACATGGGCGGTATCCCTGGCGAGGCGCCATTTACGCGCGGTGTGAAGGCCACGATGTATGCGGGCCGTCCGTGGACGATCCGGCAATATGCGGGGTTTTCTACGGCAGAAGAATCCAACGCCTTCTATCGCAAGGCTCTGGCGGCAGGCCAACAGGGCGTGTCCGTAGCATTCGATCTGGCGACCCACCGTGGCTATGACAGCGACCACCCCCGCGTTGAAGGCGATGTCGGCAAGGCCGGTGTGGCGATTGACAGTGTTGAGGATATGAAAATCCTTTTTGATGGCATTCCGCTCGACAAAGTCTCGGTTTCGATGACGATGAACGGGGCGGTTATTCCGATCCTCGCCAACTTCATTGTGGCAGGGGAAGAGCAGGGGCATCCGCGCAATGTGTTGTCCGGCACCATTCAGAACGACATTCTGAAGGAGTTCATGGTCCGCAACACCTATGTCTATCCGCCTGAACCGTCGATGCGGATCATTGCGGATATCATCGAATATACAACCAATGAAATGCCGAAATTCAACTCGATCTCGATCTCCGGTTATCACATGCAGGAGGCTGGCGCGAACCTTGTGCAAGAGCTGGCCTATACACTGGCCGATGGGCGTGAGTACGTTCGTACGGCTATCGCGCGGGGCATGGATGTCGATCAGTTTGCCGGACGGCTAAGTTTCTTCTTTGCCATCGGCATGAATTTCTTCATGGAGGCCGCCAAACTGCGCGCCGCCCGTCTGCTGTGGTCGCGCATCATGGCCGAGTTTGAGCCTAAGAACCCCAAGTCATCCATGCTGCGCACCCATTGCCAGACATCCGGCGTGTCGTTGCAGGAACAGGACCCCTACAACAACGTGATCCGCACCGCCTATGAGGCGATGAGCGCGGTTCTGGGCGGTACGCAGTCGTTGCATACGAACGCGTTGGACGAGGCCATTGCGCTGCCAACCGAGTTTAGTGCGCGAATTGCGCGTAACACGCAGTTGATCTTGCAGGAAGAAACCGGCGTGACCAATGTGGTCGACCCGCTGGCGGGGTCTTATTACGTCGAAAAGCTGACCCATGATCTGGCCGAAGCGGCGTGGAAGCTGATCGAAGAGGTCGAGGAAATGGGTGGCATGACCAAGGCTGTGGCCTCTGGCATGCCCAAGCTGCGGATCGAGGAAACCGCTGCCAAGCGGCAGGCGGGGATTGACCGCGGGACCGAAGTTGTCGTGGGCGTCAACAAGTACCGCAAGGACAACGAAGACCCGATTGATATTCTTGATATCGACAACGAGGCGGTGCGCCTGTCGCAAATCGCGCGCATCGAGGCCACGAAAGCCGCCCGCGACGAAGCGGCGTGCGAGGCGGCATTGAGCGAAATCACGCGCCGCGCCAATGAAGGCGGCAACCTGTTGGAGGCAGCGGTCGCGGCATCGCGCGCCCGCGCCACAGTCGGAGAAATCAGCATGGCCATGGAAAAGGCATTCGGACGGCACCGCGCCGAGGTAAAGACTTTGGCAGGCGTCTATGGCGCCGCCTACGAAGGTGACGAAGGCTTTGCTGCGATCCAGTCCAGTGTCGAAGCCTTCGCCGAGGAAGAGGGCCGCCGCCCGCGAATGCTTGTGGTGAAGATGGGCCAGGACGGACATGACCGGGGCGCGAAAGTCATTGCGACCGCCTTTGCTGATATCGGCTTTGATGTCGATGTAGGGCCGCTGTTCCAGACCCCTGCCGAGGCGGCACAGGATGCCATCGACAATGATGTGCATGTGATTGGCATCAGTTCGCAGGCGGCGGGGCATAAAACGCTGGCACCGAAATTGGTGCAGGCGCTGAAAGATGCAGGCGCTGGAGATATCATCGTGATTTGCGGCGGGGTCATTCCGCAGCAGGACTATCAGTTTCTCTATGACAGCGGTGTAAAGGCGATCTTTGGGCCGGGAACGAACATCCCCAAAGCGGCGCAGGATATTCTGGAACTGATCCGCGAGGCGCGCAGCTGATATGCTGAAGTTGGACCATTTGGCCGTTGCCTGTACCACGCTGGCAGAGGGTACAGCTTGGGTGGAAGATCAACTGGGTGTGAAGCTCCAACCCGGCGGGCAGCATCCGCGCTATGGCACGCACAATACGTTGTTGGGCCTGGCAGATGGGCTGTACCTTGAGGTCATCACAAAAGATCCCGATGCTGTGCCAGAGGCAGGGCACGCGTGGTTCGGGCTGGACAATTTCACAGGGCCACCGCGTCTGGCCAACTGGATCTGCCAAACCGATAATCTGGCAGAGGCCCTTGCAACGGCTCCGGCTGCAGCGGGCACATCACGTGCTTTGACGCGGGCGGATCTGGAATGGCAGATCACGGTGCCGGATGATGGCAGTTTACCCTATGGGGGTGGCTTTCCGACACTGATCCAATGGGCCGAAGGCACACGGCACCCTGCCGACAGATTGCCAGCCAGCGGGTGCCGCTTGCGCACGTTCGCGGTGCATCACCCACAAGCAGATGCCTTGTTGGGGATGATGGCGCTTGCCGATCCGCGCGTCGAAGTTGCGACTGGCCCGTTTGCGCTGAAGGCAACATTTGAAACCCCGAGTGGCATCCGCACGCTGTCATGATCCGCGCGGCGCTCCCGTCTGATGCGGACCAAATCGCCGCGATCTGGAACCACGCAATCCGTGAAACAACGATTACCTTCAATCCCGTTGAAAAGACAAAGGATGAAGTCGCCGAACTGATTGCACAGGATTGTCTGGTCTGGGACGACGGCCGGCATATCATGGGCTTTGCCCGCTATTTCCCGTTTCGTGGCGGGGAAGGCTACAGGTTTACTGTCGAACATACGATCATGTTGCATCGCCAAAGCCACGGAAAAGGCGGCGGGCGACGCTTAATGGAGGCGCTTTGCATCCATGCCAAGACCGCAGGCAAACACACGATGTTTGCCGGATGCAGTGCGGAAAACCCGGGCGCTGTGGCGTTTCATGCCCGCCTTGGCTTCCAAGAGGTTGCAACGCTGCGCGAAGTGGGGTTCAAGTTTGGGCGTTGGATTGATCTCGTCTTGATGCAAAAGACCCTTTAAAGGACCGATTTCATGTCGATTTGGTCACGAATGGCCGAAGCAATCGCCGCCCTTGCCAAGGGCGAGGGGCTGCTGGCTGTCTTTGACAAATTGCGGGCTGCGCCGGACCGGACGGTGGGTTTTACCATCGCTGTGATCGCGCTGGGTGCGAAAATGGCCAAAGCCGACGGGTTGGTGACAAAGGATGAAGTTGTGGCCTTTCGCGAGGTTTTCCTGATCCCGCCCGAGGAAGAGGCCAACGCGGCGCGTGTCTTCAATCTCGCGCGTCAGGACATCGCAGGCTACGACATCTACGCGCGGCGCATCAAGGCGATGTACGACGAAGATGACCGGCCGCTCTGCGACCTGCTTGAGGGGCTGTTCCATATTGCCATGGCGGACGGTGTCTATCACCCCAAGGAAGATGATTTCTTGCAAGAGGTTGCAGACATCTTTGGCTTTGATGAGCGGCGCTTTCGGGGGATCCGCGGCCAATTCGTCGCCGAAGCCGACCGTGACCCCTATGATATTATCGGTGTCGATCCGTCCGCGCCGATGGATGAGGTTCGCGCAGCTTGGCGCAAACTGGTGCGCGAAACACATCCTGATCAAATGCTTGCCCGTGGTGTGCCGGAAGAAGCGGTCAAACTGGCCGAACGTCGTATGGTGGCGATTAACCGCGCTTGGGAAGAAATCCAAGGCAACCGCGCATGAGGATTGCCACCTACAATGTAGAGTGGTTCACAAGCCTTTTTGACGATGACGGGGTGCTGATCGACGATGGTTCATGGTCATCGCGCTGGGACGTGACCAAGGCTGAACAGACCGATGGTTTGGGGTTGGTCTTTGCGGGGATGGACGCGGACGCTGTGATGGTGATCGAGGCCCCTGATACCAGCCCAAGCAGGGATTCGCGTATCGCGCTAGAGAATTTTGCAGCGCGTTTCGGTCTGCGTGCCCGCGATGCTGTGACGGGTTTTACCAACGACACGCAGCAAGAAATCGCATTGCTTTATGACCCTGATGTCGTCACGGCGGTCCATGATCCGCTTAGCGCGCCAGATGCGCCGCGTTTTGATGGAGAGTTTCACATGGATGTGGATGTAGATGCCCATCCCGACCCGATTGTCTGGTCAAAACCACCGCTTGAGATTGCAATGACAACTTCCGGTGGTCCGATCCGCCTAATCGGGGTGCATGCCAAATCGAAAGCCCCTCATAGCGCCAGAAACAAGGCCGAAGCCACACGCATTTCGATTCAGAACCGGCGCAAGCAACTGGCGCAATGTGTTTGGCTGCGCAAGCGGGTGGTGCAGCATCTGACAGCGGGGGATGATCTGATCGTGCTGGGTGATTTCAACGATGGTCCGGGCCTAGATGAATATGAAAAGCTCTTTGGGCGCTCTGGGGTCGAAATCGTCTTGGGCGAGGGCAGTGATGCGCGGCTTTTTGATCCTCACGCGCAGATGGTTCTGGGGCGTCGTATCGGCGCCAGCCCGGTAACGGCCCGGTTCCCGCAAAAGGGGGGGCCGTTCCTACAGGCGCTGCTTGACTACATCATGGTTTCACCGGGCTTACGGGCGAAGTCGCCGAACTGGCAAATCTGGCACCCTTTCGATCATCCCAAATGCTATGCAAACGAAGCGTTGCGCAACGCGCTGTTGCAGGCCTCTGATCACTTTCCGGTCGTGCTGGACATTGACTTGTGATTTGAAATCGCGCGGCGGTCTTCTTACATATCAATCATGAAACAGATACTTGCATTGACCGTCGCTGCCGGGCTTTTGTGGACACCCGCGCTTGCTGAAGACGCGCCCGAGACCGAAATGGGCGAAGGGCTAAGCCTGATGGAAGAGGGCGCGCGGATGTTGATGCGTGGCCTGATGGACGAAATGGAACCGACGCTTGAGGCGCTGCGCGAAAACGTCGAAGAGATGGGACCGGCTTTCGCGGAATTCATTCAATCGGTTGGACCTGCTTTTGGCGATTTGCTCGAACAGGTTGATGATCTGCGCAACTACGAAGCGCCAGAGTTCTTGCCAAATGGCGATATCATCATGCGTCGTAGCCCAGACGCCCCTGTATGGGTGCCTGAGCCGGAAGAAGGTTCTGAAATCGAGCTTTAGGGCGGCCCTAGTCGTTCAGTGACCGCTGACGGCGATACCAACTGGTATGGCCTTGCGGTCTGACCTGTTCAGCCGGGGCCGCTTCTGGCGCGGGCGCCGCTGGCTTGTCAAACGACCGGCTGTTTGATGTGACAAGACGGATCACACGTTTGCTCGGCATGTCTGCCTGCGCTTGCGTGGCGGCGGTGGGTTCTTGCTCAGCTACGACTGGTGCCGTCTGGTCCGCGACGGGCGCTTGAGCTGGCATGGGACGTCCCAGATCGGAGCGCAACTGAACCAGCACCGAGGTTGTATCCTGCGCGGCAGGCTGCGTTACCTGCTGACGCTCGCCAAGTTTGACGACGGTGAAAACGGTGTTGTCCTGGTCCGGGTCATCCAGTTCTGCGACAGCTTTCAACAGCGCATCAGAAATATCACTGCTGCGCGCGCCTTGGGTTTCTTGCAGGATCGCTGTGATTGTGTCGTTGGACAAAAACTGCAGCCCGTCACTTGCGATGATGATAATATCGCCGGGCAAAATTGCTGTGGGTTTATCCGGGCAGTCGATCTTGTCGATGTCGACACCTGCAATTGCAGATGTCAGCGTGTTGCGGTCAGGGTGGTTGCGACCAACCTCGGGGTCCATTGCGCCGACTTTGACCATCATGTCGATTTGTGGCGCCATGGAATGATCTTGGTTCAATTGGCGCAATTCGCCGTCCCGAAACAAAAGCAAAGGCGAATCGCCGACAGAGACCCAGTAGAGTTCATCTCCGCGAATGACAGTTGCCAGCAAGGTGGACCCCATGCCGTAGGTTTCGGGGGCTTCTTCAATATGCTGCGTAATGCGTGCATTTGCAGCCGAGGCCGTATTGTAAAGCAGTGCAGAGACATCTGTGATCTGCTTGTCCAGCAGCATCTCTTTCAGTTTGATGCGGCTGAAAACTTCGGTCATGACAAGCGCGCTGGCCACGTCACCGGACAGATGCCCCCCCATGCCATCGGCCAGAACGGCAAATCCTGTTTCCTGTCCTTGGGGAAAACTCGCGATAAGGCTATCTTCTTGATAGTCGCGACCACCTTTGATTGCTGCTGTTGCAACATCGAATCTGTTTACTTCGTTTAACACGTCTACCATCCAAATTTACCTGTCTTGCCAAAGCGGCAGGACCGTACTCACACACTCGCATTAATATCTTCTCTCTTTCGCGCGGAAAAAGCGAGACAAATGAGGCGGAAATCAGACTTTAGGGTGTCAAAAAGGCGCTTGTTCATTTCCAGTTCAATTTTCTGCGTATTTTTTCGCAGGATATAGAAACAGTTTATGAGTTAAGCGATTATTGTTGATCATGACGCAGGGTCAAATGAGGCAAAAATGTGTTCACCTGTGGGAATCAGCGCGGTTCGCCGATTCAAGGTGGCATCACTTGATGAATTTTACCGTTCCCGTCGCGCCCATTGCTGAGGTCAGCGCATCAAAGCGGGATTGCGCAACTTCGCCGAACAGCGGGCGTGCGTGTTCCGTCAGCCGCAGGCTCAGTTCGCGCTTTTGGGGCTTCCAGCGCAGCGTGCCGGGTTCTTCATCCGCCGTTAGCCAAAGCATCGCCCCCAGGCGCATCGCCTTACCTAAAATCTCGGCTTCTTTGACCTGGGCGTCATCAAGCATATCAAACAGCGCATTAAAGCGTGAGTTTGCCGTTTTGCTGGTATAGCGGTTCATCAGGGCCAGCCCCAAAAGCACACGCTCATAATGCTTCAACCCGCCCAGGTTGGCGCGGGTGGCGTTATCAAATGTCACCTCGGCCCGATAATCGGGGTGGGCCCGCCAACTGACGTCATGCAGCAGGCAGGCTGCCTTGATGATCCGTTTGCGCTGCCAATTGGCGCGGGGAAACAGTGGTTTGACAAAGTCATAGAGGACGCGGCCAAAGCCGGGCAGGCGCGCATCTTTTGACTCAGCAAAGCGGCAGGCCTCAATCAGGGGGTCGCGTTCGCGCAGGGCGCGGGGCATTTGTTCATACAGCATGCCTTCGCGGATCCCGTAGGAGGAAACAGCAACATCCTTGGGCTTGAAGGTCCGCATGAGTTCTTTAAGAACGATCATCGCCAGCGGCACAAGCGTCATCCGGCTGTCCGAGATATTGCAGCGACCGCGCAGGTCTTGCAGGTCGGATTTGCGGATATATTCAGCCGTTTTGCTGATCTGCCGTGATGTCATGCGGTATTCATGCAAAACCGTCAGTGGATAAGACAGACGCTCCATATCGACACGCGCGATGGCGCGCCACGACCCACCAACCAAAAACAGGCGCATGCCCGTTTCATGGCCCATCTCAGCATGTAGCTGCTGCATCGTTTCGCGCACATGGGCTTTGACAGCTTTGCGCCCGCCCTTGATTTCACGCAGTTTCAGCGGACCCAGCGCCGATGTCAGCCGTCGCCCGACACGGCCCTCTGCAAGGTCTGCAAGCTCCATGGAAGAACCGCCGATATCGCACACAAGCCCATAGCTGCCGGGCCAGCCAAGCAAGACACCTTGCGCCGACAGCCGTGCTTCTTCCTTGCCGTCGATAATCCACAGCTTAATCCCGGTTTCGCGCAAGACCTCTGCCTGAAAGTCGGCTCCATCTGTGGCTTCGCGGACCGCGGCTGTTGCGACAGCAGTGAGGGGGGGGATGCCCATCCCTTCAGCCAGAGCCGCAAACCGCCGGATCGCAGACAGCGCCCGCACCCGGCCTTCAGGGTTCAGGTGCCCGGTCTGGGACAGCCCCGCACCCAAGGCGCACATGATCTTTTCGTTGTAAAAATAGGCAGGCGAGCGGGCTGCTCCATCAAAAACCACCAGTCGGACAGAGTTCGAGCCAACATCAATGACCCCAACGCGGCTTAACCGCTTGGCTGCGGCATCTTCAAACAAAGGACGCCCAAACGGGCCCCAGTCAATTGTGTCCTGTTCAGGAGCTTGTGTCATTGAAACCCTCGGTCGCCATCCCCGTTGAAGGTATTGATTAATCATTGGGATGCGTCAACTGCACAACCGGCATTGACTAGAATTGCTATTGGAACAAGCAATGCGATACAGGTGTTGCAACCGCAAAAACACGCGCAGGTGAACGATGCACGAAGCCCTTAGCAAATATGATGACTTCAGCATTATGTCGCGCGATTTGACGGATGTTTCGGCTTTCACGCTGTCAGCCCTTGTGCACAATGAAATGCACTTTCTACCGCCTTTCCTTGAGCATTACCGCAAGCTGGGGGTGGGGCGGTTCATCTTTGTTGATGACCGGTCCACAGATGGCACAGCCGCATACCTCGACAAGCAGCCCGATGTGATGGTTCTAAAGAGCAGCCGCAAATACGGAGACAAGATCGCCGCAGAGGATGCCGAAGCGCTTGGTTTGTCACATCGACGCCTAGAGTTGCTGTGGCGGATGCTGTTGGTCGAAAAATACGCTTTGGACGAATGGTCGCTGCACCTTGATGCGGATGAGTTTCTCGATCTGCCAGAAGGCATGACGATCAGCGATTTTACTGCCAAGCTGGGCGATGACAACGGACGCGCTATCATGGCGGCAATGATCGACATGTATCCGGCAACGGTGTCAGATTTGGCAGACATGGCCGATGATCCGGTGATTGACCTAGATAAGCCGTGGTATTTTGACGGTGAAGAACATCTGCGGTTGCGCAAAGGTAAGGCGCCGAAAACGATCCATCCAGGCAGCCGTGCACGTTTGCTTGCCAAGCATGATCTCAACCCCAAAAGCGCTTGGCTTGAAACACGATTGCGGAAGTATCTGGGACTAAAGATCCCACGATACAACGCGATACTGAAACCGGTTTTGCTGCGCGGAGAATGTGGATTGCGCTTTAAGAGCGCCCATTCAGCAGATTTGAAAACATCGGATGGTATTTTGCTTCCCCTCCGGCACTACAAGTTTAACGGGCCTATTCATGCGCGTATACATCGCGCGACAACAAGCGGGGGCAACACGCGCGGAGGACTGGAATACAAGCACTTGAAGCAGTTGCTTGCAGCAATGCAGGAAAAAGACTTGGATTTCCGTTACCGCAAGTCAGTGCGCTACTCCGGCTTCGATGACTTCTGCCGAGCGGGGATTGCTGTCGGTTTTGACTAACGGCACCTAATCTTCCGTATGCGTCAACTGGGGCACGTCCGACGCCCCCGCTGATCCGCGCCCGGACAAAGACGGATTTTCCATGAAGAAGCGATGGCAACTGAAGGCAAATGTGCCT
>JALQUF010000095.1 GCA_023263855.1 Yoonia sp. | reverse complement strand
GGATCGACGAACGTCTAAAGGGGTTTGCTTTGTCTCGGTGAGTTACCACCGTTATCGGTACAAATTGTATAGTTGCAAATGACAACAATGCACCGATGGCAGTCGCAGCGTAAGCTGTGCCTAATATCGAACCTTAACTCCTTAGGTTTTGCGACCTAGGGCGGGGTCCGCAGGTACCTGGCAACAGAAACCTGCACTTTTCCCCCAAAGACGGCATGCGCACCCGCAATCTTGTGACTTGCAAAGACGGGACACTCTGCGCAGGGTAAAACCATGTTGCGCCTTGTTTTTGCTTCCATGATTTCGCTTTTGCCCGTTGCAGCGCAGGCGTGTGATACCGCGTTGGTGCTGACAATTGATGTGTCCAACTCTATCGACCCCGGCGAATACCGTTTGCAAACGGACGGCTTGGCCGATGCATTGCGCGACCCCGAAATCGTTGAGGCAATGGTGGAAGGTGAAAACTTTCTGACGGTAGTGCAGTGGTCAGGCGTTGATAAACAAGCTGTCGTGATCCCATGGACACAGATGCGCACCGCGCTGGATGTGGAAAGCTTTGCGCAAAAAGCACGGCTGATGGAACGGGCTTTTGTCCTTTCGGATACAGCCCCCGCCGAAGCAATCTATTTCTCGCTGGCACTTTTTGACGATGTGCCCCAATGCGAACGCAAGGTGATTGATGTCTCGGGCGACGGCACACCCAATGGTGGCTCTGATACGCGCGCGGCCCGCAATGCAGCCGAACGCGCGGGCGTCACCATCAACGGGATCGCGATTGAATCGATGGGGCTGGCGATCACCAACTTTTTCCGCGGCGCTGTGATCACCCGTAATGGCTTTGTCATGACGGCCCGCACACACCGCGAATACCCCCAAACCATCCGCGCCAAGATCCTGCGTGAAATCAGCCGCATATTGGGCTAGGCCTGTACAGTTGTTACAATGCGCAGGTCTTGTGATGATCCACAGCCCCCCGCCGGCGCAAGGACCCCCCTATGACCCCTGATCTTATCCGCGTCTTTGGCCGTATCGGGTTGTTGTCTTTCGGCGGGCCTGCCGCACAAATCGCCCTGATGCACAAAGAGCTGGTCGAAAAACGCGATTGGCTGACCGAGGCGCAATTCCTGCGCGCCTTGTCCTTTTGCATGCTTTTGCCGGGACCTGAGGCGATGCAACTGGCCACCTATGCGGGCTGGAAACGGCACGGCATCATCGGCGGCTTGATTGGCGGCGGGCTTTTTGTGCTACCCGGGGCACTTGTCATCATGGTATTGGCGCTGGCCTATGGGGCCTATGGCAATCTGCCCGTGGTGCAGGCCCTGTTTTTGGGTGTGAAGGCAACGGTCGTGGTGATCGTCATCGAAGCACTGATCAAGATCGGCAAACGCGCTTTGGTCGAACCGCAGCATCTGGCCCTTGCGTTGGGCGCATTCGTCGCACTGTTCTTTTTCGCCTTACCCTTTCCATTGGTTATCCTGATCGCCGGCATCATCGGCGCATTGGGCCAACCCGGTGAGGCCGTGACGCAAGTGGTTCCGTCAGGCACCCTGCGCCGCAGCCTTGGCGTGGTTGTTGTCGGGGGACTGATCTGGGCGGCCCCTTTCGGGGTCATTGCCATGACTGAAAGCAGCTTTCTGCACGACATCGGGATATTCTTTTCGACCCTTGCCGTTGTCACATTCGGCGGCGCCTATGCCGTGCTGGCCTATATGACGCAAGAAGTCGTCGTCTCTTATGGGTGGCTAACGACACCGCAGATGATGGACGCCTTGGGATTGGCCGAGACCACCCCCGGCCCGCTGATCCTGGTCACACAGTTCGTCGGCATGATCGCAGGCATGGCAGAGGGTGGCACCGCCATGGCCCTGACTGCTGGCGCATTGACGCTCTGGGTCACTTTTGTGCCCTGCTTTATCTGGATTTTTGCTGGCGCTCCCTTGATCGATTGGCTGGATGGACGCCCGCGCCTGCGTGGCGCGCTGGCGGCGATCACCGCCGCAGTGGTGGGCGTGATCGCCAATCTGTCGCTTTGGTTTGCCTTGCATGTCTTCTTTGCGGAGATCAGCGCCGTCTCAATCGGCCCCCTTCAAACGATCTTGCCGCACTTGGCCAGCATTCAACTGCTCACCATCGGATTGGCCGTCGTGACAGGCGCGCTGCTGCTCTGGCGTCATTGGTCATTGCCTTTGGTTCTGCTTATTTCAGCGGCACTGAGTCTTGGCACGTCCGTCGCATTGGGATTGATCTGACACTGCCCCTTTCAACCCGCCTCGAATCCCTTATGCTAGTGGCACGAGCAAGGGAGAACTGCACTGTGGCCAGCACGATCGACTATGGAAATCTGATGCACCGGGCCATGCGTGGCCTTATCCAGCAGGTTCTGACAAACGTGCAAAAAGACGGGCTGCCCGGTCAGCACCATTTCTTTATCACCTTCGACACCATGCATCCCGATGTGGAAATTGCCGATTGGCTGTCCGACCGCTATCCGGGCGAAATGACTGTTGTGATCCAGCATTGGTTCGACAATCTTGATGTCACCAACGAAGGTTTTACCATCACGCTGAACTTCGGTGACAACCCCGAAACGCTGTATATTCCTTATGACGCCATCAAGACCTTTGTAGACCCGTCCGTTGAATTTGGTCTGCGGTTTGAAACGCAAGACGATGAAGATGACGCCGACCTAGCCGAGGTGGCAGAAGCGCCCATGGATGAAATGGTCGAACCTGATGATGACAACGACACGCCTAAAGAAGCGGAAGTTGTCAGCCTCGATCAGTTTCGCAAGTAATCGCGCACGCGAAACATCTTTGCGATATTGCGAAAAAGCCCCCCGCTGCCTATAGATCGTTCTGACTTAGGCACAGGGAATGACTATGACCGATACACGCACAGAAACTGACAGCTTTGGCCCGTTGGAGGTCCCCAGCGACCGGTATTGGGGCGCACAAACGCAGCGCTCGATTATGAACTTCCCGATTGGCTGGGAAAAGCAGCCTGTCGCGATTGTGCGTGGTTTGGGTGTAATCAAACAAGCCTGCGCGATGGCCAACAAAGAACGCGGCAAGCTGGATGCCACGCGCGCAGACGCGATCATTGCAGCGGCAGCAGAAGTTGTCGCAGGCAAGCTGGATGATCACTTTCCGCTTGTTGTTTGGCAGACCGGTTCCGGCACACAATCGAACATGAACGCCAACGAGGTGATTTCAAACCGTGCGATCGAGATGTTGGGCGGCACGATCGGGTCTAAAGACCCCGTCCACCCCAACGACCACTGCAACATGGGCCAGTCGTCAAACGACACCTTCCCAACCGCAATGCACATCGCGGTTGCGATGACAGCGCATAACGTGCTGTTGCCCGGTCTTGAAAAACTGCACGCAGCCCTTGCCGAAAAGCAGGCCGAATTTGATGACATCATCAAGATCGGACGCACTCACACCATGGACGCAACACCGCTGACACTGGGACAGGAGTTTTCAGGCTACACCCATCAGGTTGCGATGGGCATCCGCCGGATCAAAGCTGCCCTGCCCGCGATCTATGAACTGGCCCAAGGCGGCACGGCCGTTGGCACCGGTTTGAACACGCCCAAAGGCTGGGGCGAAACGGTCGCGGCCAATATGGCCGAAATCACCGGCCTGCCTTTTGTGACTGCGCCCAACAAATTTGAGGCATTGGCCGCCCACGATGCATTGGTCGAAATGTCCGGCGCATTGAAAACCGTGGCTGCCAGCCTTTACAAAATCGCCGCCGATATCCGTATGCTGGGTTCTGGCCCGCGCTGCGGTTTGGGTGAGCTGATGTTGCCCGAGAATGAACCCGGCTCATCCATCATGCCGGGTAAAGTGAACCCGACGCAGGTTGAGGCACTGACGCAGGTTTGCGCCCATGTCATGGGCAACGATGCCGCTGTCGGTTTCGCAGGCTCGCAGGGGCATTTTGAACTGAACGTCATGAAGCCGATGATGGCCTATAACGTTCTGCAATCCATGCAGCTTTTGGGTGATGCATCCGTGACCTTCACCGATAACTGCGTTGTCGGCATTCGCGCCGATCGCACACGGATTGAAAAACTGATGCGGGAATCGCTGATGCTGGTCACAGCTTTGGCCCCCACCATCGGGTATGACAACGCTACCACGGTTGCCAAGACCGCGCATAAGAACGGCACGACGCTGAAGGAAGAAGCCATCAAGCTGGGCTTTGTAGATGAAGCCACGTTCGATGACGTTGTGCGCCCCGAGGATATGATCGGCCCCAAATGAAGCCGGTCAACCTCAATCAGGTGCGCAAGGAGAACAAGCGTGCCGAAGCCAAAGCCAAGGCGGATGAGAATGCCATCCGCTTTGGCCGCACCAAGGCTGAAAAGGTTCTTGAGGCGGCACGGGCCACGCAGGCCAGCGAACGGCTTGCGCAACTTAAGTTCGACGACGAGTGATGGACCACCGCCGCCCTGTGAAACGGTCGCTCACATTGCGTGGGCACCGCACCAGTGTGTCACTTGAAGATATTTTTTGGGATGCATTCCGCGCTTATGCGGAACAAGACGGCGAGACAATCAACGGGCTTGCTGCCAAAATAGATGAAGCCCGAGGTGATCTCGGGCTTGCGTCTGCGATACGTATTTTCGTGTTAGAGCGTGCCTTGGCGCAAAATCACTTCTTGGAGTAAAGCGCGCCACGCATGCTGGACAGCTGTTCGCTTGCGTTGATTTCGCTTTCGCTGAGCTTGGCAGGCTTCACGGCTTTTGCCGTCCGCGCTTGCTTGTCAAAAAGCTTGGCAAGGTCAGAACCAGCCAGCTGTTTTTTAGCCGCAGGGCGCGACGTTTTTTCCACAGCTTTCCGCTTGAAAAGCCCCGTAAGACCTTTTCTCGAACCACCTGGAAGCGAAATTGTCATGTGACCGTGTCTCCCCTAAATACTCAAACCACTCGTTAATCTGTGTATGACACGATTCAGGCAGTCACGCAATCATGCCATTTTTCGTTTAACGGGTCTTCTGATGCTTATCCCTTTGTTTTTGAACAGCTTATCAGAAAAACGTCACGTCAGCACCCCGCGCTCGCGGCCACAATTGCGTTTCCGATTGCCACCTTTTCACCCAATCATGCCGTCTCTGTAGGCATTTTCGAAACAAAATCCGGCCTGCGCGGCACGATTCGCAACCAGATTCCATTTTTCGACCGCACCGTCAGATGGGCCACCGGCACCGGATCGCGGTCTGCGACACGCGCGAATTCATATGATTTCAGCAGCGTCGCAAGGATCACCGCGCCTTCAATCATCGCAAATCCCGCCCCCGGGCAAATCCGCGCCCCGGCAGAAAATGGCAGATAGGCATCGCGCCCGCAGGCCTTACCGTTTTCCGTTTCCCAACGTGCGGGATCAAACCCATCGGGATTGTCCCAAATGCGTTCATGCCGGTGCAAATGCCACGGCGATACCACCACCTGCGCGCCGGGTTTGACGTCACGCCCGCGAAAAATTTCGGGGCGCGTTGTCTCACGGACCATCATCGGGACGGCCGGATAAAGCCTGAGCGTTTCGCGGAAAACATCGCGTGTCTGCTTCAGGTCCGATAGATCACGAAACGCGCCACTGAACGCAGTTGCCTCTTGTGCCAAGGCGGTCTGCCACGTCGGATTGAGCGCCAGCAGATACAGCGCCCAAGCCAATGCAGATGCGCTTGTTTCATGGCCGGCTAAAAAGAAGATCGCCACCTGATCGACCATTTCCTCAAGCGAAAAAGTCTCGCCTGTTTGGGGGTCTTTGGTGGTCAGTATCTTTGTGGCCAGATCATCCGGGGCCAGCCCGGCGGCTATCAGATCCAACCTCTCTTTTGTCAATTTGGTGATCAATGCGCGGATCAGCTTTGCCGCCTTGCGTGTTTGCGGCCTAAAAAACCGCGGCATCCACGCAGGCCCGCGGATAAAGGCTGCAAGGTTCAAAATAGGTTGCGTGCGTTGATAATCGCGAAAGGCGTCAAAGACCTCTTGTGCAGTTTCATCTTCGATCGGGATGGAAAACAACGTCCGGAAAATCACGTCAGCCGCAATATGGCTGGTGATCGCCTCGATCTCCTGTGGCGTCCCATCTGCCATGTAAGCTAGCCGTGCGGCCCCCGCCTCGGCCGCAGCGCGAATACCGGGATAGGTGTCGCGTAGTCGTCCGCCAGCGAAAGCCGGATCAATGATGCGGCGTTGGCGCTGCCAGTCTGCACCATTGGTCAGAAAGACACTGTTGCCCAACAATGGGCGCAGCCCCGCGCTGATACGGTCAGACTTGGGAAAAGCGTCAGGGTTGCGGATCAACACCTCTTTCAGCAAGTCAGGTTCATTCACCAGATAACTGCGAAAAAACGGCGTATGGAACTCGGCCATCCACGCGCGGTAAAGTTTGGCAGGCTGAGCAGACAGAATATCCTTGCGAAACAGCCGCATATACCGCCAGAGCGAGACATTCTCAGGCCGTGATGGGGGCTTGGGGGGCAGTTCTGTCATGGCAGAACAGACGTGTATTTGGACACCGGCACATCAATCCGTGCCCCCGATGGTTTGCGCCCGGCAAAACGATCTGCCAGCAACACGGGCCCTGCCGTGATTTGAAAATAGTCATAGTCTTTGGGCTGATCGAAGGCACAAAGATACTGGAAATGTAGCCGGAAGAACCGCCAACGCAGTGCTTTCCAGCGTGCGGGCGACAGGCTTTGCGTGAAGGCTGCGGAAATCACAAGAGGCCACCGCCGCCCCTTTGGGGCTACGCCTGACACCGCCACAGGATCACAAAGCGCAAAGCAGCACCCGTCACCAGGGGCGGATACATCGACCCATGTAAGGTCATCGCTTGTCGACAAAAACGCCAGATCACGGCGCAACCGCTGTGCGCGCGGCAGGAACGATACCATCGGCACAACCTGCCCCAGCGACAGGAACGCCAGTTTCGCACCATCCGCGCGAACATGACCTGCACGCATAAGATCGGCAATGATTGATACCGCCAGATGTGCGCCGGACGAGTGGCCAACAATCAGCACTTCATCGACATCTTCGGACAGCGCCTGTGCAATGATCGCCTCAAACGCCTTCATCCGCGCGTCCAGTTCCGGCGGCACCTCTCCGCGCAATCGGGCGGAGTACGCGTAATCATGCATCAGGTAATAGGCAAAGAGCTTATTATCGCGTGCCTTGAACCAGCGCAGAACGAAGACAGTGACCCCGATCAGGCAAGCCCAGCCAAGCGCATGAGCAACCCATGCAACAACATCAAAGACCGCACCTTGCGACAGGCCCACGAGCCGCAGCCCATTGATCAGCAGATCCGTGACCCAGCCTCCAATCAACGCCCCCGCTATCAGCGCCAAGCTGAGCTGCGCCAGCAACATCACAACCGGATAGAGCGCGGCAATCACCGGCCCTTTGCGCATCCACATCAGGCGGCGCAGGGTGCCCGTGCTGATATAGGTCCATGCGGTTTGCACCAATTGCGCATAAGTGGCCGGTATCGACTGCGCCATGCTGCCTTTGACAATATCTGCCCAGACCAGCACATCCACCTGCGACAGCACCGCATGGCCATTGATCCGGGCACCCACGGTCCAGCGGAACGTCGCGTCTGATTTGTCTGCCTTTACGCCAATCTCATAGCCGCTGATTGCGGCCTGCGCGGCGCCTTCTGTGCGGTAAAGTTCGCGGTAGCGGCGGGGGGGCATCGGGTCGTAGCCGGGGATATGGAATACCCGCCGCGTGCTGACCTGCCGTGATACTGCGTTCATCATCGCCCCTTGCTGATGCTTGGGGCAAGGTTAGCCGATTAACGCCAGCGCTGGAAACCGTTCTAGCAGCCAATAGCTGAAAGCCGCGAACTGCCCGGTCATCATCATCAAACCCACAGTCCACAACAACAGGCCAGAGGTCTTTTCAATGCGGTCCATATGCCGCTTCATCCAGCCCATCACGCCCTTCAGTCGTGGAAAGAAGGCCGCGACCAGCAGGAACGGAATCCCAAGCCCAAGCGCATAGACCGCCAACAAGACCGTCCCGCGCGACACATCCGCCTCGGATGCAGCAAGGCTTAGGATCGCGCCCAGAATCGGGCCAAGACACGGTGTCCACCCAAAGGCAAAGGCCAATCCCAAGAGATACGCGCCAAAAGCTGACCCGCCTTTGTCACCGGCATCAACGCGCAGTTCGCGGTCCAGAAAGCCGATCCGGAACACACCCACGAAATGCGCGCCCAGCACCATGATCAGCGCCCCCGCGCCGACCACAAACCAGTCCTGCACCTGCAGCAGCATCCGGCCCATTGTGGAAAACGCCAGCCCCAGCAGAATAAAGATCGTGGAAAGCCCCAGCACAAAGAACACTGCCGACATAAACACGCGCCTGCGGGCCTGCGTCGTCTCTTCCATCTCACTGACCGACACACCGCCCATATAGGCCAGATAAGGCGGCACAACCGGCAGCACGCAGGGGCTGAGGAACGACAATAGGCCTGCCAGCATCGCAACCAGCATCGCGGGCAATAAGGCGGCGTCAAAAATCAAAGCAGTGTCGAGCATTGGGGTCTTCCTTTCAGGCCTGTCTAAGCCAGCCAGACCAATAGGTCACGGGCCAAGATGTCACAACTTGGTGGACAAAATGAAACATCGCACTTAGGTCCACAGTATGACCTATGACGCTGATCTTGATGCCAAAGGGCTGCTTTGCCCCCTGCCCGTCCTGAAGGCGCGCAAGCGCTTGCAGGCGCTGACCTCTGGGCAGGTTCTGCGGGTGTTGGCCGATGATCCTGCGGCGGTGATCGACGTGCCGCATTTCTGTGCCGAGGCGGGGCATACTTTGCTGCGCAGCGATGAGACCCCCGATGGTCAGTTTTACTTCATCAAGAAAGCCTGATCGAGGATCGCATCAAAGCTTGCGTCACCGGTAAACCCGAGCGATTGCGCCAAGCTAGTGTCAAACAACGTGGGCCAGGTGCCAACGATGTCGATGATTTTCTGATCCGGCTTCATTTCAATCAGGTCCGCCGTCCCGTCACCGGCGCGGGCGCGCAAGGCGGCCATCATGGTCAGCACCTGCACGCGCAGACCGGGGACATTGACCGCACCGAAATCAGGCCATTCAAAAGACGACACAGATGGCGCGTGCCACAGTGCATCGACCGCTGCCTCGGGCGAGGCCACCCAAAGCGCCGTTTCGGGATCAACCGGACATATGGTCGGCACACCGCCAAGCGGTTCGCGAATAATCGACGACGCAAATGAGGATGCGGCCGCATTGGGCTTGCCAGGCCGGACTGTCACAATCGGCAGGCGCAGGGTGCGGGCATCCGCCCAACCGCGCCTGCGATAATCGGCCATGAGCAGTTCGGCCATCGCCTTGGTCACGCCATAGGTGTTCTGTGGCTGGATCTGTGTCTCTTCGGTCAACGGCTCTTGCGGGCTGCCGCCATAAACCGCCAGCGATGAGGTGCCAATGACAGGCACCCCGGGGCGTATGGCCTTGGCTGCTTCCAAAACGGCTGTCGTGCCGCCCAAGTTCACCTGCATCGCGCGTTCAAAATCATCCTCGGCCTGTCCACTGACAATCGCCGCAAGATGATACACAAGCGCGACATCATCCGGCATCGCACGGCGCACAGCGGCGCGATCGGCAATATCGAGTGCTGTGAACTGCGTGTTGGGCAGCTGCGGCACCGGCGCGCCCAGCTGATCCCATAAATGGATCTGCGGGGCATTCAGACGGGTGCCATCGGCTAACGTCACACCCTCTTGCGCGATCCGCGTGGCGAGGGCTGCGCCTAAAAAACCGCAGCCCCCGGTGATAACGATTGAGTGCATCACTAGCGCCCGAGCGACCACCAGCCCTTGCGCTTGGGCTTGTCATCCGCCTGCTCTTCTTCGGCAGCAGGTGCGGCCTCTTCAACAGGTGCGGCCGTGGCAACCGGTTCCGGAGTTTGCACAGGTTCCGGTGCGGCGGGCGCTTCAACCACAACCTCTGCCGTTGCTTCAGCCGCAGTGGCCTCCTCAGGGGCTTTTTCAGTTTTTGGCTTGGCGCGGCTGCGGCGCTTTGGCTTGGGTTTCTCCTCGGCCACAGGCGCATCCACTTCAGACGCATCCGCTGCGGCAACTGGTGCCGCTTCTTCGGCAGGCTCAACCTTTTTGCGACGGGTCCGCTTTTTGGGCGCAGGTTTTTCCGGGACTGCATCTTCAGCCGGGGCGTCCGCTGCCGCAGGCGTCTCGGCTGTGCCTTCCTCAGCGACTGGTTCCACCTTCTTGCGACGGCTTCGGGTGCGCTTTGGCTTTTCCTCGGGCGCCGGCGCGTCTTCGGTCACTGCGGCGGCGGGAGCATCTGCCGTGGCTTCTGCTGCAACCGCGGGGGCCTCTGTTGCAGCATCTGCCGCATCATCAGACGGGTTGTCAGCGTTTTGGGTGTCACCGTTCTGGTTCTCACCATTTCCGCTGCCCCCCCGACGCCGACGCCGACGCCGACGCTTGCGCTTGGGACGCTCCTCACCTTCTGCATTTTCGGACGGCGGTGTGTCCACTTCTTCTGCATCAATGATGATGCCCGCGTCTTCGTCAGTCTCATCATCCATCATCACAGCAGAGCTGACGAACGGTGCTGCATCCGGCACCGCGCGCGTCGCTGTCTTGAACTTTTCGATCGCAAAATCAGGCGACACCAATGTCGGATCACATTCGATCCGCACGGACATGCCATAGCGTGCCTCGATATCCGCGATATGTTCGCGCTTGCCGTTCATCAGGAAGTTGGCAATCGAAATCGGCGCTTTGATCAGCACCTCTTTCGAGCGGCCACGCACGCCCTCTTCTTCCAAGGCGCGCAAGATCGAAAGGGCCACGTTATCATCAGAGCGCAGCAAACCTGTCCCGTGACAATGCGGACACATCTGTGTCGTTGCCTCCAACATACCAGGGCGCAGACGCTGGCGCGACATCTCCATCAGGCCAAAGCCCGAGATACGACCGACCTGAATACGCGCACGATCCGTCTTGAGCTTTTCCTTGAAACGCTTCTCAACGGCGGCGTTATTCCGACGCTCGTCCATGTCGATGAAGTCAATGACGATCAGCCCAGCCAGGTCACGCAGACGCAACTGGCGCGCCACCTCATCAGCGGCCTCAAGGTTGGTTTTGGTCGCTGTCTGCTCAATCGAACCTTCTTTGGTCGCACGGCCTGAGTTCACGTCGATCGCCACCAGCGCCTCGGTGATGCCGATTACGATGTAACCGCCCGATGGCAGTTGCACCGTTGGGTTGAACATCCCGTTCAGATAGCCCTCAACCTGATAGCGGGCATAAAGCGGCAGTTGCTCGCTGTAGTATTTCACGTTCTTGGCATGGGACGGCATGATCATTTTCATGAAGTCCTTGGCGGTGCGATAGCCCGCCTCGCCTGCGACGATCACCTCGTCGATCTCTTTGGAGTAAAGATCGCGGATTGACCGTTTGATCAAGTCGCCTTCTTCGTAAATCTTGGCGGGGGCCGTTGACTTCAGCGTCAGCTCGCGGATCTGTTCCCACATGCGCTGCAGGTATTCATAATCCCGCTTGATCTCGGCCTTGG
>JALQUF010000094.1 GCA_023263855.1 Yoonia sp. | reverse complement strand
GGGTGCGGTGACATTCCTTGTGCGGGTGAAAGAAGCGCTTGAGGATCCGCGACGGTTGTTAATGGATTTGTGATGAAGGAGCCGGTGGGTTTAACCTGCCGGTCGATATCATAAATTCGGATCGAGTGAGGGGGATTTTTAAAGGTGTTTTGGCTGATAGCAATAGCTGCGGTTGTGCTCGCGTTTTTGTGGGACAGCCGCCGTAGAGCACACCGTTTCGTGAGATCAGTGATTTTTCTCGACGCGCTAGACTGCGGCGAGACCATTGAAGTTGCAAATTCTATCGCAAATACTTTCGGCGACGATCCAGATATGGACCGACGATCAATCGAAAGAGCGGATAGAATTCGCGTTAGCCAATTTGACGGCAAGCAGCTTCCCATAATTGCTGTAGCTGTTGAACGCGGTTTTAAGAAATGACCCCCGAGCTCACCGTCCTCGCCCTCGCGGCCCTCCTCCAAGGTGTCCAGTTCGTCCTCATGGCTATCCCTGCCAATCTGGAACTGGGGCCTAGCAAAACCATGTCACCACGTGATGCGAGCCGCATGGGAAAACCCTTGGTCGAACAAGTCAGCGATAAAACCGCACGGCTTTTCCGCGCGCTGAACAACCATTTCGAAGGTCTGATCCTGTTCACTATCGCGGTCGTCGTTATTACCTTTGGCGACAAAGGCACCGGCTTCTCCGCCATCTGCGCATGGACCTATCTGGTCGCCCGCGTCCTCTATGTCCCCGCATATTACTTCGGCCTTACCCCTTGGCGATCACTAATTTGGATTGCGGGGTTCACCTCAACGATGCTGATGATACTGTCAGCCCTGATATGACGAAATGTACGTACAGGTTCTGTACAGCTTCTGTACGCAATCTTGCACCAGTAAGGAGACCCCATGTCCAGCTATGATGTCATCGTAATCGGCGCCGGCCCCGGCGGCTATGTCTGCGCAATCCGCTGTGCCCAACTGGGTATGAAAGTGGCTTGCGTCGAAGGGCGCGAAACGCTGGGCGGCACCTGCCTGAACGTGGGCTGCATCCCCTCCAAGGCCATGCTGCACGCCACCCATATGCTGCACGAAGCCGAGCATAATTTCGCCACCATGGGCCTGAAGGGCAAAGCCCCTTCCGTCGATTGGAAGCAGATGCTGACCTACAAAGAGGAAACGATCGCGCAGAACACCGGCGGCATCGAATTTCTGTTCAAAAAGAACAAGGTAGACTGGCTCAAGGGCTGGGGATCGATCCCCGAGGCTGGCAAAGTCAAGGTCGGTGATGAGGTCCATGAGGCCAAGCACATTGTCATCGCCTCCGGCTCTGAAGCCGCGTCACTGCCCGGCGTTGAGGTCGATGAGAAAACTGTCGTCACCTCCACTGGCGCGCTGGAATTGGGCAAGGTGCCCAAAAAGCTCGTCGTGATCGGCGCAGGCGTGATCGGGCTTGAACTGGGGTCGGTTTATGCCCGCCTTGGCGCAGAGGTCGAAGTGATCGAGTTCCTCGACGCGATCACACCCGGAATGGACAAAGAGGTCGCCCGCCAGTTCCAGAAAATGCTGACAAAGCAAAGGCTTAAATTCACGCTCGGCGCGGCCGTACAGGGCGTGTCCGTCAAGGGAAACAAAGCCACCGTTACCTATAAACTGCGCAAGGACGACAGCGAACACTCTGTCACAGCCGATACTGTTCTGGTCGCCACAGGGCGTAAACCCTACACCGACGGCCTCGGGCTTGATGCCTTGGGTATTGAGATGTCAGAGCGTGGCCAGATCAAGACAGACGACAAATACGCCACCAATGTTGCAGGCATTTATGCCATCGGTGACACGATTGCGGGGCCCATGCTGGCCCACAAAGCCGAAGATGAAGGCATGGCCGTCGCCGAAGGTATCGCAGGCCAGCATCCGCATGTAAACTATGGCGTGATCCCCGGTGTGATCTACACGCACCCCGAGGTCGCCAATGTGGGTGAAACCGAAGAAAGCCTGAAAGAACAAAGGCGTAAATACAAAGTCGGCAAGTTCCCCTTCATGGGCAACGCGCGCGCCAAAGCGAATTTCGCAGGCGACGGTTTCGTAAAAATCCTTGTGGATGCAACAACCGACCGCGTGCTGGGCGCGCATATCATCGGCCCTATGGCGGGTGATCTGATCCACGAAATCTGCGTGGCCATGGAATTCGGCGCCGCCGCCGAAGACCTTGCCCGAACCTGCCATGCGCACCCCACCTATTCCGAGGCCGTGCGCGAAGCCGCTTTGGCCTGCGGTGACGGCGCAATCCACGCCTAAACTTTTGACGTGGGGCTGGCGCACGGCGTCGGCCCCACACATCCCCGGTTTTGCGACATGCAAGGAACACTTGCATCAAAAACAGCACCTTGGCCGCCCAAACGCTTGCTTTTTTCGCATTCTGAGACCTTTAAGAACATAAACGCGCCACGATTTCGTGTTTTTTGGTGACCGTCTGAGGTACAGAAGTTCGAGAATTCCGCATGAAGCGTTTCATTATCGCCTTTTTGACAAGTGTTTTGATAAGTGGCCCAGCGCTTGCGTTTACATCTGATTCCGGCACGTTCTCAGGGCTCGAATACGTCGCCGATACCCAGATCACTGCCCCGAATGGCACCGCGCTTGCACTGTGCCACGAAACCCGCGACTTGCGCATATTGGGCTATACGGTCTCAAGTGATATTCAGGGGTATGTCCTTGCGCTTGATAATTGCACCGGCGTTGCGGAACGCCCCTTTAGCCCCCAGCAAATGGAAACTGCGCAGTCTCTTAATCTGATTGCCGCCGATCTGCCCCGCGAGGCGCGCAACGGGTTGCAAAGAACCATCCAGAACTACGGGATTTGGGTTGCGCTTTGTCTGGCACTGTTTGCTGTGATCTGGCGGCGCGTGAAATCGCTTCTTGGGTTGGATCCGACATCACCGATGCGCAAGAAGGCGGCGCAGCGCATTGTGACGGCCATGTGCTATATGGGCAAATGTGACGGCATTGTTGCATCGCGCGAGATTTCCCTGATCACACAAGCCGCAAGCCGCCTGACCCGGCAAGATATTCCTTCAACCGATGTGGTCCGCATTGCCGATCACATCGACATGGACCTGACACCGCAGGATTATCTTGATTTCGGCAAGGGTCTACGCGATTCAGAGAAAGACGCGATGATGCGTGGTGTGTTCTTTGTCGGCCTTGCAAGCGGTCGTGTCATTCCGCAGGAATACAACTTCCTGACCAACCTCGCCCATGGGATCGGTATGCCCGGCGAAGACTTCCGGCGGGTGATGAACCTGGCACTGGAAGACCTCGATATCTACCAGCCTAACCTTTAAGCATCCTCAGGCCTTGGGTCGCGTCTGCGCGCACGGCCAAGCGCAAGCCGGGTTCGTCGCCAGCCTTCAGCGCCGCAAGGATGAGTTTATGATGGTAAGGTGGCTCTGTTCTGTTCAGGCGGCCGTAAAGCGCACGCATCGTGGGCCCTAGTTGCAGCCAGACTGTCTCGGCCATTGCCAACATCGCAGGCGCCTGCGCGCGCAAATAAAGGGTGCGGTGGAACTCTAAGTTCATCCGGATATAGGCCGTCGCGTCATGGCGCATGATGGCCTGATTGACCCCCTGATTGATGGCCTCCAACCGGTCGATCAAAGCAAAGTGCGCGCGTGGCAGCGCACGCGAGGCAAGCTCTGGCTCAAGCAGCGCGCGCAATGTGGCCAACTCCTCAATCCGTTCATTCGACAGGGCGGGCGTCGAGACACGGCCAGAGGACGACAAAAACAGGGCCCCTTCTGCAACCAGCCTGCGGACGGCCTCACGCGCGGGGGTCATGGACACGTCATAAATCTTGCCAATACCGCGTAGTGTCAGCGCCTCTCCGGGGTCGAGTTCGCCATGCATGATTTTGGTGCGTAAAGCGCGATAGACCCGCTCATGTGCGGCGGTGGTACTGTCCTGAGGGCGGGGTTGGATCAACATGGGTCTTTTGTGATCACGAAACGCACAATGGTCAATCGTCGAAAATCACCCGATGCAGGTTGTCGCCCTCTTCCCGCAGCCAACGCCGGTGCTTTTCATAGTCAGGGCAAAGACCAGCCACGACCGACCAGAAAGACGGCTGGTGATTCATTTCGACCAAATGGGCGACCTCATGCGCTGCGACATAGTCCAGCACCTCGGGTGGCGCCATGATCAGGCGCCATGAATACATCAATGCCCCCTGACTGGTGCAAGAGCCCCAGCGCGAGCGTGTGTCACGAATGCTCAGGCGGCTGTAGGGTCTGCCAAGCTGTTGGGCATATCGGTCAGAGGCCATGGCCAGCGCATCGCGGGCCGCGTGCCGCAACAAAGCCTTAACCTGCGCAGCCGCAACCGCTGTATCCGACACTTCGATTCGATCCGCGCACAAACGCGCGCGTTTGCCCGCACCAATCACAATGGGCGTCGCGATACCGCGAAAAGGCAAAGAATGCCCCACCGCGACGCTCGTGGCAGGTTTCATCTCTTGCAGGTGCTTGCGCAACCATGCCTCTTTCGTGCGCAGAAAGGCGATTCCCTCACGCGCGGGTGCGCGACGGGGCAATGTCAGCGTAACACGCCCATCAAGACGCGAAATTCGCAGGGACAAACGCCTTGCCTGCGCCGAATGGCGCAAAATGACGTCGATCGGGGGGTTGCCTTCAAGCGTATGACGGCCCATATCCAACTTCTTATCAATCATGTGCCAAAGGCTTTGACACGCCCCCCTGCTTATGGCAGTTGGCACCGATCACCCGCAAGGGAAGACGAAGTTTTTGAAGGGATAGCCTATGCCTAAGGAAGAGTGGGGCACAAAGCGCCTTTGCCCCGAAACCGGCAAACGCTTTTACGACCTGAACGCGACACCAATCATCAGCCCGTACACCGGCAATGAGGTGGCTGTCGATACGTCCAAGACCCGCACCATGGTTGCGGATGCCGAGGATGCGCAAAGCGCCAAAGCAAAAGAAGCGACCGAAGAAGAAGATCTGGTGCTCGACGATGACGACGACAGCGATGACGTCGATCTGGGCGATGATGTTCTGGAAGATGACGACGACGATACAGTCTCGCTTGACGAGCTGGCCGACGTTGCGGCGAACGATGACGAATAAAACAATACCACCGGGCGCGATTTCCACTTGATCTCGCCCGGCGCGCTGCATAGACAGCGGCACACAGCAGATAGCTGTCAGGATGGGGCCTTAGCTCAGTTGGGAGAGCGCTTGCATGGCATGCAAGAGGTCAGGGGTTCGACTCCCCTAGGCTCCACCATTTACGTACCAACAAACATAGCGCTGCACATTGTGTTTCACGGTGGAATGTTTGGCGCGTGTCGTTGTCTGCGGCAAAGCTGAAAGGCGGCTCGACAAAGCTCTGTGAGGGTGAGAACGTCGCGATCTTGACGGTTCAAGGGGGGCCAGTGTTGCGCATATCCATTCACACACATTTGCGCTACGCAATGCGCGAACCTGTGAGCCTTTTACTGCAAATTGAAGCCGTGCCGGATGCCACACAGGTGATTGAAAGCAGCGCGCTGACAGTGGCGACACCGGTCGCGTGGAACGTCATTCCCGGAGACGACCGCATCGGGGAACGGCGCTGGGGCAGCGTAGATGACATTTTTGACTGCACCTATCGCGCGCAAGTCTTTGTGGATCGCCCCGTCGTTCAGCTTGCAGCCCTAAAAGCGACCCCTCTTTTAACGTTGTCCGGTGATGTGACCCCATACGTGATGCCCTCACGCTACTGCCACCCAGAGGCCTTTTTCGCCTTTGTGCCGATGCAATTCGGGGATCTGACAGGCGGCGCATTGGTCGCGCGGATGGCGGAGTGGATTGAGGCCAATTTCACCTATGACAACAATGCCAGCACAGCCGCGACCTCTGCGACCGATAGCTTTCATGCGATGGCCGGCGTCTGCCGGGACTATGCGCATGTTTTGATTGCAATGGCGCGATCGGTGGGTATTCCGGCCCGTATGGCCAGCGTCTATGCCCCCGGTGTGGACCCGCCTGATTTCCATGCCGTTGCAGAGGTCTATCTGGAAGGCTCTTGGCATCTGGTCGATCCCACCGGTATGGCACACCCAACAGAGATGGTGCGCATCGGGGTTGGGCGTGATGCCGCTGACGTGTCGTTCATGACCTCATACGGTCAGATGGATTTGCTTGAACAATCCGTCCATGTGACCGCGGCCACCTAATTTGCCACGTCGTTTGCTATTGCCTTGTAACTAGCGACAGGAACGGTAGCATTAACGAATGACATCAGATCGACAGTACTTTGACGAAATGCTCTCGGGGGCGGACAAGGTTCGCGAACCGTATTCGGATTATGAGAAATGGTTTATTCAGGAAGATGTCTTGCGTCTTTCCAAAAAAGCCAAGGAAGCCGAGGCTTTCTTTCGTAGAACCGGGATCACCTTTAACGTCTATGGTCAGGCAGCAGCACAAGAGCGGCTGATTCCATTTGACCTGATTCCGCGCATTATCGCGAACAGGGAATGGGCGAAACTGTCAAAGGGCATTGAACAGCGGGTGCGCGGCATCAATGCGTTCTTGTATGATATCTATCACCGCCAAGAGATCCTGCGCGCCGGTATTGTGCCGGTCGAATTGATCGCCCAGAACGAGGCGTTTCTGCCGCAAATGATTGGCGTATCGCCGCCGGGCGGCATCTATACCCATATCGTCGGCACAGACATCGTACGCACCGGGGAAGATGACTTTTTCGTACTTGAGGACAACGCACGCACACCGTCGGGCGTGTCTTATATGCTCGAAAACCGCGAAACCATGTTGCAGATGTTCCCTGAACTGTTCAGCCAGATCAAAGTGCAACCGGTCAGCGACTATCCCAAGAACCTGCGGCGGTCACTGGCGGCCTGCGCGCCACCGAACTGCCAAGGTAAGCCATGTGTCGCCGTCCTGACGCCGGGCATCCACAATTCGGCTTATTTCGAACACTCTTTCCTTGCCGATCAGATGGGCGTGGAGCTGGTCGAAGGGCACGATCTACAAGTCGTAGATGGGCGTATTGCCATGCGCACGACCGAAGGCTTCAAGGTGATTGACGTGCTTTATCGCCGTGTGGACGACGAGTATCTTGACCCGCTCAACTTCAACCCGTCGTCGATGTTGGGCGTGCCCGGCATTATGGATGTTTACCGCGCCGGAAATATCACGATTGCCAACGCACCGGGAACAGGCATCGCAGATGACAAGGCCATATATTCTTACATGCCTGACATCATTGAGTTTTACACTGGCGAAAAGGCCATTCTCAAGAATGTCGAAACCTATCGCTGCTCAGACCCTGATAGCCTGAAGTACGTGTTGGATAACCTTGCGGATCTTGTGGTCAAAGAGGTGCATGGCTCTGGCGGATACGGCATGTTGGTCGGTCCGGCCGCAAGCAAGAAAGAGCTGGCAACCTTTGCTGCCAAGCTGCGCAAGTCGCCATCAAACTACATCGCCCAGCCGACGCTTTCATTGTCGACCGTGCCGATCTTTACCAAAAAAGGCCTTGCCCCACGTCATGTGGATCTGCGGCCCTTTGCGTTGGTATCGCCCAACAGCATGGATATCACACCCGGCGGGTTGACGCGGGTGGCGTTGAAGGCCGGGTCGCTTGTGGTGAACTCAAGCCAAGGCGGCGGCACCAAAGACACTTGGGTTTTGGAGGACTAGCAGCATGCTTGGTAAAACCGCAGGTGGCATCTATTGGATGTTTCGCTTTCTCGAACGCAGTGAAAATACCGCGCGTTTGATTGAGGCCGGATTTCGGATTGCATTGACCAGATCAAAAGATCCCGCTTCGGAATGGAAATCCGTTCTGACGACAGCTGGTGTGCTGGGTCAGTACGATATGAAATACGACAGCTACACCGGCGCACATGCATTGGATTTTCTGCTGCGTGATACCGACAATCCATCAAGCGTGCTGTCCTCGATTGAGAACGCACGCACGAACGCCCGAATGGTACGCACAGCACTGACAACCGAAGTATGGGAGGCCGTCAACGAAAGCTGGATGGCGTTGAAAGCTGCGCTGAAGTCCCCGGTGACGGAAACAAAACTGCCGGCTGTGCTGGCCGAAATCCGGCGCCAGACCGCACTGGTGCGCGGCGCGGTGCATGGCACAATGCTCCGCAATGATATCTTTGACTTTACACAGATCGGGATTGCGCTGGAACGGGCCGACAACACAGCACGGATTATTGACGTCAAGTATTACACCCTGCTGCCTTCGGCCAGTTATGTGGGATCAGCGCTTGATAATGTGCAATGGGAAACGATACTCAGGTCCGTTTCCGCGCATCGTTCATTCCGTTGGCTCAACAACGATGACATCTCGCCGGCCACGATCGCCGATTTCCTGATTTTCGACAGCCGCTTTCCGCGCTCTTTGTCGTTTTGCAGCCGCCTGCTGGAAGACAATCTGGGCTATCTTGCCAAGGACTATAAATTTCGCATGCCGTGCCATGATATGATCGACGCACAGCGCGAAAGACTGCGCAACCTGGATATCAGTTCTGTCTTTGATGAAGGGCTACACCACTTCATCACGTCCTTTATCCGCGAGAATAACGCATTGGGGCTGCAGATCGAACAAGATTACAGGTTCGTTGGATAGGTATTGGGATCATGAAACTACGTATTCAGCACACTACAAAATACCACTACGACGCACCTGTTTCGTACGGCCTGCAACAAATCCGGCTGATCCCCGCGAGTTCAAAGCATCAAACGGTTCAAAGCTGGGCTGTTGATATCAAGGGCGGATCAACCGAGCTGGAATTCGAGGATCAATACCAGAATAAAACCTTGCTCGTGAAAGCAGACCCAGAGACGACGGAACTGTCCGTTGATGTCGTTGGAGAGGTTGAAACCCATTGCTCTGATGGTGTTTTTGGCAGAGTCTATGGCACCGCACCCCTGTGGCATTTCCGGCAAAGCACACCACGCACACAGGCCGGACGCGGGGTGCGGAAGCTTGCAAAGACTTTGCAAAAGGCACCCGACATACTGGACGGCCTGCATGCCCTTTCAAGTGCGATCATCGATGCAGCACCATACAGCATGACCGACACCGAGGCGCACACGACAGCCGAAGAGGCCCTAAGTGCGGGTGGTGGCGTCTGCCAGGACCATGCGCAGATTTTCGTCTCAGCGGCCCGCGTTGCAGGCATTCCTGCACGCTATATCAGCGGCTACCTGATGATGAACGACCGGGTTGATCAGGACGCAAGCCATGCTTGGGCCGAGGCGCATCTTGATGGGCTGGGCTGGGTTGGCTTTGATGTTTCCAACCGAATTTGCCCCGATGAACGGTACGTCAGGATTGCAACGGGGCTCGATTCGCACGATGCATCACCCATGTCGGGCATCCGTTTGGGCTCGGCGCGCGAGTCGATGATTGTATCGTTGCAAGTTCAGCAATAGATACAGGTCTGAACGCTACCACCCTTAACATCCGCACTGGATACACAGATGACTTATTGCGTTGGACTGCGCCTTAATCAGGGCCTTGTCTTTATGTCCGACACCCGCACAAACGCTGGTGTCGACAACTTTTCGGTGACGCGTAAAATGTTCACTTGGGAGGTGCCCGATGAGCGGGTGATCACTGTGATGACCGCTGGCAATCTTGCGACAACGCAGGCGTTGATCAGCCTGCTGGACGAGCGCTCCAAAATTGTATCAGAACGCAACCCCACGATCATGGAACTGCCGACGATGTTTCAGGTCGCCCGCACCGTGGGTGAAACCCTGCGCGAGGTGATCGAACAAAGCGGGTCTGAGGGGCAGGAAGCTGTCTCAAAGTTCAAGGCGACAGTCATTCTGGGCGGTCAGATCAAAGGTGGCAAGCCGACAATCTTTTTGATCTACCCCGAGGGAAACTTCATTGAAGTGACCGACGACAACCCCTTCTTCCAGATCGGCGAGACCAAATATGGCAAACCGATCCTGGTGCGGGCTTATGAGCCAAGCATGTCCTTTGAAGACGCAATCAAGCTTTTGCTGGTGTCGTTTGATTCGACAATCAAGGCGAACTTGTCGGTCGGTCTGCCGATCGACATTCAGACCTATACTTCCGACAGCTTTGAAGTTACCGACCGCCCACGCATCGAAGCAGATGACGAATACTACCAAACGGTCTCAAGCAGTTGGGGTGAGGCGCTGCGCAGTGCGTTGACGCAATTGCCGCCCTACAAGTCAGAGTGATTGCTAGGCCATACACTGGATAGGCCTTGTGCACGGCAAACGATGCGCAGGCCTGCCCCCTCAGTCTTGCTTGATCTGATATCTGTCGGCTTCCTCAAAGATATCAATGACGCGTGTTCCGGCCTTGATCATTCCGCTATGCTCTACACCTGACGGGATGGAGTAGCTGTCCCCTGCCCTAAAAGTCCCGGTCTTTCCGCCGATCGTCAATTCAATCTCGCCCGCGACAACCGTGCCCCACTGGGCGCCATGCGCGTGTGCAGGAAGCGCCACGTCTTTAAGAAACGTAAAGAATACGACCAACGCATCATCCGACTTCACGACAGCAGTTTGTACGACATCTTCGGGGAAGGGAACGTCAATGCCTGGCAGGGCTTGGATGAAATCAGGAAAAGGCATTTTGCAGTCGCTTTCTTTGGAAACCTAGGGATGTCCCAAACGGACAGGAGTTTTGCAAACCATGCAACAAAAAAGGCCCCCGCAATAACGGGGGCCTTTCTCAATTCAAATGCGCGTCACCTACGCGTCGTCACCTTCTGGTGTCGCAGCGGCTGTGCCGAAGACCTGATCTTCTTCTGACGCTGGCACCTCAACAGGGGCGGCCAGACGTGCAGCTTCTTCAGCTTCTTCGCGGCGGGCTTCGATCACGACGTTGTCGCGATCAGATGCCACACGGCGGACCTGCTGTGTCGCACCACCGGTACCAGCCGGGATCAGACGGCCCACGATCACGTTCTCTTTCAGACCGATCAGCTTGTCGCGCTTACCTTGCACGGACGCTTCAGTCAGAACGCGTGTCGTTTCCTGGAACGATGCCGCAGAGATGAACGAACGGGTCTGCAACGACGCTTTGGTGATACCCAACAAGATCGGCTCACCTGTCGCAGGGCGGTCGCCCCGTGCCAGTGCCTTTGCGTTGGCTTCATCAAACTCGGCCTTATCGACGTTTTCACCTTTCAGCAGAACGGTGTCACCGCTGTCCTGAATCTCCCACTTCTGGAGCATCTGGCGCACGATAACTTCGATGTGCTTATCGTTGATCTTCACACCTTGCAGGCGATAAACGTCCTGCACTTCGTCGATCATATAGTCCGCAAGGGCCTCGACCCCCATAACCGCAAGAATATCGTGCGGGGCCGGGTTGCCGTCCATGATGTAGTCACCCTTCTGGACAAAGTCACCTTCCGCAACCGGAATGTGCTTGCCCTTGGGCACCATGTATTCGACCTTGATGTCTGCATCGTCTGCGGATTCAATCGCGATGCGGCGCTTGTTCTTATAGTCCTTGCCAAAGCGCACGTAGCCATCGATTTCAGCGATGATCGCGTGATCTTTTGGACGACGGGCTTCGAACAGTTCGGCCACACGTGGCAGACCACCGGTAATGTCTTTTGTCTTGGCACCCTCACGTGGGATACGCGCGACAACATCACCCGCTTTGATCTCTTCACCGTCTTCGACAGACAGAAC
>JALQUF010000093.1 GCA_023263855.1 Yoonia sp. | reverse complement strand
AATAGGCCTGCCTTCTCCAGACGAGCGACGTGTTGCCGTGAGTACAAGACCAACTCCTTGACCTGGCGTTTTGAAAGTATCCTCATCACGATCTCTCCATGATAGAAGAGCATCGCGATGCTCGGGTTTCGACAAGTTCCCCGAAGAAGCTTCAGGCTAGCAACTTATGGTTGTGGATCAAGATGTTCTGGGCGCTGAAGCCGCTGTGATTCCGTCGATATCTGAACATACAAATCGATGCATCCATACCACATTCATGAGACTAAAAACTGAAAAATGCTTAACGATTAATCGCTAAATCTATGAATTCATTGACGGACTGGGGAGGGCTCGAACGCCCCGACCCCTTTTTTCATAGACAGAGCGCATCTCTAAACTACGAGAGGGGTCTAAACAGGGGCCAGAATTGAGATTTGAAAAAATGTACTAACTGCAGATCTTTATGAACATCATTGGTGCGGTCGGGGGGACTCGAACCCCCACGAGTGTTACCTCACAGCGACCTCAACGCTGCGCGTCTACCAATTCCGCCACGACCGCAAGTCTACTAGCTTGGTAAGTGCGGCACTCATAGACGAGGCGTTTTACGATGCCAAGAGGGAAATCGCCCCCTTTTAATCATGTCACGGCAAGGGTACCTCAGCAGGATGGTGGAATGGATCACATCCGACGGGTTGACCGATTATGAAGAGGCACTTGCCTTTATGGATGCGCGCGTGGCCGGAATCATTGATGGGACGGCAAAAGAGTGTATCTGGCTGCTTGAACACCCCCCGCTTTATACCGCGGGCACATCTGCCAAGCGCAGCGATCTTGTCGATGCGGACCGTTTTCCCGTCTATGATGCGCGGCGCGGCGGACAGTATACCTATCACGGGCCGGGCCAGCGCATCGCTTATGTCATGCTGGACGTCGGCAAACGCGGCCATGATGTCCGCAAGTTTGTGCAAGATCTTGAGTCCTGGGTGATTGCCACGCTGGATACGTTCAACGTGAAAGGCGAAATACGCGCGGGGCGCGTCGGTGTCTGGGTGGAACGGCCAGACAAGCCACATACCGCAGATGGCACGCAAGCAGAGGACAAGATCGCAGCGCTTGGCATTCGTCTACGCAAATGGGTGTCATTTCATGGGCTTTCAATCAATGTTGAACCGGATCTGAGCCATTTCGACGGCATCGTCCCTTGCGGCATCCGCGATCACGGGGTGACATCCCTTGTCGATCTGGGGCTGCCGGTCACGATGGACGATCTGGATGTGGCGCTGAAAACAACCTTTGGGACGGTTTTCCAAACCTAGCCTTCGCAGCCTGCCGCCCCGCTACAAATCTGCGGCAAAATCAGCGATCAGGGATTCGACCACCGCATTCAGCGCCTCTTGTTCACTTGCACCTGCGTCTTTCGCACCGGCGAAGACCTTGCGTTGCTGGTCGGCACTGGTGCCGGTTTTCACGATATCACGGGCGGCATGCACCTCGGGCACGCACGACAGTGCCTCGGCGTCTTCTTCGATCAATTCAATGATCTCATCAACGGCCTGTGCAAAGGGGATCAGTGACTTGCGGCCAAAGTCGATCAACCCTTCCGACACCCCGTACCGCTGCGCACGCCAGCGGTTTTCACTGATCATAAAGTTCTGCTCAACGCGCCAGCCGTCACCGTCCATTGATTTGCGCCACAACATCCGGGTCAGGCATTGCGTCAGCGCGGCCAGTGTCAGCGTGACCTCCATGCGCGGCGCAACATCGCAAATGCGCGATTCGATCGTGGGGAATTTTGATGAGGGGCGCAGATCCCACCAGATTTTTGAGGCGTCTTCAATCAGGCCCAGATCGATCAATGTTTCGACCGTCGATGAAAACTGTGCCCAGTCCTTCATATAGGGGGGCAGCCCTGTGCGCGGCAGATTGTCAAAGACGGTCAGGCGATAGGAATTCATGCCCGTATCCTCGCTTTGCCAATAGGGCGAGGACGTTGAGAGCGCATGAAGATGCGGCAAGAAGTACTTGAGCTGGTTGACCAAATTGATCCGCATGTCTTCGTCTGGAATGCCTACATGGACATGCATGCCACAAATCAGCATCCGCCGCGCCACACCGGCCAGATCGCGGCGCAATTTGTTATAGCGTTCCTTGTCGGTGTGGTGCTGGTCTTTCCAGTCGGCAAACGGGTGACAAGATGCGGCAATCGGAGCCAGCCCATAGTCGGCCGCATGGCGCGCCACTGTCCGCCGCAGATGCGCCAGATCTTTGCGGGCTTCGCCAATCGTCTGGCACACGCCGGTCCCGATTTCGATCTGGCATTGCAAAAACTCTGGGCTGACCTGCCCTGCGAGATCGGCCTTGCAGGTTTCAATCAGGCTATCGGGCGCTTGGGCCAGTTTGAATGTCTGCTGATCG
The DNA here is from genome assembly GCA_023263855.1 of Yoonia sp. Classification (GTDB taxonomy): domain Bacteria; phylum Pseudomonadota; class Alphaproteobacteria; order Rhodobacterales; family Rhodobacteraceae; genus Yoonia. The sequence continues at coordinate 9,703 of JALQUF010000093.1, read as the reverse complement.
ACAAGCAGGTATTCTTCTTCAATGCCGATCGTAAACGGCGGGGTGCCATCAGCCATCACAAACCTCCGAGTTTTCCGCAGCTTGGCCCCGATTGTGGCCTTTGTCGGTGCGGCAGGTCAATGCAAACAGATGACTGCGCCAAATTAACCCATGCAGATAATTGCATCATTTGTTGCTCCTTAAGCATCAACCCATTAGAACGATGCGAAACGTCTGCCGGGCAACGACTCGGCGGTGTTAAAAGTAGCCAATACGAGGAGAGCCAAAATGGCAGACGCAGCCATCCACGGCGACGCACACGAAGACGAGCGCGGTTTCTTTACGCGCTGGTTTATGTCCACAAACCATAAAGATATCGGTATCTTGTACCTGTTCACCGCAGGTCTGCTTGGTTTTGTGTCGGTCGCCTTTACCGTTTACATGCGCCTTGAGCTGATGGAGCCCGGCGTACAGTACATGTGTCTGGAAGGCGCACGTCTGACAGCTGCCGCTGCCGGCGAATGCACACCAAACGGCCACCTTTGGAACGTTTTGATCACCTACCATGGTGTCTTGATGATGTTCTTCGTGGTTATTCCCGCTCTCTTTGGTGGTTTTGGTAACTACTTCATGCCGTTGCAGATCGGTGCACCAGACATGGCGTTCCCACGTCTGAACAACCTATCCTACTGGATGTTTGTCGCCGGTGCGGCCCTTGGCGTCGCCTCGATGCTGGCACCGGGTGGTAACGGGCAATCTGGTTCTGGCGTTGGCTGGGTCATGTATGCGCCGCTGTCGACCTCGGAGACGGGTATGTCGATGGATCTTGCGATCTTTGCGGTGCACCTGTCAGGAGCCTCGTCGATCCTGGGTGCGATCAACATGATCACGACATTCCTGAACATGCGCGCGCCCGGCATGACATTGCACAAGGTACCGCTGTTCGCTTGGTCGATCTTTGTCACCGCATGGCTGATCCTTCTCGCCCTGCCCGTTCTGGCTGGCGCGATCACAATGCTGCTGACAGACCGGAACTTTGGCACGACCTTCTTCCAGCCTGAAGGCGGTGGTGATCCGGTCCTGTACCAGCACATCCTGTGGTTCTTTGGACACCCGGAAGTGTATATCATCATTATTCCCGGCTTTGGTATCATCAGCCACATCATTGCAACCTTCAGCCGCAAGCCGATCTTTGGCTATCTGCCAATGGTCTACGCGATGGTTGCAATCGGCGTGCTGGGCTTTGTTGTTTGGGCGCACCACATGTACACCGTTGGTATGTCGCTGACACAGCAGTCCTACTTTATGCTTGCAACCATGGTCATCGCGGTGCCGACAGGTGTGAAGATCTTCTCATGGATTGCCACGATGTGGGGCGGCTCGGTTGAGTTCAAAGCGCCAATGCTTTGGGCCTTCGGCTTCCTGTTCCTGTTCACCGTCGGCGGTGTGACGGGTATCGTGCTGAGCCAGGCCGGTGTGGACCGCGTGTATCACGACACTTACTATGTTGTTGCACACTTCCACTACGTGATGAGCCTTGGTGCGGTCTTTGCGATCTTTGCAGGTATCTACTTCTACCTGCCCAAGATGTCCGGGCGCATGTATCCTGAGTGGGCTGCCAAGCTGCACTTCTGGGCGATGTTCATCGGCGCAAACATGACCTTCTTCCCACAGCACTTCCTTGGTCGTCAGGGTATGCCACGTCGCTACATCGACTACCCCGAGGCATTCGCTTTCTGGAACTATGTGTCCAGCTGGGGTGCATTCCTGTCGTTCGCGTCGTTCGTGTTCTTTATCGGTGTTCTTGCCTGGACCCTGCTGCGCGGCAAGGTCGTGACCGAGAACAACCCATGGAACGAGTATGCAGACACGCTGGAGTGGACACTGCCAAGCCCACCACCAGAGCACACGTTCGAGACACTGCCAAAGCAGTCTGACTGGGACAAGGAACACGCGCATTAGCGCAAACCCTCGCAACACAGACATTGGAAAGGCCCTGCCGGATTGGCGGGGCCTTTTTTTCGTTTCGCCATTGGGGGTGCTGTCTGGCGCGATTGTAGAAATTCTGGCCTCAGCCCTAAGACCGTTTGACCCCGCGCATCGGCGTATTAAAACCACTGTATGCCTTACGAATGGACCCCCGAGCGACCACACGATACATCCCATTGGCGACTGAGCCTTTGGCCCTATCGGTCTTTGCTGCGCAAAGACTTTGTTATGTTCATTGGTGCGACAGCGGCCTTGGTCGCCCTGCCCTTGCTCACCTTGTTGGGGCAGCCGGTGCTCTGGGGGCTGCTTCCGTTCTTTCTGCTGATGATCGCGGGCGTCTGGTATGCGTTACACGTCAGCTATCGGCGCGGAGAGGTGCTGGAGGAATTGACCGTGGATGAGGCACACGCCTATCTGACCCGCCATAATCCGAAGGGTGATGTGCAGGAATGGGACGCCAACCGCTATTGGGTCACTGTGCATCTGCACCCCAAAGGCGGGCCGGTTGAGAACTACCTGACCCTGCGCGGCGGCGACCGCGAAGTGGAAATTGGTGCATTTCTGGATGCCGAGGAACGCCTCGCGCTTTACGATGAGCTATCGCGGGCGTTGCGCTCGGGCGCCTAGCCCAGACGGTCTTTGACCATTGGACCGGCTTTGCCAAAGTCCATGCGGCCCGTATATTTCGCTTTCAGAACGCCCATGACCTTACCCATGTCACGAATGCTTTCGGCTTCGACTTCTGCGATTGCGGAATCAACCGCTGTGGCTGCTTCTGCTGCGCTGAGCTGTTTGGGCAGGAATTCTTCGATGATTTTGATTTCCGACAGTTCTTTTTCTGCCAGTTCCAGTCGCCCGCCCTCTTCATAGGCCCGCGCGCTTTCCTGCCGTTGTTTGACCATACGTCCCATGATCGCGAGGATATCATCATTGCTGACACCGGTGTCGTCATCACCAGACCCGCGGGCTGCGATATCTTTATCTTTGATCGCCGCATTAATCAGCCGCAGCGTGGAAAGGCGATCCGCTTCTTTCGAACGCATCGCATCTTTAAGGGCCGCATTGACCCGTTCGCGCATGTCCATAAATGTGTCCCGTAGATTTATCGTCAAACGAACGCCCAGCATAGTGTGACCGCAGCTAAGTGACAAGCACCCTCTCCGTAACGTCATCCCTTGTTTGCAAGGGTGATATACGGCCTTGACCCGCGTTGCTCGCCTGCGTAAACCCAGACGAATTTGGCAATCAGGAGATCGGTGATGGCGCAGAAACCAACGGCTTGTTTGGCCCTTGCGGATGGAACGATCTTCTATGGAGTTGGCTTTGGTGCCACCGGTGAAACCGTGGCCGAACTGTGCTTTAACACCGCGATGACGGGCTATCAGGAAATCATGACTGACCCATCCTATGCAGGCCAGGTCGTCACCTTCACCTTCCCCCATATCGGCAACACTGGCGTAAACCCCGAAGATGACGAAACCGCTGATCCTGTCGCCGCAGGCATGGTCGTCAAATGGGACCCGACCCAATCATCCAACTGGCGGGCCACCGAAGAGCTGACCGCTTGGCTGGGCAAGCGGAACCGCATCGGCATGGGCGGCATTGATACCCGCCGCCTGACACGCGCCATCCGCCAGCAAGGCGCACCCCATGTCGCATTGGCCCATGACCCCGAAGGCAACTTCGATATTGCAGCGCTTGTCCAGAAAGCCCGTGCTTTCCAAGGGCTTGAGGGCCTTGATCTGGCCAAGGACGTCACCTGTACACAGTCCTATCACTGGAATGAAATGCGGTGGGCCTGGCCTGAAGGCTATAAGCCGCAAACCAACCCAAAGCACAAAGTGGTCGCGATTGATTTCGGCGCCAAGCGCAATATCCTGCGTTGCCTTGCCAGTGCCGGGTGTGATGTCACCGTCTTGCCTGCCACGGCAACGGCCGAAGACGTTCTGGCGCTGAACCCTGACGGAGTGTTCCTGTCCAACGGTCCCGGCGATCCGGCGGCTACGGGCGCATACGCCGTACCAATGATCAAAGGTGTGCTCGACGCCGATCTGCCGGTCTTTGGCATCTGCCTTGGCCACCAGATGCTGGCCCTTGCTGTTGGTGCCAAGACCATCAAGATGAACCACGGCCACCACGGGGCCAACCACCCTGTGAAAGATATGGAAACCGGCAAGGTCGAGATCACATCAATGAATCACGGCTTTACCGTCGACAGCCAGACATTGCCCGATGGCGTAGAAGAAACTCATGTTTCACTGTTTGACGGCAGCAACTGCGGGATTCGCATCGCGAACCGGCCGGTCTTTAGTGTGCAATACCACCCAGAGGCCAGCCCGGGCCCGCAGGACAGCTATTATTTGTTCGAGCGGTTTGCAGACGCGATGAGCGCTTAACCAAGATTTAACCGATTTGCGTCAAATTGCGCTGACGAAGCCGTCATGTGTTGGTTGACGTGTTCACGGTTTGCTTCGTGCACTTATCGCAAGTGGGCTGCAGTTGGGCTATTCTGCAGCTTCCACTGCTTGCGCATCCAGCTTTAGCCGGGTCACAAACGCCTCTGAAATGTGATCGCGCAGCGCCTTGTAGGCGGCATCACCGTCACCTGCCTCAATCGCGCTGACAATCGCCTCGTGCTCTTGCAGTGTTTCATCGCCACGACCCTCAGCCGCGATAGACGTTGTCGCCAACAGCGCCATTGACCGGTGCACCAAATCCAGTTGCTGCACCAGAAAACGGTTGTGCGATGCCAGATGGATCTGTTTGTGAAAGCGGCGGTTCGCACGGCTGAGCGCCTTGGGGTCGCCCACCAGTTTCTGGTCGGCTTCCATCATGTCGCGCAGAACCTTGATCTCTTCCGGTGTCGCATGGCGGGCGGCAAGGCGGGCCGCCAGGCCTTCCAGCTCACCGCGTACCACGTAAAGTTCTGATAGCTGCGAATGGTCAAGCGACGCCACGATCAAAGACCGGCCATCACGGGTCAGCAAAGACTGTGTTTCCAAGCGTTGCAAGGCTTCGCGGATCGGGGTGCGCGACACGCCAAACCGTTCGGCCAGTTCACTTTCCACCAAACGGTCGCCGGGTTTGTAGATGTGGCTGTCGATCGCTTCGAGGATCAAATCATAGGCGTCTTTCTGGGACGCGCGTGGGTCATGCATCGGGTGGTACCTTTCGTGCTGTCACAACCATACGCCCCTGCCTGCCCTGCAATCAACCCAAAGCGATTGCACCCGCCTGTCGCGCGACATAATCTGCACGTATGGTAGCCCAGCATTTTGCCCATGTGGATACATGGGTGTTTGATCTCGACAACACACTTTACCCACCGTCGGCGGATCTTTTCGGCCAGATGGACGCGCGGTTTTCGGCATATGTTGCCCGATTGACAGGGCTTGATCACGCAAGTGCGCGCAAGCTTTGCGTGGACTATTGGGTGGAATACGGATCAACCCTGACCGGCCTGATGGCACATCATGATATCGACCCGCATCATTTTCTGGCCGAAGTGCATGATATTGATATCTCGCATCTTGAAGAGGACGCCGCCCTGTTATCCGCGATCAACCAGCTTTCGGGGCGCAAAATTGTGTTTACCAATGGATCGCAGAACCACGCCAAGCGGGTGCTGGCCGCGCGCGGTCTAACGCGCGCCTTTGATGCCGTCTATGGCGTCGAACATGCTGATTTCAAACCAAAGCCGAACCACGATGCCTTTTCACGCGTGTTTGCAAAAGATGGCGTCACCCCCACAGTTGCCGCGATGTTCGAGGACGAGGCCCGCAATCTGGCTGTACCGCATGCCTTGGGGATGCGCACTGTGCATGTGAATACCGATCCCGATGGGTCTGACCACATTCATCACCACACCGACGATCTGGCGGATTTCTTGTCGCAGTTGGCACGCTAACCCTTTCCGCCCGCCTGCGAGAGGCATATGTCATTGTCATGGAACGCATCTCAACTGATATTTTGATTGCAGGCGGCGGCGTCGCCGGTTTAACGGCTGCCGCAGCCTTTGGCACCGCAGGCTTTCGTGTCACAATCATCGACCCGACCCCACCAGTGACCACAGGCGACGCCGAAGGGTCCGACCTGCGCACAACTGCCTTTTTGCAACCCGCCCAGCAGTTTCTAGAGGCTGCGGGGCTTTGGACCCGTCTGGCCCCCTATGCCGCACCGCTGCAAATTATGCGCATCGTGGATATCGGCACCGACGCGCATGTCACGCGCGATTTCAACGCCGCCGATATCTCTGAACTGCCTTTTGGATGGAATTTGCCCAACTGGCTTTTGCGGCGCGAAATGGTGGCGCGGCTGGCAGAGTTGCCCAACGTCGATTTCCGCCCCGGCATCGGGTTTGCCCGGATGCTGGCCCGCCGCGATGAAGCCATCGTCACGCTGTCAGACAACAGCCAAGTGGCAGCGAGGCTTGTGATAGGCGCAGATGGCCGCGACTCGGCCGTGCGGCAAACTGCGGGTATCGGCGCTAGAACCATGCGCTACGGGCAAAAGGCGCTGACATTTGCCGTTACCCATGACGCACCGCACGACAATATTTCAACCGAAATCCACCGCTCTGGCGGGCCATTCACGCTGGTGCCCCTGCCCGATCATGACGGCAAACCCTGCTCGGCCGTGGTCTGGATGGAACACGGCGCCGAAGCGAACCGGCTTGCAGCACTTGATGCACCGGCGTTTGAGGCAGCGGCGAATGACCGCTCTGCGTACCTTTATGGTCCGCTCAAACTGGTCAGCCGTCGCAGTGTCTGGCCCATTATCAGCCAGATCGCTCATGACCTGACTGCACCGCGCACAGCGCTTGTCGCCGAGGCCGCCCATGTGATGCCGCCCATCGGCGCACAGGGGTTGAATATGTCGTTGCGTGATCTGTCCTGCCTGTTGGACCTTGCCGTCGCGCAACCTGACCAACTTGGCGCACCCGCCATGCTGGACAGCTACGCGCGCAAGCGCCACCCCGATATCAAGCTGCGGGTGACGGGCATTGATGCGCTGAACCGTGCGTCAATTGCAGGCAGCCCCACGTCGCAAGCTTTGCGCACCAAAGGGATTACCGCACTCTATGGCGTTGCACCAGTGCGCCGGACGCTGATGCAGTTGGGGCTGGGTGCAGGTTAAAGCACCTTGTTCAGGACCGGCACCAACCGGTCCATTGTCGCATCGACGTCATAGAGTTTGTCCAACCCGAACAGACCCAAGCGGAACGTGCGGAAGTCGTCAGGCTCATCACATTGCAGCGGCACACCGGCGGCAATCTGCATCCCGGCTGCGGCAAACTTTGACCCGTTCTGCACGTCAGGATCGTCGGTATAGCTGACAACAACGCCGGGCGCACCGAACCCTTCGGCCGCGACCGAGCGGATACCCTTGTCGGCCAGCACCTTGCGTACCGCATTGCCCAAGGCCCATTGTGCCTCTTTGAGTTTCTCAAACCCGAATGCGCGGGTTTCAAGCATTGTATCGCGGAACGCGCGCAGCGCGTCAGTTGGCATCGTTGCGTGATAGGCGTGGCCACCGTTCAAATAGGCCTGCATGATGCTGTGCCATTTCTTAAGATCGACAGTAAAGGAATTGGATGTTGTGTCTTCCATCCGGGCCACAGCACGGTCGGACAACATCACCAGACCGGCCGACGGGGTCGATGACCACCCCTTTTGCGGGGCCGAGATAAGCACATCGACGCCGGTTTCTTTCATATCAACCCATGCACACCCCGAGGCGATGCAATCCAACACCATCAATGCGCCGACCTCATGCGCGGCCTCAGCCAGCGCCTTGATATAGTCATCGGGCAAAATGATTCCGGCAGAGGTTTCAACATGCGGGGCGAAAACAACGTCCGGCTTGGCTTCTCTGATCGCGGCGGTCACATCTTCAATCGGGGCGGGTGCAAAGGGCGCGCGGGTATCGTTGCCCGCCTGTCGCGCCTTCATCACGGTCGTTTGTGCGGTAAAATCACCAGCGTCGAAAATCTGGCTCCACCGGTAGGAAAACCAGCCGTTGCGCACGATGAAGGCATGGGCGTCTGCACCGAATTGGCGGGCGACGGCCTCCATCCCGTAGGTGCCACCACCGGGAACGACGACCACGTGATCGGCCTGATAGACCTCTTTCAACATGGACGAGATATCTTTCATCACGCCCTGAAACGCTTTGGACATATGGTTGAGTGAGCGATCCGTGAACACCACGGAAAACTCCATCAGGCCATCGGGATCTACGGGTGTGTTTGCGCCGTCCATGTCACTCTTCCTTCTTCAGATATCAGGATGGGCTACCGCCCTGGCCGCGTGAAAGCAAAGCCTATCTTGGTATACTGTACCACCGCAGCTCCAAATTTCGCATCCGGAATTTCCGATAGGCGACCGCGCGTTCTTTAAATGGGACCCGGCCTGCGTTCCTCTGACAAAAGGACATTTGCCTCCACATCGCCCACACCCGGCATGGTCATAATACGCCGGCGCAAAACCCTTTCAAAATCAGCCAGATCACGGGCCACAACACGTAACCGGTAGTCATAAAGCCCAAGCACATGGTCAACGGTTTGCACCTCGGGGATCGCCCCGACCGCGCGTTCGAAATCCTCAAGGCTGACCCGCCCTTTGGTGGCCAGTTTGACCCCCAGAAACACGGTCACGCCAAAGCCCACTTTCTCGGCGTCCAGCACCAGCCTGCGCCCAGCAATCACGCCGCTGTCCTGCAAACGCCTGATCCTGCGCCACGTGGCAGGCTGGCTGAGCCCCATTTTTTGTGCCAGTTGCGTCGTCGATTGATCGGCATTTGCTGAAAGTGCCCGCAGAATCGCATGGTCAAGATCATCCAGCGTCATAACGGCAGGCTTTCATCTGACTTGACGCTCCCTACCGTCATCAAAGCCTCGATGTCGGCGATATGCGGTAAAGGCAGAACCTGTTCGCGGTAAATCCGTTGATAATCGGGCAAGTCCTTTGCAATCAGCGACAAGCGTACATCAACGCGCCCAAGAAAGGTCTGGATTTCGATCACTTCGGGCACCGCGCGGGCTGCAGCGATAAAATCGTCAAATGCACGTGACACCGTTTTGTCCAAGGTGATCCGTAGACTGACTGAAACCGCATAACCCAGCGCCGTCCAATTGATCACAGCATGGCTGCCCTGAATGATGCGATCATTGCGCATCCGGTCAATCCGGCGCGTCACACGCGCGGCGGTCAATCCGGTCGCATCTGCCAAATCAGGGACACTGCGGGCAGGATCGGCCTGCAAAAGGCGTAAAAGGCGACGGTCAAGATCATCAAGCATAAAAAAAGGCATAGTTGAACTTATTGCGCATAACAATCATCAAAATAGTCATTATTTTCACAGTCCATCACTCACAATTCAGGCCATTCCCGTTATAACCCATCCCAGAAATCAACCAAAGGACTGCGAATATGCGCGTTTATTACGATCGCGATTGCGATGTGAACCTGATCAAAGACAAAAAAGTTGCTATCCTTGGCTATGGCAGCCAAGGCCACGCCCACGCGCTGAACCTGCGCGACAGTGGTGCAAAGAACCTTGTTGTGGCCCTGCGCGAAGGCTCGCCTTCCGCGGCCAAAGCCGAAGGCGAAGGCCTGAAGGTGATGGGCATCGCCGAAGCTGCCGCTTGGTGCGACCTGATCATGTTCACAATGCCCGACGAGCTTCAGGCTGAGACATACAAGAAATACGTCCACGACAACATCAAGCCCGGCTC
>JALQUF010000092.1 GCA_023263855.1 Yoonia sp. | reverse complement strand
CGAACTTGAGGCCAATCGTGCCCTCGGCAATCGTAATCAAGACTTCGTCGCCTTCAGTGCCAGCCAGTTGGCCTTTAAAGCGACGACGACCGTCAATCAGCTCGTCCGTTTCGATCTTGGCTTCAAAGCCTTCCCACTGGTCGAAATCCTTCATTCGGGTCAGGGGGCGGTCAATACCGGGGCTGGATACCTCAAGGTTATAAACGTCAAGAATTGGGTCTTCGACATCAAGCACCGCGCTTAGCGCCGTGGACACCTGCCCGCATTCATCAACTTCGATCTGACCATCAGGGCGCTGCACCATGATCTGCAGAATGCTCTCCTTTCCGGTCATCAGGCGGACGCGCACGACCTCGAACCCCATGTCTTCGACAACAGGGGTAATGATTTCAGCGATGCGGCGGTCAATGGCCGCTTTGGCGATCAGATCGTTCATCATTCTTTCCGACTTATCATTCGGCACAAAAAAACGGGCGCGCGGCCCGTGAGAATTTCCGGTGGTAACTTGGGGGTGGAGGCCAAGTCGCCGCTATTGGAAGTCATATACGCAAGGTTCCCCGAGTCTGCAAGGGGCACCCTCAACTTCGCGGATCAATGGCCAAGTAAGGATCATCAAAGCGACTGATGTAGCGGGCCAGTCCGTTGAAATCCCACCACTGCTTCAGCAGGGATTTCTTGTGAAACTTCTGTGATGCAAAGATCGACGCAGTTGGCGGCATCTTTTCAGCCTCTTCCGGGTAATGCTGAGCAAAAAAGGCACGGTAAGCCTCTGGGTACTTCGGTGGAAACTCTCCGTTTAGGCGGTTCCACGGCTTAATCCGGCCCGCGAAATGCAAGACAAACGGGTCACACGATTCAAGCAGGTAACTAAAGCGTCCTGAATACATCCAGTTCCACGCCACAGACAGTTCAGACCAGTTATCGCGTAGAACGATGTTCAAAACCGACTGATCGTGCATGTTCAGGATTTCTGGCTGATTTGCCATCAACTCTAATGATTTCTGCAAAATCTTTTCCGCTTGCCAACGTGGCACGTCTATCAAAAGAACCCCTGCGTTAAAATAAGGCGCGGGTGGCTCGCCCAATGCCTTGAACTCCGGCATCTGCTTAAGCTGATTATCACGTTGGTGGCTAGTGCGAACGGCGGCTATTGGCTGACCATCCAGCAGTGCAGTATCGAGCAATTTGGAGAAATCCCCGCCGCGCAAGAAGATATCGCTATCAAGATAAAGGATGCGATCATAATCTGCTGCAAAAGCGTCGGGCACGAATAGCCGCAGATAACTGGACAGATTGATACGATAGCTTTGCGGAGCATCTTCCAACACAGCAGGCAAGGGAAGATGGCAAAGACGAACCGGCAATGACAGCAAACTCTCAGGCAATGCTAGTGCCTCATGGCTGCAAATACACACGTCAAAATCCGGTGCGGGATGCAAATCAAAAATCTGCGAAGCAACAAAGCCCGCGAATTTGAGAAAGCCCTGATCACAGCACAAAACAATCGCCTTGCGATGCTGTGCTGGCCTTGCTGCATCATAGTCGGACATTCGGTCTGTTCCTTAGGCTGCTCAGGCAATGCCAGTATATCGGAGGAAGGCCACTGCCAAACAAAAAAACGCCCCACCTTTCGGCAGGGCGTTTCAAACTCTAGAAAACGGCGTTTACGCCACAGACCAACGCTCGGCCATGCGCGCATTGTCCATCTGCCAAAGGTTACCAACCGTGTCAGGTGACGAGATCCGATTGTTCACGGCCTGAACGTAGTTGGCGAACATCGGCACCAGAACACCGCCTTCGTCGCGCAGGATCTGCTGCATCTCATGGTACTGGTCGCGGCGTGTATTGCTATCCAGCTCGGCACGGGCCATCAGAAGCAGTTCCTGGAAGCGGGCGCTGTCTTTTTCGTCCCATTGGCTGTCGTTCCATGGCACGCCGGCCTCATACGCGGTCGAGAACATCCAGTCCTCGGTCGCACGACCAGACCAGTAGCATGCGCAGAACGGCTTTTTCAGCCAGACGTTGGACCAGTAACCATCAGCCGGTTCCTGCACCACATTGATGTTGATGCCACCAGCCGCAGCGGATGATTGGAACAGCTGTGCGGCGTCGACCGCACCTTCAAATGCCGCGTTGGATGCAGACAAATCAATGTCCAGGCTGTCCAGACCCGCTTGCTGCAGATAGAACTTGGCCTGATCCGGATCGTAATCGAGTTGCTCCATTTCGGCATTGTAGAACTGGTTTGCAGGGCCGATGGGTGTGTCGTTGCCAACGGCACCGTGGCCAAGCAGGATCTTGTCGACCATTTCCTGACGGTTGATGCCGTACTTCAGCGCCTTGCGGATGTTTACATCATTGAATGGTGCCACATCTGTCAGCATCGGGAAGGTGTACTGCTGGTTGCCCGTCACTTCCTGAATGCGCAAAGCAGGGTTGGCGCGCAACAATGCCTCGGTCTTAAAGTCGATCCGGTTGATTGCATCGACCTGTCCGGTCATCAGTGCGTTCATCCGTGCAGTGTTGTCGTTGATGGCGATATATTCGATCTCATCAAAGTAGCCCGCGCTGTCACCTTTGTAGTGGTCGGGGTAGCGCGTTGCGACCATGCGCACGCCGGGATCGAAGGACTGAACCTGATACAGGCCCGTACCGATACCTTGCGCAATCGCTTCTTCGATCTGGCCAGCAGGATACATCAGCAGGTGATAGTCTGACATCAGGTAAGGGAAGTCGGCGTTGCCGCTTTCCAGCGTGAATTGTACTTGGCTGTCTGTGATCTTGGTCATCTCGGCGATGGCCGCAACAATTGGCTGCGCCGCAGATTTTGATCCTTCGGCCACGTGCAACTGCAACGATTCGATCACATCGTCAGCGCCAAATGCCTTTCCGTTGTGGAAGGTCACGCCCTGACGCAGGTTGAAGGTCCAGGTTTTCGCATCCGCAGAAGCTTCCCAGCTTTCGGCCAATTCACCCTTGAGCGAACCATCAGCTGCAACTTCGGTCAGGCTGTCAAAAACAGCGCCCTGCGCAGATGCAATCATGTAAAGGTCCGAGTGCGTGCGGCCATCCCAGCTATCGGATGTGTTGGCGCCCGACAGACCCGCCGTCAGCTTACCGCCACGCGTTTGTGCGCGCAGGGGCATGCCTGAAAGGCTAAGCACACCTGCCGCAACACCTGTTTTCAATAGACCGCGTCTACTAATTCCATGCATATTATCGTTCTCCCTAGTTGTCTGTTCAGGCGCAAACCGCCCGTTTACGTTGTCACTTGCGTGACCGATTCGAATTACATCTTATCAACTGCTGCATCGCCGATGTTATCAACTCCGCGTTCTTTCAGCAGATTGGTCAGCCAATCCGGGTCCATTTCCGGCACCGAAGATAGCAAAAGATCAGTGTAGGCGTGATGTGGTGGTTTAAACATTTCCTTCTTCGGCCCTTGTTCAACCACACGTCCATCCTTCATCACCACAACCTCGTCCGCGATGGCCCGGACCGTCGCAAGATCATGCGTGATGAACATATAGGTAAGGGACAGTTCATCCTGCAACCGTGCCAAAAGTCGCAGAATGCCTTCGGCGACGAGTTGATCCAGTGCTGATGTCACCTCATCACAGATAATGAACTTGGGTTCAGCGGCCAAAGCCCGTGCAATACCGATGCGTTGCTTCTGTCCGCCAGACAGCTCGGACGGCAGGCGATGATAATACTGTGAAGGCTCAAGCTCGATCTGTTCCAGCAAGCCATCCACACGTTTGCGTTTTTCCTTGCCCTTCAGGCCCAGATAAAACTCAACCGGGCGGGCGATGATCTGGCCGATTGACATACGCGGGTTCAATGCCGTGTCCGCCATCTGATAAATCATCTGAACCTGGCGCAACTGATCCTTGCTGCGCTTGCGATAATCCGCCGGGAGCGCTTCGCCATCCAGCATGATTTGTCCCGCTTTGGGCGGCAAAAGACCCGTAATGCAACGTGCGGTCGTCGATTTGCCGGACCCGCTTTCACCCACAACAGCCACGGTGCGGCCTTCATGCAGATCAAAGCTGACATCATGCAGAACCGGCACCGTGCCATAAGACGCATCAACATTCTGCACGCTGACAACAGGCACAGAACCGGTCTGCACGGCTGGTTTAAGCGGGCGTTCAAAACTGCGGACAGCCCAAAGAGATTTAGTGTATTCCTGCGTCGGCGCCGACAACATCGTGCGGGTGTCGGCGGTTTCGACCTCATCGCCTTTCAGCAGCACTTTGATGCGGTCCGCCATCTGCGCCACAACCGCAAGGTCATGGGTGATATAGATTGCAGCCGTGTTGAACTGTTCAACAATGTCACGGATCGAGGCAAGCACCTCAATCTGGGTTGTCACGTCGAGCGCGGTTGTTGGTTCGTCAAAGATAATCAGATCAGGGCGGCAGGACATGGCCATCGCGGTCATGCAGCGCTGCAACTGGCCACCGGACACCTGATGGGGGTACCGAAATCCGATCTCGTCAGGGTTCGGCAGCCGCAGTTTGCGATAAAGCTCGATCCCGTCGGCTTCGCTTTCTGCGCGGCTCATCACGTGGTGCTGAACAGGGCCTTCGACATGTTGTTCGATCAGTTTATGCGCCGGATTAAAGCTGGCTGCCGCAGATTGCGCCACGTAAGCGATACGTTTGCCCAGCAACTGGCGTTTGACCGCGGCAGAGGCAGTCAGCAGGTCAATCCCATCAAATTCAACGGATCCTTTGCTGATGCGCACCCCGTCGCGGGTGTAACCCATTGCGGCCAACCCCAGCGTCGATTTGCCCGCACCGGATTCACCGATCAGACCAAGCACCTCGCCCTTCGCAAGCGTCAGGTCGACGCCGTTGATGATGGGGTTCCACGTCTCATCGCTCCGGCCCTCAAGCCAGACATCGCGCATTTTGACGAGAGGTTCTTCGGTCATTCCTTTAGCCCCGATGATTTCTGCAACATCCAGTCGACAACGAAGTTGACTGCAACAGTCAGCAAGGCAATCGCACCGGCCGCCAAAAGAGGAGCAGTGGCAGCCATTGGCGCAAATTGCGCAAAGTTCACGAAACCGCCCAGGTCACGCACCATCGTACCCCAGTCGGCCAATGGCGGCTGGATACCGACACCCAGAAAAGACAGCGCCGCGATAGTCAGGAAGACAAAGCAGAAGCGCAGACCAAATTCAGCCAGCAAAGGCGCCGTCGCATTTGGCAGGATCTCTTTGAAAACCAGATAGCCCAGACCCTCGCCGCGCAGCTTGGCTGCTTCGATATAGTCCATCACAACGATGTTCTGGCCCACAGCGCGCGCCAGTCGATAAACGCGCGTGCTGTCAATGACAGCAATGATGATGACCATAAAGACAGTCAGCGGAATACCCAATTCCGGCGCCCAAACGCTTGCGATTGTCATCAACAACAGCGCAAAGATCAGCGACGGGATCGCCATCAGCACATCGACCGCACGCGACAACAATTGGTCAAGCCATCCGCCCAAGGTCGCAGCCAGAAAGCCCAAAGTGCCCCCCAGCAAGAACGCAAGTACCGTGGTCGCAAAGGCAATCCCGACCGTGTTCTGCGCACCATAGATCAGACGGCTCAGAATATCGCGACCAATCTGGTCAGTGCCCAAAGGAAAATCAGGGTTTCCGCCCAGCGCCGGATCACCACCCGGTATGATATTGGCAGCAACACCCGGGATAATCTGCTCTTGCCCATAGGGCGCAATGACACCGGCAAAGATGGCAAAAACCGCATAGACCAAAATAGTAAGGATGCCGAAGGAGGCGGTTAGGGGCATTGCACGAAACAGTTTTTTCGTGCCGGCTGTGCCGACCGAACGTCCCAACAAGCGGAAAATCCATGCCGCGATTGCGAAAATGATGAACCCTTCAATCGCGATGCGCAGGAAGAAGAATTTATTGGCAATCGCCTGATCATCGCTGCGCCCCTGCATATAGGCCCAGACCAGCCACGCCAGCACAGCAACGCCCAAAACATATCCGTAGGCTACCCCATAAGGCATATCGCGAAATTTCGGCGCGTTGCCTGTCGCGACTTGCCCCGCAAAACGGAACGCCCATGCCAGAGCGGCCATGCCAACCAATGCTGCGACAAACCAGATCATTTCGGATGCCTCAGACGTGGGTTGGACAGGATCGACATGATGTCAGCTGTCAGGTTCAGCAAAATAAAGGCTGTCGCAAAGATCAGGCAGCACGCCTGCACAACAGGGATGTCGCGGATTTTCACACTATCGACGAACAACTGGCCGATACCGGGATAGACAAACACCACCTCGACCACGACGACGCCGGTGATCAGATATGCCAGGTTGAGTGCAATCACGTTGATGATCGGGGCCAAGGCATTTGGCAGCGCGTGCTTGACGATCACGCGCATGGGCGACAGGCCTTTCAGGCGCGCCATCTCGATATAAGGGGATGCAAGCAGGTTGATGATCGCCGCACGCGTCATCCGCATCATATGCGCCGTCACAACAAGCGTAAGCGTGAGTGCGGGCAACATGGATTTTTCAACCCGTTCCCCGAAAGGCATGCCTTCAAAAATGTTCGAAAGCGATGGGAAAATCGGGTTCAGCACAGCCAGAAACAAAATCAGTATGTAAGCCAGAAAGAACTCTGGGCTGGAAATCGATGTGAGCGTAAAAATATTCGTGGCACGATCAAACACCGTATTGCGGTAAAGGGCCGCCAGCACGCCAAGGAAGATGGAAAACGGAACCGCAATCGCCGCTGTGATCATCGCAAGGAACATGGTGTTGGCAAATCGGGGTGCAATTTGCTGTGCAACAGTTGTCGCGCCCGAGTCTGTCCCGGTGAAGCTGGCAAAGTTCGCTTGCGCAAAACTGGTACCAAGATCGCCCTGAATAACACCGCCCAGCCATTGAAAGTAGCGGGTCAAAAGCGGCTGGTCGAGCCCGAGATCCTGCCGGATCGCCGCCACTGCCTCTGGCGTAGCACCCTGCCCAAGAATAGATTGTGCGAAGTCACCCGGTAGCAGGTTCACCGCCACAAAAATCACGATCGACACAATCAACAAAGTGAGAAGGCCAAGCGCTAGTCGCTGAAAGATAATCTTTAGGACATTGCCCAAAACAGAAGTTTTCCCCGTAACTTGCCTTAAATGTTAGCGGCTTATTCTGAACTGTAAACCCTAAAGCCCTAATGAGCGCCGCTGCGCACCCATCATATCCATGGTGCGGACCAATTCGGCGCTGATACCCGGCTCTGACAAAGCATGGCCTGCGCGGCCGATAAAAGTGAGACGCGACTTGGGCCAAGCCTGTGAAAGTTTATAGGCCGAAGTCGGTGGGCAAATCATGTCGTATCGGCCCTGCACGATAACGCCGGGAATATCGGCAATCTTGGCCATCTGATCCGGGTGCAGGATCTGCTGATCCTCGCGCAGGAACCCGCTATTGTGGAAATAATGGTTCTCAAGCCGGGCGAAAGCACGCGCGTAATCAGCAGGGCTTTCGCCTGTCACACCGTCGCTATCGATGGACGCAAGCGCGTTTTCCCATGAGGCCCAGGCACGAGCGAAACGCACCTCTAATATGCGGTCATTCGAGAACAGCCGCCGGTGATACGCGGCGATAAAATCGCTCTGTTCATCTTCGGGAATCAACCCGGCAAACCGCTCCCATAGATCGGGCCAGAATTTTCCGGCACCGCCCCCGTAGAACCAGTCCAATTCTGGCTGAGTCATCAAGAAAACGCCGCGCAAGGTCAGAGCGGCTGCGCGATCAGGGTGGGCCTGGGCATAAATCAGCGCCAGTGTCGCGCCCCAAGACCCGCCAAACACAATCCAGCGATCAATACCCAGCGTTTCGCGGATCAGCTCAATATCCGCCACCAGATGCCATGTCGTGTTCGCCTCGACGCTGGCATGAGGGCGTGACCGGCCACAGCCGCGCTGATCAAACAAGATAATGCGGAAAACATTGGGGTCAAAATAGCGGCGCATCGCGGGGCTGCACCCGCCACCCGGACCACCGTGCAGAACCACAACAGGCACGCCATCAGGGTTCCCGCATTGCTCTACATAAATGCGATGACCATCACCGACCTCCAGCATCCGCTGATCAAAAGGGTCAATCGGCTGATAAAGATGTGCACCTGGGCGCTTTTGTCCTACGACTTTGTCCATAACCACCCTATATCGCGTGTTGAACGCACTGACCATAATCTGGAGCGATGAAAATGTCGGCAACGAACACAGTAGACCCCAGCGAGATTGCCAAGTTCGAGGCAATGGCAGCCGAATGGTGGGACCTGAAAGGCAAGTTCAAGCCGCTGCATATGATGAATCCTGTACGTCTGGACTATATCACAAGCCAGATCGCGGCGGAATTCGGGCGTGATCTGAGCCAGCCAGAACCGTTCAAAGGATTGCGCATCCTTGATATCGGCTGCGGCGGTGGATTGCTGTGTGAGCCCATGGCGCGGCTCGGGGCGACAGTGGTGGGTGCCGATGCGGCTGAAAGGAACATCCCCGTTGCAAAAATTCATGCCGAACAATCCGGTCTGGACATCGACTATCGCCATACGACTGCCGAGGCGATGGCAGAAGCAGGTGAACAGTTTGACGCCGTTCTGAACATGGAAGTGGTCGAGCATGTCGCAGACCCACAAGGCTATCTGGATGCCTGCCAGCAACTGATGAAACCTGGCGGTATCCACATCTGTTCAACCATTAACCGCAATCCAAAATCCTTTGCGATGGCGATTGTCGGTGCCGAGTACGTGATGCGCTGGCTGCCCAAGGGCACACATGAATGGAAAAAGTTCATCACCCCTGATGAGCTGTTCGCATTTATCGAAAAAGCGGGCATGACACCCGTGGATCGCAAAGGCTTCGTCTTTAACTTCGCCAAATTCACTTGGTCGATCTCGGACCGCGACCTTTCGGTAAATTATGTGACCGCAGCAACAAAGCCGGCCTAGATCCTCAATCGACCTGGCTCAGCTTGAAACGCATTTCGCGCAGGACAGGCAGAACAGCTTTCGCCTTGTCCTCGCCGACTTTTTTGACAACATCGGCGATCACCGGCGCAATTGCGGCAAGTGCCGCATCGCGGGCCGCCTGACCCGATGGGCTGATCGCGACCATTTTGCGCCGCGCATCATCCCAATCAGGGCGCACGTGAACCCACCCCGCCCACTCCAGCTTGTGCAATGTGTTTGTCATCGCGCCCCGTGTCAGATGGAACGTTTTGGCAAGCTGCGCAGGCGACCGTTCAACGCCGGAATGGGCCAGATGGTTCAACACAGAAAAATGGGACAGCTCCATCCCCTTGGGCAGCACACGTGCAACATTGGCACGCGCCAATTGATCGACGGCAAGAATTTCACTGAAGAGCGAAACAGCAAGGTTGTTCGCGGCGTCTGACATCAGGGACCTTCGAAAGGGCGATCGTGACTAAGCGCCGCGATACGTTTGCGACTTTGTGCCACTGACCGTAGGTCAAGATCAACCAAGCCGATGCCCGGTTCTGTTCCCAAGTCCAATAAAACCTCGCCCCAAGGCGAAATGGCCATGCTATGCCCATATGTTTTGCGCGGTTTGCCTGCGTGGGCCGCATGTGTACCCGTTTGTGCTGACGCCAGAACATAAGATCCCGTTTCGATGGCGCGCGCGCGCAAAAGCGGCTCCCAATGGGCGGCACCTGTCACTGGGGAAAATGCCGATGGCACCAATAAAACCACGGCACCCGCCTGTGCCAGCGCCCGGTAAAGGTACGCGAAGCGCACATCATAGCAAATACTGAGCCCGATTTTGGCAAAAGGCGTGTCGGCAACAACGGCACGTTCTCCGGGGCGATATCCTGCGGATTCGCGATAGGTTTCTGTCTCTGACACCGTCACATCAAACATGTGGATCTTGTCGTAGCGCGCGACAATTTGACCTGCGGGATCAATCAGAAAGGACCGATTGGCAAAACGCCCGTCTGGATCATGTGTTTTCAGCGCCAACGATCCAATCGAAAGCCAGACACCATATTGGATCGCCGCCTTACGCAGCCCTGCAAGCGTGATGTCATCTTCTTCATGTTGCAGAACGCGGGTCTGATGGGCGCGGTCTTGCGATACACAGTTCGTCACCTCGGGCGTCAGCACAAAACCGGCCCCTTGCCCTGCCGCTTGCGCGATCAACTCAGTGGTCCGCCGCAAATTTACGACTGGATCATCGCCTGCGTTCAGTTGAAGCAGCGCGGCCTTCATGCCGCCAGCAGCGCATCCAACTTGCCGCCGCGCTCCAGTGCGAACAAATCATCACAGCCGCCCACATGGGTGCCATCAACAAAGATCTGCGGGACAGTGCTGCCGCCATTTGCGCGCTGGATCATTTCGGCGCGGCGTTCAGGTTGGGCAGAAATATTGACCTCAACAAAGCTGATGCCTTTGGACGTCAGCAGGCGTTTGGCCATATGACAAAAACCACAGGTTGGTTTGGTATACATCTCAACAGTTGCCATCGCATTGGTCCTTAAATCCGTTTCGGCACTGATTTAAGCGTCTTTTACGACTCTTGCCAGTGTAACAATCGACACATCTGTGGCACCGGCGGCCTTGGCAGCCTCAGCACTAGCGGCGAGGGTCGCGCCCGAGGTCATGACATCGTCAACCAAAATGACGTGTTTCCCTGCCAAAGCCTGCATCCGTTTGGGGTTGGCTACGATTGCGCCCGACAGTTCCGCAAACCGCGCTTCACGGCCATGACCTTCCAGTGCTTTTGTCTTTTTGGGGCGCAACAAAGCGTCAACACAGACTGGCACATCCAGCGCTTTTGCAATCTCTTGCGCGAGCAATGCCGATTGGTTGTAGCGACGTTTCACGATACGCGCCCAATGCAATGGAACGGGCACGAAAACAGTGTCTAACCTAGCCCAATTTGCAATTTTTTGCGCCATCCATTGTGCAAGAGGACGGGCAAGATCTGTCCGGTCCCCGTGCTTTAACCCCAACACAAGCCGCCGACCCACGCCCGCGTAAACCAGTATGGCACGCCCCCGGTTCCACGGTCGCGCGATCATCATGCAGTCATCGCATTGCACCACTTCCCCATGATCTTCGCCCGGCAAAGGGGTGCCGCAAGTGTCACAGACCAGCCCCCCGATGAACTGTGTTTCGCGCCAACAGGCGGCACAAAGCCCAAAGTCATCTTCGGTCTGCGCATCACACGCAACACACTGTGGGGGATAAATTGTCCGAATGACGCTTTGCAACCGCATGAATGCACCCTAAATGACCGGCATGGATATGCCCCAGATCACCGACCGCACCGCCTTGACGCGTAACCGCGCCCGCGCAGAGCCTGACGCGCTGTTCCTGCAAGAACACGCTGCCGATGAACTGAAAGAGAGACTGAACGAGGTTAACAGAACCTTTAAATCCGTTGCGATCGTGACGGGTTTTCCAAATTTTTGGGCGGCGCGCTATCCGAACGCCACAATCGTAGCGGATGATGAGACCCTTGATCTGAAATCACAAAGCTATGACCTGATCCTGCACGCCATGTGCTTGCACTGGGCGAACGATCCGGTTGGGCAGCTGGTCCAGACGCGCCATGCGCTCAAACCTGACGGGTTATTGCTGTGCACGTTTCTTGGTGGCCAGACATTGCATGAATTGCGCGCCTCGCTTGCCGAGGCAGAGGCGGTTGTTGCAGGCGGCCTTTCGCCACGGATCGCGCCAATGGGCGAAATCCGGGATTTGGGCGGGCTATTGCAGCGCGCCGGTTTTGCGCTGCCTGTTGCTGACGCCACACCAGTGACGGCCAGCTACGTTAACGCGTTCCATTTGATGCACGACCTACGTAAGATGGGTGAAAATAATGCGCTCGCCCAGCGGATCAAACATCCGACACGGCGCAATGTTCTGACTGAGGCGGCCTGTATCTATGCCGACAATTTTCGCAATGCAGAGAATCGGGTCGATGCCACATTTGAGTTCATCACACTGACAGGATGGGCCCCTGCGGAAAACCAGCCCAAGGCGTTGCGCCCCGGCAGCGCCAAGACGCGTCTGGCCGACGCATTAAATACACACGAAACACGCTTAGATAGATCCAATGATTGATGCAGAGCGTATCCTATTTAAATACCAAGCAAATAGCGTTAGCTAAGGGGCCATGACTATGTTCGATGCACATACACAATCTCAAGAGCGTCCCGCGAAATGCCCCGTGCACGCGCA
>JALQUF010000091.1 GCA_023263855.1 Yoonia sp. | reverse complement strand
GCGCCGCTGGCTGCTTTCATCGACTACATCGTCGTGCAGCAAGGTGGCTGTGTGAATAAACTCAACCGTTGCCGCCAGATGCACGTGATACGGGCCATCATAGCCGCACATACGCGCCGCCGCCAACGTCAGCATCGGGCGCAGACGTTTACCGCCTGCTTCGACCAAATGCGCGGTGACTTCGGGGATACGGGGGGCGTGTTCTGACGCCATCCGTTCACGGATCAGCGCATTGACAGCCGTCAAATCATCGGCCAGTGCCGCTGCCAATTGTTCGTGTGGTTTGGTCGCGGCGGCATCGAGGCTCATTGAAGTTTCCGTCATGTGAATAGACAACGGTGCACCCGCGTCTTAGGTCTTGGATATGAAAGAGCTTTTACGCACCAATGACCCGACTGTCATCGCCTTTGCAACCGCCCTGTTGGACAGCGAGGGTATAGACTGGTTCGCCTTCGACGTAAATATGAGCGTCCTTGAAGGCAGCATAGGCATTATGCCGCGCCGCTTGATGGTGCTGGACCGCGATTTTTTCATGGCCGAGGCCGTGATGCGCGATGGCGAGATTGATCTGGGCCGTGAATAGCCTGACGACACAGGACGATTTTCTGGGGGGCAAGATCCGCATCTGGCAGCCCCGAACAGGCTATCGGGCGGGGGTCGATCCCGTGATCCTTGCAGCATCGGTACCGGCCAAACCGGGCCAGACCGTGCTAGAGCTGGGATGCGGGGTTGGCGTTGCCTCGTTATGCCTTGCTGCGCGTGTCCCAGAGCTGCAAATTACCGGGGTTGAAGTACAGGCTGACTATGCCGCACTGGCCCGGCGCAATGGGATTGAGAACAAACATTCCTTTGATGTTGTGACCGCCGATTTACGCGCCTTGCCGACAGAGCTGCGGCAACGCCGGTTCGACCATGTCATTATGAACCCGCCATATTTTGACAGGGCGGCCGGTACGGCGTCTGATGACACCGGCAAAGATATCGCATTTGGCGGCGACACACCGTTGGCAGACTGGTTGGACATCGGGGCGCGGCGCGTCGGGCCGCGACGTTTTCTGACATTGATTCAACGCATGGAGCGCCTGCCAGAGATTTTGCGCGCTTTGGAAGGACGGCTTGGATCTGTCATCGTAAGACCGATTTCAGCGCGTTCCGGGCGCGCGCCTGAGTTATTTCTGCTGCAAGCGCGGCAAGAAGGAAAAACGCCGTTTCGCATGGCCCCGCCGCTGGTCATGCACCAAGGTGACACACATCAGGGCGATCAGGAAAGCTACTGCCCCGAGATCGCGCAGGTTTTGCGCAACGGCGCAGCATTGCCCATCATGCCTTAACCTTTTGGCAACTTCCGTGAGGCACCCTGATTTCACGGAAAATTGCTGCTTTGCGGCGTGACAGACCGGATCAGATGTGGTGCAATTGAATTTCATAAACCCAAGAGGAGATCGACTATGAGCTTGAGTTCGCATTTGCAGGAACTGAAGAAGAAACACCAACACCTCTCGGAACATGTCGAAGTGATGCAGCGCAGCCCTGCCGCCGACGACATTGAAATTGCGAAACTGAAAAAGCAAAAGCTGATGCTTAAGGAAGAAATTTCCCGGCTGAGCACACATTAGCGATAACAAAATCGCTCTGGCAGCGCATAACGCTGTCAGAGCAAATCCGAGGCCCGCACCAGATGGCGGCCTTCGGCAAATTTCTCGGACGTCTGGATTTCCTCAAGCACCCAAGCCTCAAACGCCGCAACATGCGGGCGCTTTTCGGTGCCTTGCGGGCAGATAAAACGGAATTGTGCCTCAGAGATCAAACCGACTTCAAACGGGGCAACAAGCCGCCCAGCCTCGAGCGCACGCGTTGCTAGAGATACGCGGCCCAAAACCACCCCTGCCCCCGCAATGGCGGCATCAATCGCGTGGTCTGCTTGCGAAAACCGCGGACCGTGTGATGTATCCACATCCAGTCGTGCGGCCTGACACCATACATCCCAGCCCATCGGCACTTTGAAAAAACTGATCGAATCGTCATGGATCAAGGTCGCTTTGGCGAGCTTTCCGGGTGTATCAATTTCTTGCGCCATTTCTGGCGTCATCATAGGCGTCATCCATTCATCAATCAGCGGGCGGGAATAGACCTCTTTGTCGTGGCCCAAACCAAACCGGATGGCGACATCCACTTCGTCGCGGTCAAAGTCGATGATCCGCAGAGTCGCTAGAAAACGCAGCTCAATTTCTTTGTGTGCCTGAGCGAATTCATACATGCGCGGCGCGAGCCATTTGGATGTAAACGCTGGACCGGCAGTGACGGTCAACACACCATTGTCAGTTAATCTTTTTGTGCTCCGCCATGCTGCGGACAATGTTGTAAAGGCGTCCTTTGCACCGAACGAAAAAGGGCCACGCCTGATCAGCGTGGCCCTGTTTATCTGTCAGCCTGTGTGGCTTACGCCATGTATTGGCCGCCATTCGCAGAAATCGTAGAGCCTGTGACAAAGCCCGCATCATCAGCGGCAAGGAAACACACAGCGCGTGCAATCTCTTCCGCTTCACCAAGCCGACCCACCGGGATTTGTGGCAGGATGACTTCGTTCATCACTTTTTCAGGAATTGTGCTCATCATCTCGGTG
Source organism: Yoonia sp. (assembly GCA_023263855.1). Classification (GTDB taxonomy): domain Bacteria; phylum Pseudomonadota; class Alphaproteobacteria; order Rhodobacterales; family Rhodobacteraceae; genus Yoonia. The sequence goes on along the minus strand of JALQUF010000091.1, from coordinate 9,738 downwards.
TTGATGTAACCGGGGGCAACGATGTTCACGGTGATACCTGCGCGCGCGCCTTCTTGCGCCAGCGACTTGGTAAAGCCGATGTCGCCCGCCTTGGTGGCGGCATAGTTTGCTTGGGCAAACTGGCCTTTCTGACCGTTGATCGAACTGATCGTCACGATGCGGCCAAACTTACGCTCGCGCATGCCGCCCCAAACATTGTGCGTCATGTTGAAAACGCCGTTGAGGTTGGTGTCGATGCATTCGTGCCATTGCTGAGGTGTCATCTTATGGAACGGGGCGTCGCGGGTGATGCCTGCGTTGTTAACCAAGATATCAACAGGGCCAAGATCAGCTTCTACCTGAGCCACACCAGCTTGGCATGCCTCGTAATTGCCGACGTCCCATTTATACGTCTTGATGCCTGTTTCGGCAGTAAAGGCCGCAGCCTTTTCATCGTTGCCGGCGTAGGTGGCCGCAACGGCACATCCCATATCCTGCAGTGCCTTTGAAATAGCTGCGCCAATTCCGCGCGAGCCGCCCGTGACGAGTGCGACACGTCCCATAGTAATTCCTCCTCAAGTATTTGTCTGAATGGTGTTAGGCGGCGCAGCACCGCGCCGCCTTGATCTAGATCAGGGGCGTTCAACGCAGAGCGCAACGCCCATGCCGCCACCGATACACAATGTGGCGAGGCCTTTTTTGGCGCCGCGACGCTTCATTTCAAAAAGCAGCGTGTTCAGGACACGGCAACCGGATGCCCCGATCGGGTGACCAATTGCGATAGCACCACCGTTCACGTTAACAATTTCCGGGTCCCAACCCATTTCCTTGTTCACAGCGCAGGCTTGCGCGGCGAAGGCTTCGTTGGCCTCAACAAGGTCCAGATCACCAACGCTCCAGCCTGCTTTATCCAGCGCTTTTTGCGATGCATAGATCGGGCCAACGCCCATGATGGATGGATCAAGGCCAGCCGTGGCGTAGGATACGATCCGGGCCAGTGGCTCAATCCCGCGCTTCTCGGCTTGGTCCGCGGACATCAACAATGTCGCTGCCGCACCATCGTTCAGGCCGGATGCGTTGGCCGCAGTCACGGACCCGTCCTTGGTAAATGCAGGGCGCAGTTTTTGCATGGCTTCCATAGTTGCGCCGTGGCGAATGTATTCGTCTTTGTCGACGATGATATCACCCTTGCGCGTCTTCACCGTGTAGGCCGCAATCTCATCATCAAAGCGGCCTGCCTTTTGGGCGGCTTCGGCCTTGTTCTGTGAAGCAACGGCGAATTCGTCCTGCATTTCGCGGGTAATCTGAAATTTTTCAGCCACGTTTTCAGCGGTTTGACCCATGTGGTAATTGTTGAAGGCATCCCACAGACCATCGCGGATCATCGTATCGATATACTTCATATCGCCCATTTTCTGACCGGCGCGCAGGTGGGCCGCATGTGTGGACAGTGTCATGTTTTCCTGACCACCGGCGGCAACGATAGACGCATCACCCAGCTGGATATGCTGTGCACCAAGTGCAACCGCGCGCAGGCCTGATCCACAAACTTGGTTAATGCCCCAAGCGGCAGACTCTTGTGGAAGACCCGCATTGATGTGTGCCTGACGCGCGGGGTTCTGGCCCTGTGCGGCCGTCAGAACCTGACCAAGGATCGTTTCACTGACTTCGGATTTATCGATACCGGCGCGTTCGACAACGGCTTCGAGAACGGCAGCACCCAGATCGTGGGCGGGTGTATTTGCGAATGATCCGCCAAAACTTCCCACGGCTGTGCGAGCTGCGGAGGCGATAACGACGTTGGTCATAAGTGGTTCCCTTCAGGTTACTAGCTGCGCAAGAGGGTGCCATCTACATGTGTCATGTGCAAGACAATCCCCCTTTGCCGCAATGCCTGCTGGGTTATGCGGAAAGTTGACGTAGGGCAACTGAAACTACCTGTTCCGGCTGCAAAGGTGGTCACAGATCCAGTTCTGGTACGCCAAAATGATACCCTTGCAGGCAGTCCACCCCAAGCTTTTGCAGAAAAGCCGCCTCTGCTGCGGTTTCGACCCCATCTGCCACCGCGAACATTTCAAACTGATGGGCGACGGTAATCAACGCTTCGGCCAGAACCTGATTGTCGGCGTCGTGGTCAATGCCGCGCACAAAGCTTTTGTCGATTTTCACAAGATCAAAGAAGAAAGATTTGAGGTGCCGAAACGCAATCAGCCCCGCGCCAAACCCGTCCAATGCAAAACCGACCCCTTTGGGCTGCATCTCGCTCATAAAGCGGATGACGTTTTCATGCAGCAGCATGGCCGAAGTTTCACTGATTTCAAAGATCAGTCGGTCGCCAAGATTACCGCGATCCATCAAACCGCGGTCCAACGTGCGCCGCCATTCGCCATCGCCAATAGACCGGGCCGAGATGTTTACGGACAATCGCAAACTGGGGTTCTGCCGCAGGTGCTGCAGCGCCAGTTCAAGTGACAGACAATCAATTTCACGCCCCAATTCGGTGTCTTCGACCTTTGGCATGAAATGCGCCGCAGGGATCAAGCGCCCCTCTTCATCGGAAAGGCGCATCAGACCTTCATAGAAAGCAATGTGGGTGTCTGTGTCGGCCGTGATCACCGGATGAAAGGCCAACTTGCCCCGCCCCTGCGCAAGTGCGGCGCGCACAAGGCGTGGCATATCGGCGTCACGGCTGGCCATCGCGTAGATCAATGGATCAACCAGCCCCTGCTCATCTGATTGGGCAAGGCTGAGCGTGGTGTTTTCCATGTTTGCGCTCCATACTGATCCGCGCAATATGCGCCAATGCGCGCTAACAATCGGTTAAGGGCAGGCAAATGACGGAACGATGTGGTTGGGCCGGGCCCGAGCAGATTTACATCGATTACCACGATACCGAATGGGGCGTGCCCGAGTATGACAGCCGCACCCTTTGGGAAAAGCTGATCCTTGACGGGTTTCAGGCTGGCCTGTCATGGATCACGATTCTCAAGAAACGCGAAAACTTTCGCGCAGCATTTGAGGGCTTTGACCCCGATGTCATCGCGGAATGGAATGAAACGGATATCCAGCGCCTTTTGGGTGATGCTGGCATCATCCGTCATCGCGGAAAGATCGCAGCCACGATTGGCAACGCCCGCGCATGGCAAGACATTGAAGCCCGCGAAGGATTTGACCGGTTCTTGTGGAAATACGTGGATGGCGTTCCCTTGCGGACCACGCATGCGGACCGTGCCCTGATACCAACGCAATCGCCGCTGACTGCACAGATATCGAAAGACCTGAAGAAAGCCGGCTTCCGGTTTTGTGGCCCGACGATCGTTTATGCGTTCATGGAGGCCACAGGGCTGATCAACAACCACCTGACCACTTGCCACCGTCATGAACCTTGCGCTGCCATGGCGCGTGACCCGGCAGAAGTCTGGCCTACCAGCGCTTAAGCGCGTCTTCGTCAGCGTCTTTGGCGGCAACCCAAGCGGCACCTTGTGCAGTCACTTCTTTCTTCCAGAAAGGCGCGCGGGATTTGAGGTAATCCATCAGGAAATCCGCAGCCTCGAACGCGGCTGCACGGTGTGCTGCTGCTGTGGCAACCATCATAATCGGCTCACCCGGTTTCAGCGGCCCATAGCGATGAATCACCAGCACATCGGCCAGCGCCCAGCGCTGCACGGCCTCATCCGCGATCTTGGCAATCGCGCTTTCCGTCATGCCGGGGTAATGCTCGATCAACATTTCCTGCAGATCGCCTTTGGTGTCACGCACGACACCAGTGAAGCTGACCACAGCGCCCACACCTGTCCGATCCCGCGCAAAGCTGTTCAATTCAGCGCCTGCATCAAACGGGTCTGACTGTACGCGAACCGCCATCAGCCGCCCGTCATCGGCGGAAAGAAAGCAACTTCGCGGACGCCGTCCAACGGTGCGTCAAAATCTGAGAGTTCCTGATCCAACGCGACCCGTAGTGCGGTGGTATCAGCAAACGCCGCAGCATAGCGGTCTTCGCGCGCGCTCAGTTCGGCGATCAGGTCTTTGACCGTGGCCGCGTCAGTGTCGACCGTTTCCTCCGGCAAGCCGATCCGTTCGCGCACCCATGCGAAATAGACAACATTCATGTGTTTGTATCCGTCAGGTAAGGGCGAGATTTGCTGAAGTAATCCCATCCGGTCACAAGTGTCAAAACGGCAGCGGCCCAGAGCATGATGATACCGCCCCACCAACTCCAAATCATGCCTTGATATTTCCACCAAAGCCCCAACTCATCCGGTCCTGTGCCTTCAATCGCAGCAGTCACCATCTCTTGCGTCATACCTAGCGATTGCATCCCAAAGTAATGTTCAAACGCGCCCGTTGCAAAAAGCATGGAAATAGCCACCATCTGCGCGGTCGTCTTCCATTTCGCAAGGTTGGTCACTTTCAACGTGCCCGCGGTATCGCCCAAAAATTCCCGCAAGCCTGAAACAAATACCTCGCGGAAGATGATCAGGGTAGCTGGGAGCAGGATCCACGGGTTCATGCCGGAAAAGCCTGTGATGACGACCAGTGCGATTATCACCATCGCTTTATCTGCAATCGGGTCCAACATCGCGCCCAGTTTGCTTTCCTGTTTCCATGCCCTTGCCAGATACCCGTCGAGGAAGTCTGTTAAGGCGGCGACGATAAAAAGCACCAGAGCAAACCAGTCCGCCCATGGCCGTGCGAAGTATAGAAACATCACAACAACACCGGGTGCTGCGGCAAGGCGCAGAATGGTCAGGATATTAGGCAGGTTCAATGTCATGTCTGAGTGGTAGCGCGGGTCTGCCCCTGATACCAGTGGGCGTGGCGAGAATTCGCACGCAGGTGACGGGAATGAGTTTGACCCTTTGGGGGACTCACGACACAATATGCGCAAAGCGGACGGAAATGCCCCGCACCCTCTACCGATACATGGGAACACCCGATGAGATACGTAAAGCCCGAAAGTTTTGAGGCGGCTGCCACCCTATTGCGCGATGAAGATGGCATCTCGCGCATTTTGGCGGGGGGCACCGATGTGCTGGTGCAGCTAAAGGCCGAAATGGTTGAACCGGACCTGATGGTCGATCTCAAGCACCTGCCCGGTATGCGCGAGATCGTGGCCGAGGATGGAGGTTTTCGCATTGGCGCGGCTGTCTCGGGCGCGGAACTGGGCGAACATGCCGCACTCAAAGCGCTATGGCCCGGCGTGGTCGAAGGGGTGGAACTGATCGGCTCATCCCAAGTGCAAAGCCGCGCAACGATGGCGGGGAACCTGTGTACCGGTTCGCCTGCGGGTGACTCAGTACCAGCGATGGTGACAGCAGGTGCGGTGGCCCGCGTACAGGGGCCAGATGGTGTCCGCGATGTGCCAGTCATCGATATTCCAACTGGGCCCGGTAAGAATTCCCTGTCCAAAGGCGAATTCATCACCTCGATCTACCTGCCTGCGCGCCCTGCCCGCGCGGCGGATGCCTATTTGCGCTTTATCCCGCGCACGGAAATGGACATCGCCGTATCATCGGCAGCGGTCAGCCTAGAATTGGATGCCGATGGGGTTGTGACCTCTGCGCAAGTCGCTTTGGGCGCGGTCGCACCCACCGTGCTTTTGGTAAAAGACGCAGGCGAGGCGTTAGTGGGCTCAAAGCTGGACGAAACCGCAATCGCAGCGCTGGTCAGCGCGGTCGAGGCCGCTTGCAATCCGATCACCGATAAACGCGGCACCATTGAGTTCCGCACCAAAACCGCAGGCGTGCTGGCAAAGCGCGCCGCCCATATCGCATATACCCGCGCCGGAGGTCAGGCATGAAAACGATCCCTGTTGAAACAACGATCAACGGTGATAGCACCGAATTTCTGTGCAACGCCGATGAAAGCCTGCTGGATGTGCTGCGCGACCGCCTTGGGCTGACAGGTGCCAAGGAAGGCTGCGGCACAGGTGACTGTGGCGCGTGCAGTGTCATGATGAACGGGCGTCTGGTCTGTTCATGTCTGGTGCTTGGCGTGGAAACACAAGGCGCAGAAATCGAGACGATTGAAGGCATGGCCAAGGGTGAAGAACTGCACCCCTTGCAGCGCGTGTTTCTTGAGGAAGCAGCCCTGCAATGCGGTGTCTGCACGCCCGGTATTCTGATTGCAGCCAAAGCGTTGCTCGAAAAGAACCCCGACCCGACCGATACCGAAGTGCGCTATTGGCTGGCGGGGAACCTCTGCCGCTGCACCGGCTATGACAAGATCATCAAAGCGGTCCAGACCGCTGCGGCTGAAATGAGGAGCGCATAACATGGCTTTTGACGCACAAGCAGAGCGTAACTTCAAAGTGGTCGGCACGCGGGTTTTGCGGCCCGACGGGATCGACAAGGTCACGGGCAAAGCCGCCTATGGCGCGGATATTTCCGCACCGGGTATGCTGCACGGACGCATCCTGCGCAGCCCGCACGCCCATGCACGGATCGTGTCGATTGACGTATCAGAGGCTGAAAAGCTTCCGGGCGTGAAAGCCGTTGTCACGGGTGCTGATCTTGCCCAGCCAGAGGACGACGCTTTTTCTGATGTGGCGATCAATTGCCTTGCGCGGGATAAGGCACTTTATGACGGGCACGCAGTTGCTGCTGTGGCAGCAACCAGCAAATCCATTGCAAAGCAGGCAATCCGGTTGATCAAGGTGGATTATGAAGTCTTGCCGCATGTCACAGACGTTGATGAGGCAATGAAACCGGACGCGCCTGTGGTGCAGGAAGGCCGCGCGCTGGAAACGGTCCCAGCAGGCATGTCGCAGAACGTGACTACCCATTGCCAATTCGGGCATGGTGATCTGGAGGCAGGGTTTGCCAAGGCCGACAAGATCATTGAACGCAGCTTCAAAACCGCCGCGACGCACCAAGGGTACATTGAGCCACAGGCCTGCATGGCAAGCCTTGGCAATGATGGCCGGGGCGAGGTCTGGTGCTGCACCCAAGGCCAGTACATGGTGCGTGCCAATTGCGCCGCTGCATTAGGCGTTGAAGAAAGCCAGTTGCGCATCACCGCGTCCGAAATCGGTGGCGGTTTTGGCGGCAAAACCTCGACCTTTATCGAACCTGTCGCGCTGGCACTGTCGCGTAAGGCTGGCAAACCGGTAAAGATCGTAATGACCCGCGATGAGGTGCTGAAGGCAACCGGGCCGACGATATCGTCCTCGATGGATATCAAGATCGGCATGACCAAGGACGGGCGCATCACCGCCGGACAGGGCGTGCTGCGCTATTCTGGCGGGGCCTATCCGAACGCAACCGTCGAAATGGGCGCGCAGGCGGCGTTTGCCGCCTATAATCTGGAAGCAGTCGAAACCATCGGCTGGAACGCCATGACGAACCGACCCAAGGAAATCCCCTACCGCGCCCCCGGTGCGCCGACTGCGATTTATGCTGTCGAAAGCGTGGTGGATGAACTCTGTCAGGAACTGGGTCTTGATCCGCTGGACGTGCGCCTGATGAATGCAGCGGACAAAGGCACGCTTTCCTCCTACGGGCCGACGTTCAATGAAATCGGACTGGTGGCTACGTTGGAAGCGGCGAAAGCGCATCCGCATTACACAGCCCCCCTTGGCCCGAACCAAGGGCGCGGCCTGTCCTGCGGATTCTGGTTCAACTTTGGCGGCAACACCTGCGTGTCGCTGAACATCAACGATGACGGCACTGTTGGCGTGGTCGAAGGGAACCCCGATATCGGCGGCTCTCGCGCGTCGATCTCTATGATGGCCGCCGAGGAAATGGGTGTACCCTATGAAAAAGTGCGCACCGTGATTGCAGACACCTCATCGCTAGGCTTCAACGATATCACTGACGGCAGTCGCGTAACCTTCGCCGTGGGCCTTGCCACGATTCAAGCGGCGCGGGCGGCGATCAAAGAGATGTGTCGCCGGGTCGCAAAGATCTGGGATATCGATGAAGACGCGGTGATCTGGGAGGATGGCTGCGCCAAACCGGCCGGACCGAATGCAGGAACGCATCCCCCCATGACCTTGGCCGAGATTGCCGCGATTGCTGGCAAGACCGGCGGCCCGATCGCGGGCCACCATGAGGTGAACGCGGATGGCGCGGGCGTCAGCTTTGGTGTGCACCTGTGCGATACCGAAGTGGACCCCGAAACAGGGGCTGTCAAAATCCTGCGCTACACGGTGTTTCAGGACGCTGGCAAAGCCGTGCACCCCGATTACGTCGAAGGGCAGATGCAGGGCGGTGCCGTGCAGGGCATCGGCTGGGCGCTGAACGAGGAATATATCTATGGCGAGGACGGGCGCTTGCAGAACGCGGGCTTCCTTGATTACCGCGTGCCTGTGGCCTCTGACCTGCCCGAGATCGAGACGGTGATCCTTGAAATCCCCAACCCCGGCCACCCCTACGGTGTGCGCGGCGTGGGCGAGACGCCAATCGTGCCCCCCTTGGCCGCCATCGCGAATGCCGTGTCACGCGCAGCCGGTGTGCGGATGACCGAACTGCCCATGTCACCGCCGCGCCTACTGAAAGCGATCACAGGCTAGGCGATGGTGCGCGTCAAACTCTGGGGATCGCTGCGCGCCTTGGCGGATGGCGAGGAATGGGTCGAGGTCGAGGCCAGCAATTTCAAGGAATTGCTGGATGCCTTGAGCGAAAAATACCCCGGCCTCGCTCCGCAGATCAAACGGGGCGTTTCACTGGCTCTGGACGGCGTGATCTATCGGGAAGCATGGTTCACGAAGATCGGACCGGAAAATGAGGTGGTGCTAATGCCATATATGGTTGGGGGGTAGGCTGACGGAAGCCAGCGTTTGGAGCAGTATGCCTCATCCTCTTCTTCACTTGGACCACCATATGCCGAGGGATCTGGCCGCATGTGCAAGCACAATGTGCCAAGCTGATCGGCCTGCATTTCAAGGCAAAGAGGTCGCAGCCGTCCTGTCGTGCTTCACTTTTAGGGGCCATTATGTAACAGTCATTAATGTCCGGAACACTTGTAGGGAGGGTCACCATGCTCAAACGATCAAGAGAAACCGCCACTACTTTGCTCTTGGCTTTTACCATTCCAACAGCATCACTGGCCGAGGATGCCGTTAAGCAAATGTGCATGGTCCTGGATAACGAAGCGGTCTGCGATTGCGCGTCCGAGGCTTTGCGTACCCAGATTGGCAGCGAAGACTATGCGATTTATGAGGCGATCGGGACAGATTACCTGGCTCGGCTGGATGCGGGCGAAGGCCGTATTGATGCCTGGACAGAGGCAAGCCGGACCGAAGCCGCCAATCTTGGTATTAGCGGCGTAGCTTTGATGGGCCGGACCAATGAGATTGGTAGCATCCACAGAGCAGTAATCAAGGACTGTGGCGGCTGATCCCCGAAGCCGCTCTTGATCACCAACTTGAAAATCAACGCATCGCACGCGGCACACTGCTGGCTTAGCTACCCATTCTCATGAAAATAGTCATACACCGTCTGCGCCAGCTTCGCTGACACCCCGTCCACTGCTTTTAAGTCTGCGAGGTTTGCGCGCGCGACCGCCTTGGCCGATCCGAAATGTGCCAACAGCGCGCGTTTCCGGGTGGCGCCTACGCCCGGCACGTCGTCTAGCGGTGTTGCACCGATTGCCTTGGATCGCTTCGCGCGGTGGGTGCCGATGGCGAAGCGGTGTACCTCGTCCCGCATCCGTTGGATGAAATAGAGCACCGGGTCGTTGTGCCGTAGCGCCATGACCGGTTTGCCGGTGCGGTGAAATTCCTCTTTGCCCGCGTCGCGGTCTTCGCCTTTGGCCACG
>JALQUF010000090.1 GCA_023263855.1 Yoonia sp. | reverse complement strand
GATGGCCCCACCCAGATCATTTGTGGCGCACCTAATGCGCGCGCAGGGATCACCGTCGTGATCGCCAGCCCCGGCACCTATGTGCCTGGCATTGATACCACGATTGGCGTGGGCAAAATCCGCGGGATTGAAAGCTACGGCATGATGTGTTCGGAGCGCGAGATGGAGCTGTCGGAAGAACATGACGGCATCATCGAACTGCCCTCGGGCGAAGTTGGCGACAGTTTCACCGATTGGTTGGCCGAACATAAGCCTGAAAAGGTTGACCCTGTCATCGAGATTGCCATCACCCCCAACCGCCCCGATGCGCTGGGCGTGCGCGGTGTGGCGCGCGATCTGGCCGCGCGGGGCTTGGGCAAGCTCAAGCCGATTGCCGTTGATCCGGTCCCCGCCAGCTTCAAGGCAGACCTGAACGTGACGATCGATAAGGATACGCTGGATGGCTGCCCTGTGTTCTGTGGCCGCTTGATCAAAGGCGTCAAGAACGGCCCCAGCCCCGACTGGCTGCAAGCGCAATTGCGCGCCATTGGCCTGCGCCCGATCAGCTTTCTGGTCGATGTCACCAACTGGTTTACTTACGATCTGAACCGCCCTCTGCACGTCTTTGACGCCGACAAATGCAACGGCAACCTGCGTGTGCACCGCGCCGCTGGTGGCGAGACGTTGGTGGCCTTGGACGACAAGGCATACACCCTGCAAAAGGGTCAGATGGTCATCTCGGATGACAATGGCCCCGAAAGCATTGCCGGTGTCATGGGTGGGCTTGAAACCGGCTGTACCGAGGACACCGTGAATGTCTTTGTTGAAAGCGCTTATTGGGACCCGATCCAGATCGCCTATACAGGGCGTGCGCTCAAAATTAACTCTGACGCGCGCTACCGGTTCGAGCGTGGCATCGACCCGGCTTTCACCCCTGAAGGGTTGGAACATGCCGTACGCATGATTGTAGATCACGCGGGTGGCGAGGCATCCGAGCTTATCCAAGCTGGTGATGTCCCTGACACGTCACGCGCGTACAAGCTGGACGCCAAGCGCGTTATCTCGCTGGTGGGGATGGATATCCCCGAGGCGACCCAACGCAGTACCTTGACCGATCTTGGCTTTACGATGGAAGGCAACATGGCGCATGTGCCGTCATGGCGCCCCGACGTGCAGGGCGAAGCCGATCTGGTGGAAGAGGTCGCGCGCATCGCGTCCCTGACCAAACTGGAAGGCAAGCCCTTGCCACGCATCGACGCGGGTGTGCCCAAACCGATCCTGACACCGGGCCAAATGCGCCAACAGGCAGCACGCCGGACGGCAGCGGCGCTTGGTTACAACGAATGTGTGACCTACAGCTTTATCGACAAGGAAGCGGCCCAACTCTTTGGTGGTGGCGATGACGCGACCATGTTGGAGAACCCGATCAGTTCTGAAATGTCGCATATGCGGCCCAACTTGCTGGGCGGTCTGCTACGCGCGGCGGCGCGCAATCAGGCACGTGGTTTCATGGACATGGGTCTGTTCGAAGTCGGCGCGGGCTTCCACGGCGGAGAGCCTGGCGAACAGCATATGCTGGTCTCTGGCGTTTTGATCGGACGGACCGGACCCAAGGATGTGCATGGCACGTCGCGGCCAGTTGACCTTTATGATGTGAAGGCGGATGCCGAGGCGATCTTGGCTGCGATTGGTGCGCCTGCGAAGGTGCAAATCCTGCGCGGTGCGGACGAATGGTGGCACCCTGGACGGCACGGCAAAATCTGCCTTGGGCCGAAAAAGGTTCTGGGTATTTTTGGCGAATTGCACCCGCGGGTCTTGCGCGAAATGGATATCAAAGGGCCAGCGGTCGCCTTTACGATCTGGCCGGATGAAGTGCCGCTGCCGAAGAAAAAGTCGGCCACACGCCCCGCTTTGGCGGCAACGGATTTGCAAGCGGTCGAGCGTGACTTTGCCTTTGTGGTGGACGCGCAGGTCGAGGCGCTGACCTTGGTGAACGCCGCGGCAGGTGCCGACAAGGCGCTGATCACGGATGTGCGAGTCTTTGACGAATTTATCGGTGGGTCGCTGGGCGAAGGGAAAAAATCCCTTGCGGTGACAGTGCGTTTGCAGCCGACCGACAAGACCCTGAAGGATGCCGATATCGAGGCGGTTAGCGCCAAGATTGTTGAAAAGGTCGCGAAAGCCACCGGCGGCAGTTTGCGCGGCTGATTGCTTGAGATACGTAACAAAGGAGACTCTGACATGACCCTGAAAATCTATCTCTCGGGTGAAATCCACACCGACTGGCGTGATCAGATCACGATGGGCGCCTCTGGGCTGGATGTGACCTTTGACAGCCCGGTGACGGATCACGATGCATCCGATGATTGCGGTGTCGCGATCATGGGCGCAGAGGACAAGAAGTTCTGGCATGACAACAAAGGTGCCAACCTGAACGCGATCCGTACGCGGCACGGGATCGAAAACGCCGATATCGTGGTCGTCCGCTTTGGCGAGAAATACAAACAGTGGAACGCGGCCTTTGATGCGGGCTATGCCGCTGCACTGGGCAAATCGCTGATCGTGATGCACGGGCCAGAACACCAGCACCCGCTGAAAGAGGTCGACGCCGCAGCGCTGGCTGTTGTTGAAGAGCCGCAGCAGGTTGTTGATATTTTGCAATACGTCCTGAACGGCACCCTGCCTTAGTGCGATCATCTGCTTTGGCGGGACCGACATCTGACTTGAGGGGAAAAGCGGCGGAATAAAACCCGTGCCTGCGTTGATGAATGTCGGCTAGGCTGCCCACAGGTGTGCAAAGGGCATCAGACCCTTGCACCAGCCAGAAAAATGTGGGGACACTATGCTAAACGAATTCAAAACATTCATCGCCAAGGGCAATGTCATGGACATGGCCGTTGGTATCATCATTGGTGCGGCTTTCACCGCAATTGTAACCTCGCTTGTTGGCGATCTGATCAACCCGATCATCGGCCTTGTATCCGGTGGCGTCGATTTCACGAACAACTATGCTGTGCTGGCCGGCAATGTGGCCGAGGGCGCTTCTCTTGAAGCTGCGCGCGAGGCCGGGGCTTCGATCTTTGCCTATGGTGCGTTCATCATGGCTGTCATCAACTTCCTGATCATCGCCTTTGTCGTGTTCATGCTGGTCCGGTCGGTCAACAAGATCAAAGATGCTGCCGCTAAGCAAGAAGAGGCGGCGCCGGAAGCGCCAAAGGGGCCGACTGCAGAAGAACTGCTTGCAGAAATCCGCGATGCGCTGAAAGCGAACGCCTGATTTATTCGGCTGATTTTGAAAGGGCCCGCTTGAAACAGCGGGCCCTTTTTGCGTTTGGTTTTAGGCCTTAAGTGCCAGCGATGGTGAAAGCACATCAATCCCGAGCGCCTTGCCGACGGCGTAATACGTCAGTTGGCCCGCGTGCACGTTCAACCCGTTTAACAGATGCGGGTCGTCTTCACAGGCTTGCCGCCATCCTTTGTCCGCAAGCGCCAGCATAAAGGGCATCGTCGCGTTCCCGAGTGCAATCGTTGAGGTGCGCGCCACCGCGCCCGGCATGTTGGCTACGCAGTAGTGCATGATGCCATCTACGTCATAGATCGGGTCTTCGTGTGTGGTGGCCTTGGATGTCTCAAAGCACCCACCTTGGTCGATGGCGACGTCGACAAGGGCCGCACCGGGTTTCAACTCGGCCAGTTGTGCCCGTGAGATCAGTTTGGGTGCAGCCGCCCCGGGGATCAGCACCGCGCCGATGATCAGGTCTGCCGCGCGCGCCAGTTCAATCGTGTTGCCGGCGCTAGCATAGCTGTTTTTGAATTGCCCGCCGAAGGTATCATCAAGATAGCGCAGACGCGGCAAAGACCGGTCCAGCACTGTTACATCCGCGCCCATGCCTGCGGCGATGCGGGCGGCATGTGTGCCGACAACGCCGCCCCCAATCACGACAACGCGGGCCGGCCCAACACCGGGCACGCCACCCATCAAGACACCACGGCCACCATTGGCCTTTTGCAGGGTCCATGCGCCAACCTGTGGCGCAAGACGGCCCGCAACTTCGGACATGGGGGCCAGCAACGGCAGGCCCCCGCGATCATCCGTCACGGTTTCATAGGCGATGCAGGTCGCACCCGATTCCATCAGGTCCTTGGTCTGTTCGGGGTCCGGGGCAAGGTGCAGGTAGGTGAACAAAATCTGCCCTTCACGTAGCATTTTGCGTTCTTTGGGTTGTGGCTCTTTCACTTTTACAACCATTTCGGCCGTGGCAAAGACCTCGGCTGCCGTATCCACAATCGTGGCACCCGCATCGATATAATCTGCGTCGGTAAAGCCCGCACCATTGCCAGCGCCGGCTTGAATAGTGACTGTATGGCCATGGCTTACGGCTTCGCGTGCAGCGTTAGGCGTCAAGCCGACGCGAAATTCCTGCGGTTTGATCTCTGTCGGGCATCCAATATGCATGACTTGGTCCTCCTCTAACTGGAACGACTATTGCGCCGTATATTTGCAATTTCATCGGAGTTTTCTTGGATACCGATGGCAACTACGGTAGGACCGTGTGTAAATGTCACATTATTTCGAAGGATCGTGCGTAGAATGAAATTGGACAGTATTGATCGTCGAATCCTTGAGGTTTTGCAGAAGAAGGGCCGCATCTCGAACGCGGAGTTGTCAGAAATGGCGAACCTGTCGGCGTCTGCCTGTCACCGGCGCGTGCAGCGGTTGGAAAAGGATGGCTATATCCGCGATTATGTGGCCTTGCTGGACCCGCGCAAAGTAGGCCGCCCCACGACGGTTTTCGTTGAAATCACGCTTAGCGGGCAGGCGGATGAGGTGCTGGACGCCTTTGAAAAAGCTGTGGCCCGTGTGCCTGATGTTTTGGAATGCCATCTGATGGCAGGCACCGCAGACTATCTGCTCAAAGTGCTTGCGGGTGACACCGAGGATTTCGCCCGTATCCACCGCCGCTATCTGGCGACGTTACCGGGGGTGGCGCAGATGCAATCGTCGTTTGCCTTGCGGACCGTGCGCCAAACCACGGCGATGCCGGTCTAGGTCTCTGGCCGCTCGTTGTCTTCGGGGGTCAGCCCGTAAGGTGCGGCCAGGTTCCAGACATGCGCCGGCACCATGTTCTTGATCTTTGCAGGCTCTTCCCGCCGCAGATGCAGGATCGTTTCAGCCGCCTTCATTTCAATACGCGCGCGCGCAAATTCCAGGCCGCGCGGGCCGATCCGTGGCATCAGCCAGCCCATGATCCCACGCAGCCAGTTGGGCATCCGGCGCAGTGGCAGCCCACCTGCCGCAAGGCGCGTATTTTCGACGAACCCTTTAACAGAACCCGCGCGTTTGCCGCGTGATCCGGGTGCTGAGAGCAACACTTCTGCACCCAAACTGTCGAGCATTTCTTTGCCGCGTTGGTTGCGGACGATCAGCCATTGGTCCCCTTCACCCGCCATATAGCCGACGGTGATATCCGCCAGCCGGTTGGTATAGTCAACGCAGGTGCGGCAGGTGGTGGGAAAGAAATCAGCAGGCAGGTCCGACAACGGCAGCTTGAGAAACGGGATCAGGCGCTGGCTGCCATCTGTGAACCGTAGCTCGACATGATAATCGGCGCGGAATTCAAGATAGGTGACGGTCTCGGGCGCATCTGTCAGCCGCGCAAGAAAACTGTGGAAGTTTTCAGTCGTCGTGTTGTCGGAGCAGGGCGTGCCGATAACATAGATACGCTCAAACCCCAGATCAGACTCGATCGCGCGCAGGGCGTAGATCTGGCAAGGGATGCCGATTACGGCGATCTTACGGTGCCCTGCGGCAAGGGCCGGTTCCAGCAGCGCAAGCAAAGGGGCATAGCCCATGCGCATGCCGCGGGCGTGTTTCATCTTTGCGGGATCGGTGATGATGGCAGGGCGGGGGCGCCATTTGTCTGTTGCATCAGGCACCATTGTCAGGACGGCATCGACCGCACCGGTTTCCAGCAGCCGTTCGGCAAAGCGTGTGGTCAGGCCGGTCCATTGCGCACCGTCGCGAGCGGGTGTCAGGGCGGCGCGGTACACGGCCCGCGATACACCAAAAAACTGTTCATCGCCGGTATCTTTTGCCGGACGCCCATGAATGCAGGCTTCATGTGTAGGGTAGTCCGGTTTGATGAACTGGCAGGCTTTGCCGCAGGCCGACGGGTCAGCCATGCGCGACACACCACAATCGGTGCAAAGGCTGCGCGGCGCAGGGTCGCGGAATTGGGGTGTTTGTGGTGCGATCATTCTTGCACTTTAGGGTGAAAGACCATGGTGTCTAGTTTGATGTACACCGCAGCCAGACAGTTGCTTGCATGCACCAAGTTTTCCGCCCCCCTTTCCCTTGGCCCGCCCACGCGGTAAAGGGGCGCATCTGTAACAAGGAGCAGCCAAATGGGCTATCGAATCGTCGTCGTTGGCGCCACCGGAAACGTGGGCCGCGAAATGCTGAATATCCTCGAAGAGCGGGCCTTCCCGATTGACGAGCTTGCCGTATTGGCCAGCCGCAAATCGCTGGGCACGGAGGTGAGCTTTGGCGATAAGACTTTGACGACGAAAGACCTTGATACGTTTGATTTTACGGGCTGGGACATGGCGTTGTTTGCCGTCGGGTCCGATGCCACCAAGATCTATGCACCCAAGGCGGCCAAAGCAGGATGCGTCGTGATCGATAACTCTTCGCTCTATCGCTATGACGCCGATGTGCCGTTGATCGTGCCAGAGGTGAACGCGGATGCGATCCATGGGTATGCGAAGAAAAACATCATTGCGAACCCTAACTGCTCGACCGCGCAGATGGTTGTGGCGCTGAAGCCACTGCATGACCGCGCGACAATCAAGCGTGTGATTGTCAGCACCTACCAATCCGTTTCTGGCGCCGGTAAAGGCGGGATTGATGAGCTGTGGGACCAGACCAAGTCGATGTACAACCCCACCGACGACAAGCCGCCAAAGCAATTTACCAAGCAGATTGCCTTCAACGTGATCCCGCATATCGATGTGTTCATGGATAGCGGTGAGACCAAGGAAGAGTGGAAAATGGTCGCAGAGACCAAAAAGATCGTTGATCCAAAGATCAAGGTAACGGCCACATGCGTGCGCGTGCCTGTTTTCGTCGGCCACTCCGAGGCGATCAACATCGAGTTTGAAGATTTCCTTGATGAGGACGAGGCCCGCGACATCCTGCGCGAAGCTCCCGGAATCATGGTAATCGATAAGCGTGAAGACGGCGGCTATGTTACCCCCGTTGAATGCGTCGGTGACTTTGCAACCTTCATTAGCCGCATCCGGCAGGACAGCACGATTGATAACGGGCTGAACCTTTGGTGCGTGTCTGACAATTTGCGCAAAGGTGCTGCATTGAACGCAGTGCAAATTGCTGAGTTGCTGGGCCGCGAGTGCCTGAAAAAGGGCTGAGGTTTACCTGAAAGAATTGGAAAAGGGCGTCCTCTGGGGCGCCCTTTTTGTCTTTGGGGGTGCGCGCTGATCAGCCTGCTTTGCGGGCAACAGCGATACAGCGCTGGGCGGCAATCACAGGTGCGCTGCGCACAGGTATACCCATATCTTCCAGCGCGGTTTCGGCCACCCGCATCGAGGCCTGCGCAAGCACGATACCATCAATGTTGGGGTGTTCTGCTACCTCTGCTTTGATCGTGGCCGCAATCGACTGCGCATAGGCGTCCATGTCGCCTGCTTCAAAGAACGCCCAAGCGTCGGTGCAAACGACCAGCGCTGCGTCTATCTTGCGGCCTGTTTTCGCGGCGCATGCGGTTAAAAGCGCAAGGGTCGCATCGCGTGTGCTTTCCAAACAAATGGCGACGAGAATTCTATTGCCATCGCCGCTGGCCTTTTCCATCAGGGGACGGTCAATTCTCAGAATATGCGGGAAAGACAGGCCAACCTCATCAACCAATGGGCCCAATGTGGAACAGGTGCAAAGCACCGCATCCGCACAGGCCAGCGCCATGAGCGTTGTCTGTACCTCGGAACGGACGGAATCAAGGCCACCCCGCCGCGCCCGATCCAGCAGGTCGGGGTGGACATGATGATCAAGCACGACATCGATGCCTAGGTCCGCAAAGATCTGGTCGAAGGTAGCGACGTGGACGTCGGCGGTATGAAGAAGCGCGATCCGCACTATTGTGGCCTTTTCGTTCCTGAGATTGCGACTGTCGCGGTCCATGTGTGGTTTGACAAGAAGCGGATGGTGCCAAAATTTTTGCAACGCCACCCAAGGATCATTCCCGGTCGTCCGTCAAACCCTGTATAATGACCCGTGACATATGCAGGAGACTATTCATGTTTCGCTTTTTTCTGACCACCAGCCTGATTGCACTTGCCGCCCCCGCACTTGCCGATACGTTCACCGCCGAAGCACGCGTTGATACCGTGACGATCTATCCCGGATTGGCAACGGTGACGCGGCAAGTGACACTTGATCTGCCCGCCGGCCGACATGAGATTATTGTGCCGGACCTGCCACAGGGGCTGACCACCGAAGGTCTGCGACTGGCGTCGCCTGCCGGTGTGCAGTTGGGCGCGGTGAACCTTGCATTTGATCGTCTGCCTGTCACGCCTGATCAAAGCGCGCCTGCCATTCAGGCCGCCAGAGATGAGGTTGCGCGGCTTGAGGATGTTGTGCTGGACCGCGACGCTGGCATCACCCAAATCAGGTTGCGCGTTCAGGCCGCGGAAGAGCAGATTGCGTTTTTGCAGAGCTTGTCACAGGCCAGTGCCGGAGAGGCGCTGACGGCATCTTCGGTCGCGGATATCCAGGCCCTGGCGCAGATGGTCGGGGCAGAAACTCTTGCCGCGCGCGAAGCAGCCTTTGCGGCCGAGCAAGAGGCCAAGGCGGCAGAGCGTGCCCGACAGGATGATGTTGAAGCACTGGAAGATGCAAGGCAGGCCTTGGCCGCCTTGATGGCGCCAGAGCAGGCGGGAGCGGTGTTGACCTTTACGCTGGCTACAGAGCAGGCTGGTGAAGTGACAATTGACGTCAGCTCGGTCGAAGGATTCGCAAACTGGTCGCCGGTTTATGACATGCGCCTGACAACCGGCGATGACGCTGCCCTTGATATTGATCGCTCTGTCGTGATCAGCCAGCAGACGGGGCAGGACTGGTCCGATGTGCAGTTGATCCTGTCCACGGCCCGTCCGGGTGAGCAGATCGCGCCGAGTGGTGTGTGGGCCCCGCTGCGGCAGATCATTTCCGAAGATGATCTGGACCGCGACCGTGGTGTCATGATGCTGTCCGACAGCATGCAGGCCTTGTCACGCTCTGCCACGGGTGCCGTGGCTGAAGAGGTAATGGCAGCCCCGATGGCTGTGACCGCGCAGGCCGATTTCAGCGGGGCAACGGTGACCTATCGTTATCCGGGCCGCGTTGATATCCGCAACGGGGTCGAGGATTTGCGCCTGCCGCTGGATACGTTGAATTTTGAAGCCGACGTCTGGGCAGAGGCCGCGCCAAGCCGGGACCATATTGCCTACCGCATGGCGGAATTTACCAATGATACGGGCGAGGTCATGTTGCCGGGGCAGGCGCTGATTTTTGCGGATGGTACGATGATCGGCTTTAGCCAGTTGCCGCTGTTGGCCGCAGGCGCGGATACCGAGATGGGCTTTGGTCCGCTGGACGGGCTGCGCCTGACCCGCGCTGTCCCGAATAAATCCGAAGGCGATGTGGGTGTCTTTACCAGTTCCAATCAACTGACCGAACAGGCGGTTATGACGGTCGAGAACCTGACAGGTCAGGATTGGCGCGTGGTGCTGCGCGACGCTATTCCCTATTCCGAACAGGATGATCTGGAGGTCGCATTTACCGCCGACCCTGCGGTGACCCGGCGCGACCCAGAGGGCCAGCGCGGCATTCTGGAATGGGATATGGACTTGGCGGCGGGTGCCAAGCAAGAAATCACGCTGGATTACACTTTGACTTGGCCCAGCGGATTCGTGTTGCGGTAAGGTGGATCAAGATTCGCCTTACGTCCGGAACGGTCTGCAATGATACAGGTGCGCACAGTGACCACTCAGCAATCCACTCGTGCGCTCATGCCCGATTATCTGCGTCTCATCGCCTTGTTCGGCATTGTCGTTGTAAACGTGCAGTACATGGCCTTTTCCGCCTTGCAAGACTTGGCGGAACCGGTGGTCTCGTCTTTTGCCGATGCTGTCACTTTGTTTCTGGTGCACGGGCTGGCGGTCCTGAAAACCTACGGGTTGTTTTCGTTCATGTTCGGCGTCGGTCTGGGGTTCTTGATGCGCGCGTCACAGCGGCGCGGGCTGTCTTTTGGCAAGGTCTATCGCAACCGGATGATCGGGCTTTTGCTGCTGGGCCTTGCCCATGGGCTGCTGTTCTTTCCCGGTGATATTCTGGTGATTTATGCCGTCACAGGATCGATTTTGTATCTGTTTCGTGATTGGGCGGTGCCACGATTGGTGCGTGTCGGGGCGATCTTGTTGATCGTGCAGGCGATCATCATCCCTGCGCTGCTATTTCTGCCCGATGAGACGCCGGCCGCCTTTCGGGAATTCGAGCGTTTGGCGCTGGTTGACGGCAGTTTCGTAGACGCCGCTACGTTTCGCAGTATCGGGTTTGCGGTGACGGTCCCGGTGTTTGTGGTGTTTCAAGGGGTGTCTGCGCTTGGCTGGTTCTGCCTTGGTCTGGCGGCGGTCAAATCCGGTATGATCGACAATGCGGATCATCCGTTGTGGCGGCGTGCGCGCCATATTTGCTTGCTACCCGGTTTAGCGCTCAGCCTGTTGGGTGCAGCGATCTGGCAGTGGGGCGCGGCGCTGCCGGGGGCCGCACTGACGATGAGCATCGCACCCTTGGCGACGCTGGGCTATCTGGGCGGAATTGCTGCCATCGCGCGTCCGACGGGGCCCTTCATGGCACGTGTTCTGCGTGCCGGGGGATCGAGTCTGAGTATCTATCTGGGGCAGTCGATCGTCCTGACGACCATTTTTTCGGGCTACGGGTTTGGTCTGTGGGAGGCGGTCGACCGGGTGACTGCGACCTTGATCGCCATTGCCGTGACGGTCGCACTGATCGCGCTGCTATCGTTGTGGCGGCTGTGGTTCCGACAGGGCCCGTTCGAGATGGTGCTGCGGCGGATCACCTATGCAGGAACGGGCGGATGTTGAGATCAAAGGGCCCCGCGAAGGGGCCCTTTGTCGTTTACATATTCGGATAATTCGGCCCGTCGCCCCCTTGCGGAACTGTCCAGGTAATATTCTGGCTGGGGTCTTTGATATCGCAGGTTTTACAATGCACACAGTTCTGGAAGTTGATCTGGAACTTGGTGTCCGCTCCTTCGCTAACAAATTCATAAACACCCGCGGGGCAGTAGCGTGCCGAAGGTCCAGCATATTTGGCCAAATTCACGCTGACGGGCACATCTGGGTCGGTCAGTTGCAGGTGGGCAGGCTGGCTTTCTTCATGGTTGGTGAAGCTGAAGGACACGTTAGTCAAACGATCAAAGGACAATTTGCCGTCGGGCTTGGGATAATCGATTTCCTTGTGCTTACTGGCCTCTTCAGTTGCATCCGCATCGGATTTTCCGTGCGACAGCGTGCCAAGGAAACCCATGCCAAGCGTGTTCATCCACATGTCCATGCCGCCTATGCCAAGCGAAGCCATCAGGCCGTACTTGGACCAGAGCGGTTTGACGTTGCGCACTTTCTTGAGGTCTTCACCGATCTCACCCTTACGCACGGCCGCGTCGTAGCCATCCAGCAGGTCGCCGCCGCGCCCGGCTTTGATGGCCTCAACTGCGGCCTCTGCTGCGGCGATGCCGGACAGCATGGCGTTATGGTTGCCCTTGATGCGCGGCACGTTGACCATGCCGGCCGCGCAGCCCAAAAGCGCGCCGCCGGGGAATTCAAGCTGCGGCATGGACTGGTAGCCGCCTTCGGAAATTGCGCGTGCGCCATAGGCCACACGTTTGCCCCCCTTAAGCAGTTCAGCGACCTGTGGGTGGTGCTTGAAACGCTGGAATTCCATGTAAGGGAAGAGGTGTGGGTTCTTGTAGTTCAGGTGGACAACGAAGCCCACGTAAACCTGATTATTCTCAAGGTGGTAGATGAAAGATCCGCCGCCTGCGTTGCCTTCCAAAGGCCAGCCCATGGTGTGGGTGACAGTGCCTTCGCTGTGCTTCTCGGGGTCGATTTCCCAGATCTCTTTCATGCCAAGGCCGTATTTCTGGACATCGGATCTGGCCGCCAGATCGTATTTCGCAATCACCTGCTTGGACAGCGACCCGCGCACGCCTTCGCCCAGGAACACGTATTTGCCGTGCAGCTCCATGCCAGGTTCATAGGACGGGCCGGGTGTGCCATCGGCGTTCTTGCCGAATTCACCGGCGACCACGCCTTT
>JALQUF010000008.1:46926-57940 GCA_023263855.1 Yoonia sp. | reverse complement strand
ACGTGCTGAACACCGATAACACCATGAAGTCGCCTGACGCGCTGAAAACGATCTTTGAGACAGCAGGCGTTGACCTTGCCAAACCGGCGATCACGACCTGCGGGTCTGGTGTAACGGCTGCTATTCTATCACTTGCGCTTGAACGGATCGGGAAAACGGATCATGCGCTTTACGACGGGTCATGGTCCGAATGGGGCATGTACGCCGACCTTCCTATTGCTACCGGAGCCTGACAGATGCTTGAAAACCTCTCTGCCCAACCCGCTGATAAAATTCTGGCCCTTGTTGCCAAGTTCAAAGCGGATCCGCGCGCCAACAAAGTCGACCTTGGTGTTGGCGTCTATAAGGATGCGACGGGGAACACCCCTGTCATGCGCGCCGTAAAGGAAGCCGAGCGGCGGATTTTGTCGGACCAGTCCACCAAAGCCTATACCGGGCTTGCAGGCGATCCGGCATTTAGCGCGGTGATGAAAGACCTGGTGCTGGGTGACAGCGTACCTAATGAGCGCGTGGCGGCAGTTGCGACACCCGGCGGGACCGGCGCAATCCGGCAGGCGCTCGAGCTGATCCGCATCGCCGCCCCGAAAGCTACTGTCTGGCTGTCTAACCCGACGTGGCCGAACCACCCATCGATCATCAAATACCTCGGCATGAAGATGGCCGAGTATCGCTACTTCGACAATGACACGCGGGGCGTTGATTTCGAAGGCATGATCGCAGATTTGCAAAACGTGGCCCCCGGTGATGTGGTGCTCCTGCATGGGTGCTGCCACAACCCCACCGGCGCGAACCTGACCTATGAGCAGATGGCTCAGGTAATCAATCTGATGCAAAACAAGGGCGCCGTGCCTTTTGTCGATATCGCCTACCAGGGGTTTGGCGACGGGCTTGCCGATGATGCCAAGGCCACCCGCCAGATCGCCAGCAGCTTTGAAAACTGCCTGATTGCAGCAAGCTGTTCCAAGAATTTTGGCATCTACCGCGAACGGACCGGCATTCTGATGGCGGTCTGCAAGGACGCGGACCAACAGGCGTTGACCCAGCAGAACCTGGCCTTCCTGAACCGCCAGAACTATTCCTTCCCGCCCGATCACGGCGCGCGGGTGGTCACGACCATTCTGCAAGACCCCGAATTGCGCGCCGACTGGGAGGCCGAGCTGGAAGAAACCCGCAACGGCATGTTGGCTCTGCGTCAGCAGTTGGCAGATGAACTCAAACGCCTGACCAACAGCGACCGCTTTGATTTTCTGGCGCACCACCGCGGGATGTTCAGCCGCCTTGGGACCACACCTGAACTGGTCGAGAAATTGCGCGCGGACCACGGGATCTACATGGTCGGCGACAGCCGCATGAACATCGCCGGGCTCAACGCGCAGACCGTCCCGGTTCTGGCCAAGGCCATCGTGGACGCTGGCATTTAAGCGCAAATGATATTGCGCCGCAGCATTTCTCTTGCTGCGGCCGCATATTCGCCTTGTGAGCCATCGCGCAATAATATACCGATCAGCGAAACTGCAACGTAATTAAAATACGCCGAGGATCGCATATGTCATTCCGCCTGCAACCCGCTCCGCCTGCCCGCCCGAACCGCTGCCAACTGTTTGGCCCTGGCTCAAACACCAAACTGTTTGAAAAAATGGCGGCAAGTGCGGCTGATGTGATCAACCTTGATCTTGAGGATAGCGTGTCGCCCTCTGACAAGGACACTGCACGCGCAAACGTTATTCAGGCCATCAATGATGTGGACTGGAATACCAAATACTTGTCCGTACGGATCAACGGGTTGGATACGCCTTACTGGTACAAGGATGTGGTTGATGTGCTGGAACAGGCCGGCGACCGGATTGACCAGATAATGATCCCAAAAGTTGGTTGCGCGGCGGATGTTTACGCCGTCGATGCACTGGTCACAGCGATTGAGACCGCCAAAGGCCGCAGTAAGCCGATCAGCTTTGAAGTCATTATCGAATCCGCCGCTGGCATTGCCCATGTTGAAGAAATCGCCGCCAGCAGCCCGCGTATGGCCGCGATGAGCCTTGGTGCGGCGGATTTCGCAGCATCTATGGGGATGCAAACCACGGGGATCGGCGGTACGCAGGAAAACTACTACATGCTGCACGGTGAGAACCGCCATTACTCTGACCCTTGGCATTGGGCGCAGACAGCCATCGTGGCGGCCTGCCGGACCCATGGGGTTCTGCCCGTCGACGGACCTTTTGGTGATTTCAGCGATGATGAAGGCTACCGCGCGCAGGCGAAACGGTCTGCGACACTGGGCATGGTCGGCAAATGGGCGATCCACCCCAAGCAGATCGCGCTGGCCAACGAAGTGTTCACACCTTCACAGGAAGCCGTCGCGGAAGCGCGCGAAATCCTTGCGGCCATGGAAGACGCCAAAGCGCGCGGCGAAGGGGCAACGGTCTATAAAGGGCGCCTTGTCGATATTGCTTCGATCAAACAGGCGGAAGTGATCGTGCGCCAGTCCGAGATGATTGCGGGCAACTAAGCCGACCTATCACAGACCCTTGGGGGTGCGCCGTGCATCGGGGCACCCTTTTTGTTACCCTGCGCCCGTACAGGGGCTGCGTGACGTTGCTATTGCGTATCCCATACGCCATATAACCAAGACGCAATGCACAAGGGTTCGCGATTGATGACTCAATACCTCGACTTTGAAAAACCGCTCGCTGAGATTGAAGGCAAGGCCGAAGAACTGCGCGCAATGGCCCGCGAGAACCCGGAAATGGACATCTCGAAAGAAGCGGCGGCGCTGGACAAGAAAGCAGCTGACCTGCTGACGTCACTTTATGCCGATCTGACGCCATGGCGGAAATGTCAGGTGGCGCGTCACCCTGAACGTCCGCACTGCAAAGATTATATCGATGCCTTGTTCACCGAATACACCCCGCTGGCAGGCGACCGGAACTTTGCAGACGATCTGTCTGTGATGGGCGGCCTTGCACGGATCGACGGCATCCCCGTGATGGTGATTGGGCATGAAAAGGGCAACGACACCAAATCCCGCATCGAACGCAATTTCGGCATGGCCCGCCCTGAGGGGTATCGCAAGGCAATCCGCCTGATGGAACTGGCAGACCGCTTTGAGTTGCCCGTTATCACTTTGGTCGACACACCCGGCGCATACCCCGGCAAAGGTGCCGAAGAGCGCGGCCAATCCGAGGCGATTGCCCGCTCAACCGAGAAATGTCTTGAGCTGAAAGTGCCGCTGATCAGTGTGGTGATTGGCGAAGGCGGCTCCGGTGGTGCAGTTGCCTTTGCATCCGCCAATCGGGTCGCGATGCTGGACCATTCGGTTTATTCTGTCATCAGTCCCGAAGGCTGTGCATCAATCCTTTGGAAAGATGCCGAAAAGATGCGCGAAGCGGCAGAGGCGCTGCGCCTGACGGCACAGGACCTGCATGAACTGGGCGTCTGCGATCGGATTATTCCAGAACCCCAAGGCGGCGCGCACCGTGACCCGGACGCCGCAATTCAATCTGTCGGCAATGCGTTGGTCACCATGCTGAACGAATTGCGGGATCTCTCTGGTGATAAGCTCCGCGCAGACCGGCGCGGCAAATATCTTGCCCTTGGGTCCAAAGGACTTGCTGCATAGGCGGGCAAGCCCCCTTGGATTTTATGCGTTACCACATCGTCTTTTCAGCGCGCGCAGCCCAGCCTGAATCATAGGCCGCGCCATCAAAGCTGGCTTCCTGCTCTGCCAGCAAATCGCCAATGCTGGGTAAACCCGCGCTTTCATCATCCGCCGTCCAAATGCGCGCACGCATTAAGGCGCGGGCGCATTGGCTATAAACTTCGGCAACCGTGATCACGACAACGCTGCGCGGGTGATAGCCTTTTTGTTCAAAACGGCCCAGCAGGTCTGGGTCCAAGGTTACAAGCGCGGTTCCATTGACCCGAACCACATTGTGCGATCCGGGAATGATAAAAATCAGGCTGATCCGCCCATCGGTGACAATATTGCGAAGCGTGTCTATCCGGTTGTTCCCGCGCCAATCCGGCAAAAGAAGCGTGGTCTCATCCAGTTCCTGCACCACAGGGCCATCATCCCCGCGCGGGCTGCCATCCGTGCCATCAGGCCCCACGGTTGAGACGACACACAACCGCGATGCCATAATCCATTTGCGGTAAAGCGGGGTAATCTGCCGCGCAACCTTGATCAATGATGCCTTGGCCGGTGCGCCATAGAGAGCCTCCAGGGCGGCAACGTCCTTGACGACGTATTCAGCCATCAAACCCGGCTTCTTTGTTCAACCGGTCCGAGGCTGTTTCAATATCGTGCTCCAATCGCCGCATGAAATCACCAACATCCAAACCCGGCTCAATCCGGGGCAGAAATTCAAACACCGCCGTGCCCGGTTTGCGCATAATCCCGCGCTTGGGCCAGAAAACCCCGACATTGGTGGCCACAGGAACAACCGGCTGACCCAATTCGCGATAAAGCGCACCGGTGCCGATTTTATACGGCGCCTTCACACCCGGTGCGATCCGCGTGCCTTGCGGATAGATGATCAACTGACCGGGCCGTGCACGCCCGGCTTTGACATCCGCGACCATTTTTTTGATCGCCTGCCCGCGCTTGCCACGATCAACAGGGATACACCCGATGCGCAGTCCAAACTGCCCGATAATGGGGGCATATTTCAGGATCGCCTTGAAGATGAACTTACCACGCGGCATCGCGCCGTAGATCATCAGCACATCAAGGAACGATTGGTGCTTTGGCGCGACCATCACCTCATCTGTCGGTGGCTCGCCCCGGATCTCGCATTTCAGGCCGATCATCCACCCCGCGCTCCAGCGGATATAGCGGCAATAGGCATGACAGGCGGCAACAGCACCGTCAGCCGAGATGATTGCCGCAGGTGTATAGATCACCCCGACCACCAGCATGGCCAGGTACATCTGCACATTGAAGATAAGCGAACGCACCCATTGAATTGCAGTGCTCATGTTTGTTCCCTCAACCTGCGAAACGCCGCAGTGCGGGTCGCAAAGAACGCGACAATCGCAGCCAGAAGCGGGATCAGCAAGGGCAAGATCCATTCCGCGCCTTCAAAACCAACACCCAGCAGCAGCCCGCCCGCAGCATCGCCCTGCGGCGCCACAAGCAGTACAAGCGCCCCGCAAACGACGCCAACGATCGCACCTGCCCCAGCCCGCAGGGTAAAGCGCCGGACAAAGGCGCGGGCAATATAGGCATCCTTTGCCCCAACCAGTCGCAGCACGCTGATGACTTGGACATTTGCCGCCAGTGCGGCCTGCGCGGCCAGCGTGATCATGGCAGCGACAGTGGCCCCGATCAACAGGATCACCGACCAACCAATCAGCCGCACCCGGCTTGCTGCACCCAATAAGGGTTCACGCCATGCCGTGTGATCATCCAGAATTGCACCGGGCACCTGTGCGGTCAAACGCGCGCGCAAGCCATCGACATCATATCCGTCCCCATCCGCCACGATTTCGATCAACTGGGGCATTGGCAATGCATCCAAGGGCAAGTCCGGCCCAAACCAAGGTTCCAGCAGGGCTTGCTGTTCATCCTGTGACAGGGCGCGAACGCTGCTGATCCCGGGTGTTGTCTCCAAGACGTCAAGCGCGGATAGCAAAAGCGCGTCTGCCGTCACAGGATCGGCCGGAAGGCGCAGTGTTGCGGACTCCGCCAAATCTTCTGCCCACAGGCTTGCGACACGGTTTGTTGTCAGTGAAACGGCCAGCGCAATGACCGCCAAAAACGCCATCACGGCCGATACAAACAAAGTCAGTCGCGCGGTCATCCCCGTCTGCGGGACACTGCGGTCAGCCTGCGGATCACCCACAATCAGATCAAGGAGCACCTTCATAGCTCGGCTCCGGCCTGCAAAATCTGCCCATCTGAAAGGCGCAAGATCCGCGCACTGACGTCAGATTTAGCGGCCCGGATCATCGTCAGATCATGGGTGGCGATCAGGATCGTCTTGCCCATCTTGTTCAACTCGATCAACAGACTAAGAATGCGCTGCGACATATCCCAATCCACGTTGCCGGTTGGTTCATCCGCGATAATGACATCGGGCGAGACGATGACAGCGCGCGCCAGCGCCGCGCGTTGGCGTTCACCGCCTGAAAGTTCCGGTGGCAACTGGTGCGCTTGTGCCGCTAGTCCGACCCAGTTCAGCAATTCTTGCAGATTGCCCGCAGCTTCATTGGCGCGGCCCGAGACCGTCAATGGCAGTGCAATATTCTCAGCAATACTCAGATGATCCAGGAACCGGCAATCCTGATGAACCACACCAATCCGTCGGCGGGACATCGCCACAGCATCGCGGTCAAGCGCACCTGCGTCCTGCTCAAATATGCGCACTTTGCCCTTCATGGCCCGCAAGTCAGCGTAACACAGGCGCAACAAAGTGGTTTTCCCGGCACCCGATGGCCCAGTCAGAAAGTGGAATGAGCCGGGTGCAAGTGTCAGAGATACTTGGGAAAAAAGCGCGTTGCCCCCATATCCGTAAGACACGTTATCAAGTTCAATCACGGCTGTTCCCCTGCGCTACACCGCACTTCTGCCCAAATCTGCAACAGGTTTCAATGTCTGCAGAGGGCGCTTGCGCAAAACCTTTGCGTTTGGCACATCCATTGATAAATTGAAGTCGGTGATAACAATAAGTTAGCTAAACCACCGGGCGGAAGGATTTTTACCATGAGGCTGATTTGCCCCAATTGTGAGGCGCAATACGAAGTCGCTGATGACGCGATCCCACCGGGTGGGCGCGATGTGCAGTGTTCGAATTGCCAAGTGTCGTGGTTTCAAACCGAAAAGCCAACGGTGCCCGGGCGCGACACGTCGCAACTGATTACACCTCAAGAACCTGAGATCACAGAAGATACCCCACCGGCGCAAGAGCCTGCAGAAGATGAAACCCCTGCGGAAGAGCCGGAAGCTGTCATGGCTGAGCCCGACACCCCGGAGCCCGAACCTGCGCCGCAACCACAGCGCCGCCCCCTTGATGACGCCGTTGCAAACATCCTGCGTGAGGAAGCTTCACTGAATGCAGCCCCCACAGCGCCAGCAGCTGTCGCGGCAACTGCCCCTCCTAGCCCCGCTCCAAAACCGCCTGCGACCGAAGTTGCAAAGCCCGTGGCCCCTGTTGCAGCGGACGAAACCCGCCAGCGCATCGCCTTGATGACAGCCGAAGAGGGCGGGACGCGAACGGGTACGCAAAAACCGGCACAGCCAGCCCCCAAGGCCCCAAGCGAAAGCGCGGATGAGGCACATCTGCGCACGGTCCCATCGATCAATGAGATCAACGCAACGCTTCGCGCACGCGCACAGGCCAATGACACATCCGGCCTGACAGAGATCGAAAAAGAGGAAGCGGTACAGCGTAAAGGCTTCCGGCGCGGTTTCTTCTGGGTTCTGATCCTGCTGGCGATTTTGATCCTTCCTTACGTCTTCGCAGACCAGATCACCGAAAATCTGCCGCAGACCACGGACATGATGACGTCGTACGTGATCATGGTTGACCAGCTGCGCCTTTCGCTGAATGAGATGATTACCGGCCTGACCGCAGAATAATTTCGCAGGCGGCCTGTTGCCGTCCTCTGCCTAGAACTGGTCCAGCAAGCGGCGCAGATAGTCGCGTTCAATCTCGGGACGCCGCTGTTCGGCCGAGCGGCGCCGGATTTCATCCAGCAGTTCTTCGGCGCGGCGGTTGATATCGCCATTGCCCAAAAGCTCTTGGTCGGTCCCCAACTGACCGGTATTGCCCATTTCACGCCCCAACGGGTCACGCTGTCCGGGAACAGGGCTTCCGCTGGCTTCGCCTTGCTCTGATCCCTGGCCCGGTTCGGCATTCTGGTTTTCGGCCATCGCCTGCCCAAGCTCGCGCATGCCATTGCGCAGAGCGTCCATCGCTTCGGCCTGACGGTCAATCGCTTCGGCAAGATCGCCTTCGCGCAAAGCATCTTCGGCGCCTTCCATCGCACCTTCGGCGCGTTCAAGCGACTGGCGGGCGGTTTCACCGGATTCGCCGCCAAGGTTGGGCAACCCGTCGCGCTGGCGCTGCAATTCTTCACGCAGTGCCTGTTGGCGCTCGGCAAGGCTGCGTTGATCACCTTCTCCACCAGCGCCGTCACCACGTTGTTCGCCACTTTGGCTGTCTTCACCCACACCCTGACCGCGGCCCTGCTGGCCACCTTGGCCGGGGTTGCTACCCTCATTTCCCTGCTGGCCAGGCTGCTGGCCCGGTTCTTGGCCTTGCTGGCCCTGTTGACCGGGTTGGCCGGGCTGCTGCCCATCTTGACCCTGCTGGCCTGGATTGAACTGATCCTGAAGGTCACTAAAGCTGTCATCCGACAGCTCTTCCTGCTCGCGCAGGGTATCGGCGAGGTCTTGCATGGATTGTTCACCGGGGCTTGGCGGGCCATCACCGCCTTCACCTTGGGTGACACGCATGTTTTCCATCATCTGGTTGAGCTGTTCCATCAGCTCTTGCGCTTCGGCCATGCGGCCTTCCTGCATCAGCTCTTCAATGCGATCCATCAGGGCTTGCAGCTCATCCATACCCATCTGCTGACCCTGCTGGCCGCTGTCTGCCTGATCGGTGCCATCGTTGGGTTCGGCTTCTTCTGCCAGCATGCGCAGATAATCGTCCGTGGCTTCGCGCAATTCCTGCATCAGTTCGGCAATTTCTTCGTCGGACGCACCGTCGCGCATGGCCTCGGCCAGTCGTTCCTGTGCGCGGCGCAGACGCTCGCGGGCGTCGGCCAGTCGGCCGTCTTCCAGCTGGATGGCCAGCTCCCAAAGCGCCTCGACAACTTCGTCCTGAACCTCGTCGGTTAGACCAACGTCTTTGAAATTATCCAGACGGCGGATGATCGTGCGCAAACGTAAATAAGTTGTTTCGTTCGAAAATAGCCCCTCGGGCCGGTGCGACACCGCGCGCAAGATCTGGTTCACCCGCCCTGCATTTGCTTTGGACCACATCAAATCACGCCGCTGTTCGATCACGGCCTTGGCAAACGGCTGAAAGAACCGCCGCCCCGGCAGGATCATCGGCTCTGCCGGCGTCATGCCGGTCTGTTCGGCCGCATCAATCACCTCGAACTGCAAGGTCACAGGCATGTTCGCCAAAGGATGTTTGCTGAGGTTATCAATCAGAAACTCGTCGAAATCGCTGCGATCCCCTGTGAACGGCATCGGCAAATCCAGAACCAGCGGCGCGATGGGGTCAGGGTCTATCGTCAGACCATGGCGGCGATCGACCTGCGCAAGATCAAGTGTGATCGTCGCGGTCCCGAACTCGACACCATAATCGTCGTAGGCCGTGAACGGCTGCGACATCTCACCCATCGCATCGGCCTCGACCGGGCCAGTCAGCTCAACACCCGGGGCTGCATCCTCGACGGCTGTCACCTCCCATGTGGTGTCTGTGTCACCGCTGATCGTTAGCGTCCCCGACCGATTCACATCAAATTCCTGCTGCGCGTCGGATGCAGACCCAACTTCACCCACGCGGCCCGACACGGTTTCGGCCACGGTCAGCGCACCGACCTCTCCATAAAGGCGCAGCGTGATCTGGCTGCCCTCTGGCACACGCAAAGGGCCTGCTGGCACATCATTGAGATAGATCGAAGGTTTGCCCGTATAGGCCGGTGGTTCGACCCAGCCTTCCCACACAGGGCCAGTAGCAAGCGTTTGCTCGCTTCCCGCGACGATCTCTCCGACTGAGGTTACACGGAACAATGATCCGAACATCAGCGCCGCGACAAAGAACAACAACGCAACGAACCGCAGCCCATAAGGGTCACGGTCCGATATGCGCAAATCCGGTTCAATCGGGCGTGCCTGTTTTGTACGCTCGGCCATGCGCGCCATATGCGCTTGCCACACAGCCTCGGACGCGGCATCGCCGCTGCCAATCGCTTGGCGGTCCGCAATCGCGGCAATCGGGCGGCCGGGCATTGCCGCATCAACACGTTCCAAAGCTTCGCTGCGGGTTGGCATCCGAAACCGTCGGATCCCCCACCCCAGTGTCGCCAGAAACGCAATGACCGAGACGACAGCCCCGCCCCAGAACAGCTCAAGCGGAACAAGATCCTGCCAGCCCATCATCAAAGGCGCGAGGATTAGAAAAACGACAGTCCAAAACGGCCAGAAGACACGCACAACCTGCTCGGCCACCATACCCGCACGGGTGGCAGCGACAGGAAAGCGCAAATGGCGCATCGGATCGTGCTGATTTTTCAGCGGGCCTCTCCTCTGCTCAGCGACGGCCGGTATCGGTTAGTCTAACCACTCTGGCACCGTATCGCGTGCAATCATTTCTTCATAGGTAGGGCGTGCGCGGATAACTGCAAATTGATCGCCATCTACCAGAACTTCGGGGATGAGAGGACGCGAGTTATACTCTGACGCCATCACAGCACCGTAAGCACCTGCAGAACGGAACGCGACAAGGTCATCGGGCTTGACGCTGGGCATCTCGCGCCCCTTCGCAAAGGTGTCACCACTTTCGCAAACAGGGCCGACAATATCGTATTTTGCAGGGGTTGCACCCGGTGCAGGCTCTATCACAGGCACGATATCGTGCCACGCTTCATACATGGCAGGGCGGATCAGGTCGTTCATCGCACCGTCAAGAATCAGAAATTCACGATCCTCGCCGGATTTCACATAGATCACTTTCGACACCATAAGCCCGGCATTGCCTGAAATCAGACGCCCCGGCTCAATCTCGATCTCACAGCCCAAATGGCCAACGGTGCGCTGAATCAGCGCACCATAGTCGGTGGGCAAAGGCGGCGCTTCATTCGATCGCGCATAGGGAATCCCCAAACCGCCACCCAGATCGAGGCGCTTGATCTGATGCCCGTCGGCGCGCAATTGCGCGGTCAGTTCGGCCACTTTGTTGTAGGCGGCCTCAAACGGGGCCAGTTCCGTCAACTGAGACCCGATATGCACATCGATGCCAACGACTTTCAGGCCCGGCAGCGTCGCCGCCATGGCATAGAC
>JALQUF010000008.1:0-46916 GCA_023263855.1 Yoonia sp. | reverse complement strand
GCGGGCGCGGCTGATCGGGATGCCAAACTTGTTTTCCGACTTGCCCGTCGCGATCTTGGCATGGGTCTTGGCATCTACATCGGGATTCACGCGAATGGTGATAGGTACGACAGCATCCAACGACTGCGCCACCTGATCCAGCACAATCATCTCCGGCTCGCTTTCAACGTTGAACTGGCGGATACCGCCCTCAATCGCGAGGCGCATTTCATCAGCAGTTTTGCCAACGCCTGAGAATACAATACGCTCACCCGGTACGCCTGCGGCCTTCGCGCGCAGATATTCCCCGCCCGAAACCACATCCATACCAGCACCGGCATTGCCCAAAAGCTTGATCACCGCCTGATTGGACAGCGACTTCATCGCAAAGCAGACAAGGTGCTCGCCCCAGGACAAGGCCTCATCAAACAAGGCAAAGTGACGCTTCAGCGTCGCCGTTGAATAGACATAAAACGGCGTGCCGACGGCAGCCGCAATCTCGGATACGGGCACGTCTTCGGCATAAAGTGCGCCGTCACGATAAAGAAAATGATCCAAGCCAGTGATCCTTGTCCAAAAACCAGTCTTGGACATAGCAGATCACCGGCAAAGACCAACCCTGATTTGCGGTGGCTTAAACGCGCACGCGGGTTGCGTCGGGCCGGTACACGACGCGGCTGCGCAGATAGAGGTACAGCGGCAGACCGCAACTGACCCCGATGCAGTAAGTTGCCGGTATCGCCAGCAGGCTCAACCAGTTCTTTTTCTGAAATGCTTCCACCAAAATCCAGATCGTCAGGCTAACTGCCGCAATCGTCAGATCCCAAACAAGCCCGCTGGTCGCCGCATTCACATGCCATGCATCCACCATCGCCATGATGTCCCAGCCTTCAGCCTGAAACCAGGTGATGAAGTAATACATGGGGTGGATCGTGCCCCAAATCGCCAATAGCAGGAACACGACGCGCATCAGAGGCCAACCCCGAATGAAACCGTGCCGTTGGATGCCCCCACACTAGCGCCAGTGCTGACACCGTTGCTGCCAACGTTCAGACCCACGTTGGCGTTGGGCGTAAATGGCGCACCATCTGCACCACAGGCGGCCAAAGCAGCCACAGTCAAAATCAATGCAATGCGTTTCATTTCAGAACCTCTTTCCAATGCGCCACCTGCGCCCTGACCTGTGACGGCGCCGTCCCACCGAAACTGGTGCGGGACGCGACCGAGTTCTCAACCCCCAGCACATCAAACACATCCGCGCGGATGCCATCGTGGACCGACTGCATGTCTTTCAGCGTCAGGTCAGGCAGGTCACACCCTTTGCCTTCCGCCATCGCCACCAAAGACCCGGTCACATGATGCGCTTCACGGAACGGTAGCCCAAGTTCGCGCACCAGCCAATCGGCCAGATCAGTCGCGGTCGAAAATCCGCTCGCGGCGGCGGCTTTCAAGTTCTCGCGCTGCGCCGTCATATCCGCCACCATGCCGGTCATCGCCGCCAGCGCCAGCATCAGATTGTCGGCAGCATCAAAGGTCTGTTCCTTGTCTTCCTGCATATCCTTGGAATAGGTCAGTGGCAGGCCCTTCATCACGGTCATCAAGGCCACATTCGCCCCGAAAATCCTGCCAATTTTGGCACGGATCAACTCGGCGGCGTCCGGGTTGCGTTTTTGTGGCATGATCGACGATCCGGTCGACCACTTGTCCGACATCTTCACAAAGCGGAACTGGGCCGAGGACCAAATCACCAGCTCTTCGGCCAAACGGCTCAGGTGCATCGCACAAATGCTGGCGGACGCCAGAAATTCCAGCGCGAAATCACGGTCCGCCACCGCATCGAGCGAATTGGCCATTGGGCGATCAAAACCTAAGGCCTCCGCCGTCATCTGCCGATCAATCGGAAAGGACGTACCAGCCAAAGCCGCAGCCCCCAAAGGCGATGTATTCATCCGCGCCCGTGCATCTGCAAAACGCGACCGGTCCCGCGCAAACATCTCGACATAAGCCAACATATGATGGCCCCATGTGACAGGCTGGGCTGTCTGCAAATGGGTGAAGCCCGGCATGACCCAATCGGCACCCGCCTCGGCCTGCCCCAAGAGGGCTGCTTGCAACGCGGCCAAAGCCTCATCCGCCTGATCGCATTGATCGCGCACCCAAAGGCGGAAATCGACGGCCACCTGATCATTACGCGACCGCGCCGTGTGCAACCGCCCCGCAGGTTCACCGATCAGGTCACGCAACCGCGCTTCCACATTCATGTGTATGTCTTCAAGTGCTGTCGAGAACGGAAACGCCCCCGTTTCAATCTCTGACAAAACGGTGAGCAGGCCTTCCCTGATCGCCTCGGCATCGGTATCTGTGATAATGCCTGTGGCGGCCAACATGGCGGCATGGGCGCGTGAACCTGCGATGTCCTGAGGCGCCAGACGCCGGTCATACCCGATTGAGGCATTGATCGCCTCCATAATCGCGTCTGGTCCGGCGGCAAAACGCCCGCCCCACATTGTGTTTGCAGATTTAGTCATGAAGGAAGTCGCCCGTGCGCAAGTTAATATCAGCCCTGCTTTATACGGCCATCATGGGTCTTGCAAATACCGGCCATGCCGATGTGGCCGCCGCAGACGCAATGCGGGAAGGCGATATGCGCAAATTGATCTTTCACAGCGCACCCATGGCCAGCACGGATGAGCCCTTTACGGGCGAAGACGGACAGCAAATGACGCTGGCCGATTTCCAAGGAAAGCACATTGTTCTGAACTTCTGGGCAACGTGGTGCGCCCCCTGCCGCAAGGAAATGCCCCACCTGTCGGCACTACAAGACGCTATGGGCGGCTCCGATATGGAGGTCGTGACCATCGCAACGGGACGCAACCCCCTGCCCGGCATGCAACGATTCCTGGAAGAAATCGAGGTCGACAATCTGCCACTGCACACAGACCCCCGCCAAAGCCTTGCCCGCGCGATGGGCGTTCTGGGCCTGCCCGTCACCGTGATCCTTGATCCCCAAGGCCGCGAGATTGGCCGGATGCAAGGCGATGCCGATTGGTCAAGCGAGAACGCGATGGCGATCATGCAGACATTGATCGACGCCGAAGGCTAGGCCCGCCCCGCCGTCGCAGACAACAACAGCGGGTCAATGCCCAACAGCTTGAGTGCTGCCGCCCATTTATCGTCATTGTTGGCGCCAAAAAGAATGTCGTCATTGGGCGCGCAGGTCAGCCAGCCGTTCTGGCCAATCTCGTATTCCAACTGCCCCGGCCCCCACCCAGCATAGCCCAAAGCCATCATCGAGGTGATCGGGCCTTCGCCCTTGGCCAAGTCTTCCAGCACCTGCAAGGTTGCCGTCATGCGGTAGGTTTCATCCACATCCAACGTCCCATTATCAGACGCGTAATCATTGGAATGCAACACAAACCCCCGCTGCTGTTCCACCGGCCCGCCATAATGAACCCGCACATCCGGCGCCCTCACGGAAACGGGAATATCCATCTGTTCAAGAAGCTTTGCGAATTTCACCTCTGGCTGCGGTTTGTTCACAATCAATCCCATGCCGCCTTCTTCCGTGTGGGCGCACATATAGATCACGGTATTGGCAAAGCGTGGATCGGACATGTCAGGCATGGCAATCAACAGCTTCCCGACAAGGGTCGAATCTAAAATGGTCATAGCCCTAAGATGGGAAACAGCAGCCTGTGACGCAAGCGCCATCATTGCAAAGCTTGTCGCAAACGTGACTTCCCATTGCAGGCGGGATGCCTAAATAAGACGTCATGCGCAAGAACATGCTGACCACTGCACTCCTTCTCGCTTTGCCGACCGTTTCCGTCGCGCAAGACTATTCAGACATAGCCCGTTTCGAGGTACTGCCCGGCTGGCGCACCCCTGCGGGCGACCATATCTCAGCGGTGAAGATCACGCTTGCCCCCGGCTGGATGACCTATTGGCGCGCCCCGGGCGAAGCAGGCATCCCACCCCAATTCAGCTTTTCCAGCGACAGTGCCATTGCAAGCATCACCCCGCATTGGCCCGTGCCGCATGTCTTTGATGACGCAGGGTTGCGGTCGATCGGCTACTATGACGGCGTGATCTTTCCGTTCACCGTGGCGGCGGGCGGTGTTATTGGCGACATCCCCCTGACCGGTGAGTTGACCATCGGCGTGTGCGAAGAAATCTGCATCCCGGTCACTTTCGCATTTGACACCGTTCTGCCACAGGTCGGCGCACATGACGCCGCGATCACAGACGCCTTGGCCGATAGTCCCCTCACACGGTCTGAGGCGAATGTCGGCGACGTCATCTGCGCCATTGAGCCGATCAGTGATGGGCTCCGGATGACTGCGCAGATTGATGTCGCACAATTAGGCGCGTCCGAGTTTGTGGTGGTCGAGCCCAGTGATCCGCGCATCTGGGTATCCCAGGCGGATGTGGGCCGGGAAGGGGCCACACTCAGCGCCACCGTCGAAATGGTCCATCCAAGCGGGCAGCCTTTTGCCTTTGATCGCTCAGGCGTGCGTATCACAGTGCTTGGCGGCGATGGGCAGGCGATTGATCTGCAGGGCTGCACTGCAGACTAACTGCGCACGCGCCTTGCCCCCTGCCCCAGCAATGCGACGACATAGATCGCCAACAGCAACACCATCAGCCCGACAATGAACACGCCAAACGCCGCGCCCATACCGCTATTCAGTATCGGCATCACGGCGGCAACTGCGGGCAAGGGCGCTCCGGTCCATAGGATCGGCCCGACTGTCAGAGCAAAAAGGCCCAGAGCACCCAGCGCACCCAAGCCTGCCGGAATGAACATAGCCGCGCGACGCCCGCGCAAGGCGCGCTTGGCCGATTGCACCTGCCGGTACACATCGGCCTGCATCGCCATCACCGCAGGTACCACCAACAGCACCAGAACCATGCCGAAAGCCAAACCAAAGACCAGTGTTATCACAGTTGGTTTCAAGAACTCTGCTTGATTGGACCCTTCATAAAGCAGCGGGGTCAGCCCCAATACGGTCGTCAATGTCGTCAACATCACCGGCCGCAAACGATCAACCGTGCCGTCAATAATCGCAGGGACCAAACCACGGTCTTGGGCGTATTCATCCACGGTCGTGACCAGCACAATGCTGTCGTTGATGATGATGCCCACCATTCCGATCAGGCCCACAACGGTGAACATGCTCATCGGAATGCCCCAGACATGGTGGCCATAGATCGTGCCCACCAGCGCAAAGGGAATGATCGACATGACCACGACAGGCCGGGTCCAACTGCTGAAAATCCAGGACAGCGTCAGGTAAATTCCCAACAGCACCAAGATCAGCCCGGTCCGGGCATCATTGAGGAACCGCTGTTCCTGCTCACTTTGGCCTGACAGTTGGGTTTCAATCCCGAAGTCGCTTTCGACACGGGGCAGGATATCATCGTTGATGATCAGTTGAATCTCGGTCGCGCGCGCCGCATCTTCATCATCCAGATCACCGATGACCGAGATCAGCTGAATACCGTTTTCACGTCGCACCGTGGAGAACCCGGTCCGGCTTTGCACGGTCACAACATCTGCCAAAGGCACATAAACCCCCTCCGGCGTCCGTATCTGCGTGCGGTCCAGAAAATCCGCCGACAATTCACCCTCAGGTAGCTCGACCCGGATCGTGGCCGAGCGCGTGCCATCGGGGAAACTTGCTGCCTCAATCCCGCCCAGACGGTTGCGCAACACGCGGCCCAACCCGTCAATGCTCAGGCCCAGCGCCTCTCCCTGCGGTGTCAGCTCAAGGATCATTTCTTCCTTGTCGTAGGCCAGCGTATCCTCAAGCCCGGAAATTTCGCCAAACTGTGCCAGTTCGGTCTTGAGCGCCTCTGCCGCCGCTTTCAATGTGTCACTATCGGCGCCGAACATCTGAATATCCAAGCTATCGCCCCCCGGCCCCGACCCCCAACTGCGGAAGCTGACGGTTTCGGCCATCGGATGCTGGACTATCGCATCCTGCAAGGCGCTGACAAACGCAAAGCTGCTGTAAGGGCGGCTGTCCGCGTCGATTAGCTCAATCGTGATCGCGCCCAACTGATCGGCATCCTTGGTATCAGAGCCAGCAATCGCGCGGCCCGAATTGCCACCGATCTCGGCCACGACGAATTTCAACGGGTTCGCCCCGTGCTCTGCCTCATATTCCGCGCCCAAGGTCTCGGCCGCGCGTTGCATCTCGCGCATCATCTCGAACGTGTCTTCGCGGGTCGCACCGGGCAGCATGGCAAAGTTACCCGTCACCTGGCTTTGCTCGGGAGCATTGAAAAAGCGCCAACTGACATCGCCTTTGATGAAAAGGGAAATCTGGCTGGCCAGCAGCACCAATGCCATCGCAAAGACCGGATAGCGGGCCTTGACCACAAACCCCATGAACGGGCGGAACAGCGTTTCTTTAAACCAGTCAAAGCCGCGGTTTACGGTCCGTGATGGCCAGTCATACCAGTGTTCTTTCGCAGAATGCGCAATCGCGTGTGACAGGTGGTTGGGCAGGATCAGGAAGCATTCGACCAGACTGGCCGCCAGAACAACAATCACAGTGAATGGAATATCTGAAATCAGATCACCAAAGCGGCCCCCGATGATCACGAGGCCGAAGAACGCGATGATGGTCGTCAGCGTTGCTGAAAATACCGGGCTGAACATCCGCTTGGCAGCGCGTTCAGCAGCAACCGTCGGGTCTTCACCCAACTGTCTGACCCTGAAATCTGCGTGTTCGCCGACAACGATGGCGTCGTCCACCACGATCCCCAGCGTGATAATCAGCGCAAAAAGCGAGATCATGTTGATTGTAATGCCGACGACATACATCAGCGCAATTGCCGCCAGCATCGCCACGGGAATACCAAAAGCCACCCAGAACGCCGTGCGGGCATTCAGGAACAAAAACAGCAAGCCCACAACCAGCATCAGCCCGGTCAAGCCATTGTCGAGCAGGATGTTCAAACGCGCCTCGATCAGCTCTGCGCGGCCATTCGTCAGCTCAATCGACACACCGTTGGGCAGTGAGGCCGTCAGCTCTTGCGCCACCTCTTCAACCGT
The DNA here is from genome assembly GCA_023263855.1 of Yoonia sp. Classification (GTDB taxonomy): domain Bacteria; phylum Pseudomonadota; class Alphaproteobacteria; order Rhodobacterales; family Rhodobacteraceae; genus Yoonia. The sequence goes on along the minus strand of JALQUF010000008.1, from coordinate 39,874 downwards.
CTCTTGCATGCCAATTGCGTCACCTTGGGCCGACCGCTGGACCCGGACCTTGATCGCGGGGTTTTCGCCCACAAAGTAGGCCCGCTCGCGATCTGTACCTTCGACGCGCACCGTGGCCACATCATCAATGGTCAGCTGCGATCCATCCGGGTTCGAACGCAGCACAATCGCGCCAATTTCTTCGGCAGTCCGCTTGGCCACACCCGTTCGCACACGCGCATTGGCCGAGACATCGCCAGCCGGATCAGCGGCAGCCTCTTCCGCAATCCGTTGTGAAATCTCGGACAAACCAATGTCGTATTGGATCAGCGACAGCGATGGCACTTCTACAATCGTCGACGGCGCTGCAACGCCTTGCACGATCACCTGCGTGACCCCTTCGGCGAACAGACGGGTCGAAAACTCATCCGCAAAACGGCCCAGCTGATCAACGCCCACCGGACCTGTGATCACCACATCTGTCACGCGATCAGACCACCCACCGCGCCGGACTGACGGTTCATCTGCATCGTCAGGCAGATTTGTCGTGCTATCCACAGCCAGTTGCACATCTTCCGCCGCGCGGTCGATGTCATAGCCGGGGTCAAATTCAATACGGATCGAAGCGCGACCTTCCACAGAGGTCGCTGAAGAGGAGGTCACGCCCTCAACCCCCAGCAAGACCGGTTCCAGAACCTGCACGATTGCTTCATCCACATCCTCGGCACCGGCGCCGGCCCATGTAACGGAAACAGTCAGATCATCGACAACGACATCAGGGAAAAACTGGGCGCGCATATTCGGAAACGCGAAAAGCCCCGCCGTCAGCATCAACACCAACAGCAGGTTGGCCGCTGTCCGGTGGCGCGTGAAATAGGACAGAATACCGCCCGCACCCGCAGTTAGCTTATCACCGCCGGTCACCATCAGCTGCCCATCCGTGCTTCAAGGCGGGTTACAGTTTCAGAAGACACCTGTTCTTCTTCCAACTGCCCGATAATCCGCGCTTTGACATCATCCGGCATCCGGCCTTCATTGACGAAAGCAATCAGTTTAGCGCGCCGCTCTGCATCCAGAGTGATCATCGCAGGTTCTGCTGCGGCTACCTCTGCGCCGCCGGGACGGATCGGGCGCACCTTGATCCCTTCACCTAACAAAGGCGAGCGTTCCGCAACAATCGTCGCGCCCGCATTATCGCCAACTCCGATAATGACATCATCTCCCTGACGCCGCAGCAATGTCACATCAGCGGTCCGCAACCGCTCCTCTTCGTCCACAATCAGGACAGTCTGGTCCGCCGCGACCGCCGTCGCAGGCACCAACGCTACACTATCCAGTGCTGGCTCACTGATCCGCACAGTCACGAAATCACCGGGGCGAAATCCCGGCGCTGCATCAAGCTGCGCAAAGAGCAATCGCCCGGTTTGACCCGCGGCGACTGCGGCGCTTTCGCGCGTGACCTGACCCTCGGCGCGCAGGTTCACGCCAGAGACATCCAGTGTGACCACAATAGGTGCTTTGGTCAGCGCACCCGTGTCGTCCAGTAGCCGCGCATATTGTGATGTTGAGACCCGGAATGAGACCTCAAGCTGGGTCGGATCAACCAGTTGGGCAAAGCGTTCATTGGCTGTAACACGCCCACCGGGGCTGATGGTCACGTCCGCCAATGTGCCGTCAAAGGCGGCATAGACTTCGGTATCGGCCACGGCGCGCTCGGCTTCGGCCTGACTGATTTCGGCGCGCGCCAGTCGGGTCTGGGCCTGATCAATCCGGGCCTGTGCCGATGCGAGCGCCTGTCTGCGGGTCAGAACGGCGGCTTGTGCCGCCGAGGCCGCCAGTTCGGCTGTTTCAACTGCGGCGGCCGTGCCGACCCCACGGGTTTCAAGATCACGTGCGCGGGCAAGCGCCTGATCGCGCAATGTGGCCTGGGCCCGCGCTGCAGTCAGTTCATCCTCGGCCAGAACAAGCGCACGTTCCGCATCGCGCCCTTCGGCTTGCGCATCTTGCAAATCAGCGCGCACACGATCCAGGGCAGCCTGCGCCTCGACCGGGTCGATCCGCAGCAAAAGTTGCCCTTCTTGCACAGCGCCGCCTTCAACCAACGCCTCACTGGCCGATAACACGGTCCCGCCTGTTGCACTGCGCAAATCCAGCGTCCGTTGACTGCGCAATTCACCAAAAGCCGTCAGTTCGGGGACGATAGATTGCGGGGTCAGTGTCACCACATTTACGGCCAGAACCCGCTCACGCTGGGGGAAACTACGTGGCTCTTCGTTCATGCGGGCCACCACGGCGCCACGCACCATTTCACCGGCCCACGCGACCAATGCCAACGTGACCGCCAGTAGAAACACGCCTGTCAGGCTACGACGTAGGAACCGCATTCATTTTATCCTTAACTCGACTTTAAAACCTAGGCGAAAACCATAGGCTTTCCAGTGGTACGCACGAAGGCGTTATTTCCGTCGCAAGTGTTCGTCCAATCGCGGCATTATTTCCACAAAATTGCAGGGCCTGTGACGATAATCGAGCTGTTTGACTAAAATCTCATCCCACCCGTCCTTGCAGGCCCCCGGCGATCCGGGCAGCGCAAAAAGATAGGTGCCTTGGGCGACACCGGCTGTTGCACGGCTTTGCACCGCGCTGGTGCCGATCTTTTGCATGCTTATAATTGTGAATATGGTGCCAAAAGCGTCAATTTCTTTCTCATAGACATCGCGGTGGGCCTCGACCGTCACGTCACGTCCCGTCAGGCCTGTACCACCGGTTGAGATCACTACATCGACGTTGTCATCTGCACACCACGCGCGCAGTTGTGCGGCAATCTGATCCCGCTCATCCGCGATAATCTTACGATCAACAAGGTGATGACCCGCAGCGGTAATCCGGTCGACCAATGTCTGGCCCGATTTGTCATCTGCCAGTTGTCGTGTGTCGCTGACAGTCAGAACAGCGATACGCACCGGGGTAAATTCTTTGGTTTCGTCAATACGGCTCATGTGGGTCCTTACAAACTTGGGGGACAACGGGATCTGCACCAAATAGCACAGTCATTGCACGTCGTGTCATCGCGACCTTTCCTAACCGCGTAACCGGGCATTCAACTCCAACAGATCGGCCCAAGCCTCGCGCTTGGCAATCGGGTTGCGCAGCAAATATGCGGGGTGAAACATCGGCAGACAAGGCTTGCCCAAGACATCGACCCACTGACCGCGCATCCGTGTGATACCCGTGCGCCCAAGCAGGGCCTGACACGGGGTATTGCCCATCAAAACGATTATATCGGGATCAGCCAAAGCGATATGGCGCTCAAGAAACGGCAGCATCATCGCAATTTCAGCGGCATCAGGCGTTCTGTTGGACGGCGGGCGCCACGGCATAACATTGGTGATGTAGACACTGCGCGCCGGATCATCCGCGACGCGGCCCATCGCAATGGCCTCAAGCATGCGGTCAAGCAACTGGCCCGCGCGGCCCACAAAGGGGCGCCCGGCGCGGTCCTCTTCGCGGCCCGGGGCCTCTCCGATGATCATCACATTAGCGGCGGGGTTGCCATCACAGAACACAAAATTGCGCGCACCCCGTTTCAGTTCGCAATGCTCAAAGGCTTGCATCGCGGCAGCCAGCGACGGCAGATCACCTGCAGTTTCGGCGGCGGCTTTGGCAAGACCCACTACGTCAACCTCTGGCGCTTGGACCGGCACCGACGGCGCTGCAACAGGCTTCTCAGGTGTGACCGCCTTTGGCGCGGGCTTGACCGGCTCTAACGCATAACGATCCACAGGCGCGTCCAGAATGGCATCTGTCACCCCCAATTCGACCTGCCATTCCAGCAATGCGCGGTCGTTCCAATATGTCTCGCTCGAATCCATTATCGCTACGATATGCCGGATTGGCGGGGATGTGCAGTGCTTGTGGCATTGATGCAGGCCGCAGGCCTGCCTATAAGACCCTGAACCGCTGATAAGAGGGCCCCATGACATTTCGCGCCAAGCATCTTTTGGGAATCGAACCTCTGCACCCCACCGAAATCACAACCCTTCTGGATTTGGCCGACAGCTATGCCGAGCACAACCGCCGCGGTGTGGCTCACCGCGATGTGCTGGCCGGGCTGACGCAGATCAACATGTTTTTTGAAAACTCCACCCGCACGCAGGCCAGTTTTGAATTGGCAGGCAAACGGCTGGGCGCGGATGTGATGAACATGGGGATGCAGGCCTCATCCATCAAAAAGGGCGAGACGCTGATTGATACGGCGCTGACACTGAACGCCATGCGCCCCGATCTGCTGGTCGTGCGGCATCCGCATTCGGGGGCTGTCGATCTGTTGGCGCAAAAGGTGAACTGCGCCGTGCTGAACGCCGGCGACGGTAAGCATGAACATCCTACGCAAGCCCTGCTGGATGCGCTGACCATCCGCCGTGCCAAAGGCCGCCTGCATCGTCTCTCTATCGCGATTTGCGGCGATATTGCACACAGCCGGGTCGCACGGTCCAACATTATGCTGCTGGGCAAGATGGAAAACCGGATCAGGCTGATCGCCCCGCCAACGCTGATGCCATCCGGCGTTGCCGATTTTGGTGTCGAAGTGTTCGAGAACATGGAAGAGGGTCTTAAAGACGTCGATGTCGTCATGATGCTCCGTCTGCAAAAAGAACGCATGGACGGCGGGTTTATCCCGTCCGAGCGTGAATACTTTCACCGCTACGGGCTGGATGCGGCGAAACTGGCCCATGCCAAATCTGACGCCATTGTTATGCACCCTGGCCCAATGAACCGCGGCGTTGAAATCGACGGCACGATTGCCGACGACATCAACCGGTCGGTTATTCAGGAACAGGTCGAAATGGGTGTTGCCGTGCGCATGGCTGCAATGGACCTGCTTGCGCAAAATATGCGCGCCGAAAGAAAGGCCGTGATCGTATGATCACGCGGTTTTTCCAGCCGCCAGAACGCGACCGCTGGGACGACTATTTTAAATCGGGTGAGGTGCTGTTGTGGCAAGGCGCACACAAGTTCCCGCGCTACGCGCTGACCAACAAACGCGCCTATCTGGCGACATCGTTTTCCAAGCACAGCCTTGCGGCATATGCGATTGCCGCTGATGATGTCGTCACCTTGACGCAAGGCCGGACCGACAATGTCCATTTTAAAACGATCCATGACCGCGATAGCGATGGCGACAGAACCACCCAAAAGATTGGGTTCGACAACATCAAGGAGGGGCAAGAGGTGTATGCCCTCATCCGGCAGATACAACGAGGGCTGACATGACGCTGACCATTCCCGCAGACGATCACGGCCAGATCCGGGTTTTTGCGACCGATGCCGATTTACCGGCGGAGGTGATCGAGAAGACACCCCGCGGTCTGGAATATCTGTTTGAGGCGGAGCTGAATCCCGATTTCGTCGATATTGTCCGGATTGCCGATCTCGGCGGGATGGCCCTCAGCGCCTATATCGCCGAAGGCTACGACATGGCCCCCGATCTGGTCGACAAAGCCGCAGTCGATGCAATCACAGGCTATGCTGTTCTTGTCCTGTCCCGCGCCACTGGCGAGGTTGAGACGACGCTGACACCGGCCGACGGATTGCGCCATGTGACAACCTACAGCCCCGTTGCCAAGATCACCCCGCCTGAACCGCTGCCTGATGCATCCGCAAAGGGCATATTGGAGCCGAAACCAACCAAGCCACCCAAATCCGATGCCCGCATGAGCGGTATGGTCGCGACCTATGCGCTTCTTGCGATGTTCGCCCTTGTTGGCTTGATGATTTGGGTCGGTGGCTAGATGGCCCTTGGTGACAGATGACTTGCCCCAAAGCGGATTTCCCGCCAAAACCCCTTGAAGCCCCGCGCCTAGGACACTGCAAATGACCGCCACTTTCTTTGCCAACGCACGCTTGATTGACCCCGTCGCCCTGACCGATAGCCCCGGCGCGGTCCTGATCGCAGACGGGGTCATCAAAGAGGTCTATGAGGCAGGCGCGACACCGCCGAAATCGGCCAATGTTGTGGATTGTGCAGGGCAATGTCTTGCCCCCGGAATTATCGACATCGGCGTGAAAGTCTCGGAACCGGGTGAGCGTCATAAGGAAAGCTTCCGCTCGGCGGGCCGGGCGGCGGCGGCGGGTGGTGTCACCACAATCGTCACGCGTCCCGATACAACACCCGCAATCGACACGCCTGAAACGCTCGAATTCGTGGAACGCCGCGCGCAACAGGATGCGCCGGTCCATGTCCTGCCGATGGCGGCCCTGACCAAAGGCCGCGACGGGCGCGAAATGACCGAGATCGGTTTTTTGCAAGACGCAGGCGCCGTGGCTTTCACCGATTGCGACAGGGTCGTCACCAACACCAAGGTATTCAGCCGCGCGCTGACTTATGCGCGGTCTCTGGATGCGCTTGTCATTGGCCACGTGCAGGACCCCGGCCTTTCAGAAGGGGCTGCTGTCACCTCTGGCAAATTCGCCTCGCTACGCGGCCTGCCCGGTGTCAGCCCAATGGCCGAACGCATGGCATTGGACCGCGATATTGCCCTTCTGGAAATGACCGGCGCGCGCTACCACATCGACCAGATTACTACCGCCCGCGCCCTGCCTGCGCTGGAACGGGCCAAGCGCAACGGGCTGCGCATTACAGCGGGCGTGGGTGTGCATCACCTAACGCTGAACGAACTGGACGTTGCCGATTATCGCACGTTCTTTAAACTCAAGCCGCCCCTGCGCAGTGAAGAAGACCGCGTCGCCGTGGTGCTAGCCTTAGCCGAAGGGCTGATCGACATTATCAGTTCGATGCACACACCGCAGGATGAGGAAAGCAAACGCCTGCCCTATGAGGAAGCCGCAAGCGGGGCCGTTGGACTTGAAACGCTGCTGCCCGCAGCGCTGCGCCTCTATCATGCTGAAATGATCGACCTGCCGCGGCTGTTCCGTGCGATGTCCCTGAACCCTGCCAAGCTGTTGGACCTGAAGGCAGGGCGCTTACAACCAAACGCACCGGCCGACCTGATCCTGTTCGACCCTGACGCACCCTTCCAGTTGGACCGTGCCGCACTCTTGTCAAAATCCAAGAATACACCTTTTGACGGCGCACGGATGCAGGGCCGCGTTTTGGGCACCTGGGTTGACGGCCAACGAATTTGGGAGGGCAGATAATGCCAGCGATCGAAAGCCTCTATTCAGTTCTCCTGCTTTGGGCGATTTTGGGTTATCTGGCCGGATCAATCCCCAGCGGGATGATTCTTGCGCGCATGATGAATCTGGGCAACTTGCGCGATATCGGGTCGGGCAACATCGGGGCCACCAATGTGTTGCGCACGGGCAATAAGAAAGCCGCCGCGCTGACATTGCTTTTTGATGCTGCAAAGGGCGCTGTTGTGGTGCTAGCAGCACGGCAATTCGCGGGCGAAGATGCAGCCCAAATCGGCGCGCTTATGGCGTTTCTCGGGCACTGCTTTCCTGTCTGGCTGAGCTTCAAAGGCGGCAAAGGGGTGGCCACCTATTTTGGCATCTTGCTGGCCGTTAATTGGCAAATCGGCCTGATTGCCTGTGCGATCTGGCTCGTGGTGGCTGCTGTATCGCGCTACTCTTCGCTGGCGGCACTGGTGACGGCAGGATGGACCCCGCTGATCATCGGTTTCATCACAACCGGCGAGATGTTCTTTCTCTCAGCGGCCCTTTGCCTGCTGATCTACATCCGCCATTGGCCCAACATTCAGCGGCTGCGCAAAGGGACAGAGTCCAAGATCGGCACAAAGGCAAAAGCCTAGTAGCTATAGTCGCTGTAAATCCGCTTCAGGTCGCCATTCCAGTCGCCATTGTAGTGATCCAACAGCTCATCCGCAGGGGTTTTGCCGCTTTCGATGGATTCATGCAGCGCGTTCAGGAAATGTGTCTCATCAGGCACCAGACCGCCTGCGCCCGGCATGGCCCGCGCCTTTAACCCCGCCTCCGAGATCGCAACAACCTCGCGTGCAAGCTCATGCATATTGATCCCGTCGACCTGCGCTTGCAGGCCATCCACCGATGCAGCCACGCGCAACGCCTCGCGCTGTTCAGCGGTCCAGCCCTTGCAAAGATCCCACGCCGCATCAAGTGCGGTCTGATCATACATCAAACCTGTCCAGAAGGCAGGCAGAGCGCACAACCTGCGCCACGGGCCGCCATCGGCCCCGCGCATTTCAATAAATTGCTTCACACGCGCTTCGGGGAACACGGTGGTCAAGTGATCGGCCCAGTCCGACAACAGCGGCTTTTCACCGGGCAGAGCAGGCAATTCGCCCTTGAGAAAATCGCGAAACGACATGCCCAGCGCGTCGATATATTTGCCGTCGCGGTATACAAAATACATCGGCACATCCAGCACCCACTGGACCCATGCCTCGAACCCGAAACCGTCTTCAAAAACAAAAGGCAGCATCCCCGTGCGCGCATCATCCAGATCACGCCAAATGCGCGAGCGCCAGGATTTATGCCCGTTTACCTTGCCCTCAAAGAACGGGGAATTGGCAAAAAGAGCCGCCGCAACGGGCTGCAAGGCCAAGGCGACGCGCATTTTCTGCACCATGTCGGCCTCGGACCCGAAATCAAGGTTCACCTGCACCGTACAGGTTCGGCGCATCATCGCCGTTCCCATCGTGCCAACTTTTTCCATATAGTTGTTCATCAGCTTGTAGCGGCCCTTGGGCATCAGCGGCATCTGCTCATGCGTCCATTCAGGGGCAGCGCCAAGACCGATAAAACCGACCCCGATCTCATCAGAGACCGATTTTACCTCTGCCAGATGGGTGTTCACTTCGTCACAGGTCTGGTGAATCGTCTCAAGCGGGGCACCGGATAATTCCAACGCGCCACCGGGCTCAAGGCTGACGTTGGCACCATCTTTGGTCAGACCAATGATTTTGCCATCCTCCTCAACGCGGCCCCATCCGAAACGGCCCTCAAGCCCCTCCAGCACGGCCTTGATGGATCGCTCGCCCTCATAGGGAAGCGGCAAAAGGCTATCCTTACAATAGCCGAACTTTTCGTGCTCGGTCCCGATACGCCAGTCAGACTTGGGCTTGCAGCCTTTTGACAGCTCTTCGGCCAGTTGATCGTGGTGTTCGATTGGGCCGCCGCCGGATTGAGGGATAGACATGGGCGCTGCGCTCCGCTGTTGCTCAGGTGTTATCGGTGACGTGCCTGAACGCACCTGTCAATGCAAGAGCGGCTTGACCCGGCTCCATACAGTAACCCGCGCATCAGGTGTGCGTGAAAGCACGTCAAGCACCGTGTTTGTCTTGATATCCGGTAGGCTTGCAAAAACGTCAAACAGGCCCTCAGCCCCTTTGGCATTGATGGGTATCGCAAGAACCTGCCCTTCAATGCTGGTCAAAACCCAACTGGGGTCAGGGTGACTGGTCGGATCAATCTCCAGCCGGCTTAGGTCGGCCACATCCATGATCCCCCCGTCCAGCGGACCAAAATACGCCAACCTACGTTCGCGGATCTGCACAACCCCGGGGCCATCCCCGTCTTGTGCAAAGCGCGCACGCTGCACGGCCGCCACGCCCCAGCCGATCCCGATCAGGCAAAAGATATAGCCCAGCCAGACGTTGATCCCGACACCTGTCAGGGCCCACCAGACCCCCAGCAAGAACACAATACCGGCCAGCAAAACCTCGCGCCAGCGTTCGAGGAACGCGCGCACTTCGGGACGCAGAAAGTTACCCATAAATCACCTGTGGGTTTTCATAGACCAAAATCGTGTAGCTCCCCGCACGTACAAACCCGATCGCTTCGTAGGCTCTACATGCTTGCGGCGATGCCGCAAACAGGATCGCCTGCCGTACGCCCTGCGCCCGCGCTTCTTGCAGATGCAACGCCACAGCGCGGCGTGCCAGCCCCTGCGAACGCGCAACAGGCGGCGTATATACCGCTCCGACCTGCACCGCCTCTGGCAAGACGGCATTGAACCCTGTCATCGCAACGGGCGTGTCGCCCTGATAAAGGACGCGGTGGGTATCGGCAGCGATAAAGCCCGCAATGTCATCCTCCGCCTTCTGCTCAAAATCCTCACCGGGCATCGGCAGGACCTCTTTGAGATAAGCAGCGCGCCATCGAATAGTAAGGTCTTGGGGCGCATCAGCGAGCCGCCGCAGCGTCAGCCCGGTGCAATCGGGCACGACCATATCGCGCAGGGCAAGTTCATAAAGAGGTTCTTTACTATCCAATCCCCCCTTTTCGGGCAGGCCCAATACACTGCGCAGTTGCGCTATCTGGGCGACATCGCCCAACATGCCCTTTATGCTTGCGCCAGATAGAACCGTCCCAACCTCGCCCCACGGGCCGGAGGGACATTGCGGGAATGCCATTCCTTCCTCCGATATTGGCAAAAGATCACTGATCTCGCCAGCTTTCCACCGCACCCAGAACTGCATCGCGCGCGGATGGCCCCCGCTCATCCCATGGCGGCGCAAATTGGACAGCGGAAACATCGATGTGGCGATATGCTGTTTCAGGAAGGCCTCGATTGCAGGCCTGTCGTCCACTGTTGCGCGGATCACGCCCAGTCGCCCAACGCTTGTTGCCAGACCGTCAAAGCGGCAACCGCCGCCGTGTCGGCACGCAATATACGTGGCCCAAGGCTGACAGGGTGCGCATAGGGCAACGCCCGCAAGCGGTCACGCTCGGCTTGGGAAAAGCCCCCTTCCGGCCCGATCAGGATTGCCCAAGGCCCCGCGATCTGTGGCAGCCCCACCGGATCACCGATCAATATTTCGTCACAAAACATCAGCTGGCGGCCGCTTGGCCAATCAGCCAAAAGACGGTCCAACTTGGCCAAGTCATCCACCGGCGGCACAAATGTCCCCCCGCATTGTTCGGCCGCTTCGACCGCATGGGCCTGTAACTTGTCCTGCCGGATGCGGTTGGCGCTTTGGGTGAAATCCGTCTGCACCGGACAGACCCGCGACACCCCCATTTCGACAGCTTTTTCGACGATAAATGCGGTGCGTTCTTTACGGATGGGGGCAAAAAGCAGCCACAGATCAGGCGGCATCTGCAGAGCGCGCGTCTGGTTTGCGCATAGCAAAATCCCGCCCTTTTTGCCGGCTTTCACGATCTCGGCATCCCACTCACCGTCAACACCGTTAATCAACGATAGAACTGTGCCTTCCGTCAGTCGCATCACCCCGAAAAGATAATGCGCCTGTTCCCGCGAAAGCGGAACCGATTGCCCTTCCCCTAGGGGGTGATCTACATAAAGCCGAACCTTGGATGCCATGAAGCGGACCATATGACCGAAAAACCCCAGATGCCAGAGCCGAACGGCGCCGTCGCAGATGCCGTAACAGACAATTGGGTCGACCGGTTTGCACCCGCGTTCAGCCGTCCGTTTCTGCGGCTCAGCCGGGCAGACCGACCGATTGGCACATGGTTGCTTTATGTGCCGTGCCTGTGGGGGCTTTCGCTTGCCGTGTTGGCAACAGATAGCTACGGCCGACATGACCTTTGGACAATTATCGGCTGCGGCATTGGCGCATTCCTGATGCGCGGCGCGGGCTGCACGTGGAACGACATCACCGACCGCGACATCGACGGACGGGTGGCGCGGACGCGCTCGCGGCCGATCCCGTCGGGGCAGGTTACGGTGCGCGGCGCGCTAGCGTGGATGGTGGCGCAGGCGATCCTGGCCTTTTTCATTCTGATCACATTCTACCCGACCGCGATCATCCTTGGCATCATCGCGCTGGTTCCCGTTGCGATTTATCCCTTCGCCAAACGATTCACGTGGTGGCCACAGGTGTTTTTGGGGCTGGCCTTTAACTGGGGGGCCATGCTGGCATGGGCCGCACATACCAATAGTATCGGGCCTGTGCCCATCGTGCTCTATCTGGCCGGGATCGCATGGACGCTGTTCTACGATACGGTCTATGCCCATCAGGATGCCGAAGATGATGCGTTGATCGGCGTCAAATCCACCGCGCGGCTGTTCGGGGACAACAGCCGCAAATGGCTGCGTTTTTTCCTGACGGTGACGATCATACTCTTTGGTCTGGCTGTCCTGCTGGCAGCCTCTGAACGCTCGGTCCTGTCACTTATCATTGCGATCGGCGGCCCTTGGGCGCTGGGGTGGCACCTGACATGGCAGCTGACACGCTTTGATCCTGACGATAACGACGGATTGCTGCGCCTGTTTCGTTCAAATAGAAATGCCGGTCTGATCCCTTTGCCGTTTTTCGCCATCGCCCTTTTGGTGTGATTGAACACCGCCGCCACTGGGCCTATGCAGTGGCGCAATCAAGTATCGGAACCCAATGCGCCTATCAGCTCTCTTTACACGCCTGATCGTTTTCATTGCCGCGGCTTTCCTCTCGGTCGCAGCGGCCCAGACGACTGTGTCGGTGGTTGAGGAACGCTCGGTCTTGGCGGTGCAGGAAACGCTTGTAGATCAAGGGTATGATTGGGCGACGGTTCTGGGTGACGGGCTTCAGGTGATCCTCGAAGGCGAAGCCCCGACCGAGGCAGTGCGCTTTCGCGCCATCTCGGCGGCAGGCGGTATGGTTGATGCCAGTCGTGTCATCGACAACCTGTCCGTCACTGATTCGGAGATCATTACACCACCGGAATTCGCAATCGAGATCCTGCGCAACGATGCCGGTGTATCGCTTATCGGGCTGATCCCCGCAACCACCGACCGCGAGGCGCTGGCCGCACGGATTACCGATATCGCAGATGGTCAGCCTGTTACAGATTTGCTGGAGGTCGCCGATTACCCCACACCGCCCACATGGCGCGATGCTGTCAACTATGCGTTGCGTGCGCTGTCGCTGCTGAACAAATCGAAAATCTCGGTAAAAGCTGACCTAGTAATCATCAACGCGATCTCGGACAGTCCGGATGAAAAGCGGCAGCTTGAAGTCGCACTGGCGCGCAACAGGCCAGATGCCGTGCGGCTGGCGATCGATATCAGTGCACCGCGCCCGGTCATTTCGCCCTTTACGACACGCTTTATCCTTGATGCGGATGGTGCGCGCTTTGATGCCTGCACCGCCGATACACAAGACGCGCTGGACCAGATACTTGACGCCGCATCCGAAGCCGGGTTCCAGGAAAGGGCCAACTGTATTCTCGCACTCGGCGCGCCGTCGCGGACCTGGGGCGATGCTGTTGCGCAATCCATCACCGCCGTTGAGAACATGGGGGGCGGAACGGTCACAATTGCAGATACCGATGTGACGCTGATTGCACCCATCGGCACCGGACAGGCCACCTTTGACAATATCGTCGGACGTTTGGAAAATTCTCTGCCTGAGGCATTTGCCCTGACAGCAGAATTGCCAGAAATTCCTGACGAAACCGGCGAAGACATCGCCCAGTTCACAGCCACGCTGAGCCCCGAGGGCACCGTGCAACTGCGCGGGCGTGTACCCGACGATGTCACCAACACCGTTGTGGAAAATTTTGCAAATGCGCGCTTTCCCCAGCGGGATATAACCATGGGAACGCGCACGGCAGAAGGTATGCCCGCAGGCTGGTCTGTCCGCGTTCTTGCCGCGATTGAGGCACTTTCAGAGCTTTCAAACGGGGCGGTCGTGGTTGACGCCGATAAACTCCAAATTCGCGGCAACACCGGAAACGAAGACGCCAGCGGCGCGATATCACGGCTTTTGATCGAAAAATTGGGGCAAACTGCCGACTTTGAAATTGATGTAACTTACGTCAAAGAGCTTGACCCGATTGCGGGTTTGCCAACGCCGGAAGAATGTATTGCACAAATCATTGCGGCAACAGAAGGCCGCAAGATCACTTTTGACCCCGGCTCGGCTGATTTGACCGCTGCGACCCAGCCTGTCGTCGATGACATTGCGGATATCCTGAAGAAATGTGGCGATCTGCCAATCCGCGTGTCAGGCTTTACCGACAGCCAAGGCCGCGAAGTGATGAACCAGCAATTGTCGCAGGACCGCGCAGATGCCGTCCTGACGGCACTGCGCGCACGGCGCGTGCCCGTGTCCACCTTCGAATCAATTGGTTTCGGCGAAGAAAACCCCATCGCTGACAACGACACCGAAGAAGGGCGCGAAGCCAACCGCCGGATCGAATTTAGCCTGATCGTGCCGGAAACAACAGCTGAGGAAACATCAATCCTTGATGAACTGGCTGCGGAAACGCCCATCGAAGACACCCAGGATAACGACGCATCACAGACAGATGACACTGCGACAGAAAGCGAATAGACCAGCTCTATGAACAGAACCGAATTCATCATCGCGACAGCGGGCATCCTTTTTGTGGCTTTCATGCTGGGTTGGTTTGCAAGCTGGCTGGTCAACCGGTTTACCCGCGTGACCAAGGCCGAAATCGGCGAGCTGGACAAGATGGCGCAAGCCCTGCATGAGGCCGAAGAAACCCGCGATCAGGCCATCACCTATTTGCAACAACGCGAAGCCGAGATCACGAACCAGCTGACCCAAACCGAGGCCGAACTGCGTGCCGCGATGGATGGCTTGCGCGAAGCCCGTCAGGAAGCAGAAGAGCTGCGCGGCTATATCGAACGGCAGAACGCAGGCTAGGCCTGTCAGCGCGGTGCTGCCGCACGTTTCAGGCGATCATTGATCGCACGGCCCAGGCCATGATCGGGAATAGGTGATACGGCAATCGCGTCTGCCCCCATCGCATCAAGCGCATGCAAGCAGGCAAACAGGCGCGCGGCTGCTTGGGTTAAATCACCGGCCTGCGAAAGATTCAGATCAGCATCGACCGGCCCAAAGCCAAGCAGCACTTCGCCTTGTTTGGCGTAAGGTGCGTTCAAACGCACCTTACCCCGCGGCGCATAGTGCGAGGCAAGCTGACCGGGCGCGGTTGGCGTCGCCGGATCATGCGGGGCCTGCAACGGGTGCCCCAGACAGGCCTCCAACGCCTCAACCGGGATACCACCGGCGCGCAGCAATGCTGGCGCGCCGACACAGCTGACAATCGTCGATTCAACGCCGACGGCACAGTCACCGCCATCCACGACGGCATCAATGCGTGTGCCCAATCCCGCCGATACATGGGCTGCGGTCGTCGGGCTGACCTTGCCTGACGGGTTGGCAGAAGGGGCCGCAACGGGGCCACCAAAGGCCCGCAGCAACCCGGCCGCGACCCGATGGTCCGGCACACGCACAGCCAACGTGTTCAAGCCGGCTGTCACAAGCTTTGATATCCCCGCATCCGCCTTTAACGGTAAGACCAGCGTCAACGCACCCGGCCAGAATGCCCCAGCCAGTTGCCGCGCGGTCTCATTGAAATCACAATAGGTTTCGGCCGCTGCCATATCGGGCAGATGTACGATCAACGGGTTGAAACTGGGCCGGCCCTTGGCCGCGTAAATCCCTGCAACAGCGGCATCATTGCGGGCATCCGCGCCCAAACCATAGACCGTTTCAGTCGGAAACGAGACCAACCCACCGCCCCGCAGAATCGCGGCAGCCTTTTCCAATCCGGCAACATCCGGCGTCAGAGTAAGCAATTGTTCATCGGTCATGACGTGGCGTTTTGGTTGATGGGAGGCCGTGCTGCGATAGGTTGGCCGCGAAGTGGGATGCATAGCCCTCGGAACTCATTTTGCCAAGCGGCTACACATTTTGGAGACAAAACAATGCCATATCGTGCCCCCGTCAGCGATTTTCAGTTCTTGATGGATCACATCATCGGTTTTGAACAGGTCGCAAGCACCGAGCACTTTGCAGATGCCACGCCAGATATGACGCAGGCGATCCTCGGCGAAGCCGCCAAGATGTGCGAGGAAATCCTCACGCCTCTCAACCGCGCGGGTGATCTGCACCCTGCCCGTCTTGAAAATGGTATCGTGCGGACGTCCCGCGGTTTTGCCGATGGCTATGACGCGATTGCCACTGGCGGCTGGATCGGCATGTCAGCCAGCAAAGAGGTCGGCGGGCTCGGCCTGCCGATGACCCTGACGACAAGCGTGAACGAGATGATGTCGAGCGCCTGCCTTGCGCTGCAACTCAGCCCATTGATGACCCAAGGCCAGATCGAAGCACTTGAACACCATGCCTCTGACGCCATCAAAGAGCTGTATATCCCCAAGCTGATTTCCGGCGAATGGAACGGCACAATGAACCTGACCGAACCACAGGCCGGATCTGATGTGGGCGCGCTGCGCACCAAGGCCGAACCGAATGGCGATGGCACCTTTGCGATTACAGGTCAGAAAATCTACATCAGCTGGGCAGACAACGATTTTACCGAAAACGTCTGTCACCTTGTTCTTGCCCGCCTGCCCGACGGCGTGCCGGGTACCAAGGGGATCAGCCTGTTTATGGTCCCCAAACTGATCCCGGATGCCGATGGCAACCCCGGCGCCAAGAACGATCTGCGCGTAGTCAGCCTCGAGCATAAGATGGGGCTGCACGGATCGCCGACCGCAGTGATGGAGTATTCCGGCGCGACAGGCTGGCTGGTCGGCCACGAACATGGCGGCATGGCGGCCATGTTCACGATGATGAACAACGCACGTTTGGGCGTGGGCACACAAGGAGTCGGCATTGCAGAAGCGGCACTACAACAAGCCGCGGCCTATGCCCATGACCGCAAGCAAGGCAAAGCGTCCGGCATAGGCGCGATCATCGAACACGCTGACGTGCGCCGGATGCTGGCCAGCATGAAAGCCGATACCTACGCCGCGCGCGCCATCACCCTGATGAACGCCGTTGCCATCGACATGGCACTGGCCACCGGCGATGCCGGGTGGCAGGCACGCGCTGCGTTCCTGACCCCGATCAGCAAAGCGTTCTGCACGGACGTCGGGTGCGAAGTCGCAGGCACAGGCATGCAGGTCCACGGCGGCATGGGCTTTATCGAAGAAACCGGTGCCGCGCAATATGCCCGCGATGTCCGCGTGGCGACCATCTATGAAGGCACCAACGGTATTCAGGCCATGGACCTTGTAGCGCGCAAACTGATGGACGCAGGCGAAGCGGCATTCCGCATCCTTGAAGAAATCGAACAAGGCGCAGAGGCTGCAAAAGCCACGCACCCCGAACTTGCCGAGGCGGTTTGGCAGTCGGCGGAATCCCTGCGCGAAGCAACTGAATGGCTGGTTGCGCAAGATGACCTGAACGACCGCTTCGCCGGTGCGGTTCCCTACCTGCGCGCCTTTGCCCGCGTGCTGGGCGGGCATGCACATCTGGCCAGCGCCGTCAAAGGTGACGCAAGCCGCGCACGCCTTGCAACCTTCTATATCAAGCGTATGTTGCCCGAACATGTGGGCCTTCTGGCGCACGCACGTGAAGGGGCAGACGACCTTATGGCCATATCAACAGACGATCTTGTTGCCTGATGCCAGACGACCAAAGCGGCATCCGCTACCCTTTCCCCGAGCCACCCAAAGAGGGCGAGGCGATCGCCGTCGCGCCCGGTATCTTGTGGATGCGCCTTCCGCTTCCGATGGCGCTGGATCACGTCAATGTCTATGCGCTGGATGACGGCGACAGCTGGACCGTGATCGACACCGGCTTTGCCTCCAAACGCGGTCGGGCGATCTGGGAAAAGCTGCTGCAAGGGCCGTTGCAGGGCAAGCCTGTCGCGCGCGTCGTCGTGACCCACCATCACCCAGATCATGTCGGACTGGCAGCGTGGTTCATGCAGCAGGGTGCCGCCTTGTGTATGCCGCGCACAGGCTGGCTGATGGCGCGGATGCTGACGCTGGATGTGCAAGACGTGCCCAATGCCGAGGCACTCAGTTTCTACCAGCGCGCCGGCATGGACCCCGCCGAACTTGAGCGCCGCAAGACGGAACGCCCCTTCAATTTTGCCGATTGCGTTGCACCTTTGCCTCTGGGCTACAGGCGACTTGTTGACGGCGACTCCATCGCAATGGGCGGGCGCACGTGGGATATCCGGATGGGTGGGGGCCACGCCCCAGAACACGCCACGTTCTGGAGCCGCAACGACAACATCGTCATTGGTGGCGACCAGCTTTTGCCGTCAATCAGCCCCAACCTTGGGGTCTATCCGACCGAACCGGACGCTGACCCCGTCACAGACTGGCTCCGCTCGTGCGAGGCTTTCCAAGCGTTCGCAGAGCCCGGCCAACTGGTGCTCGGCGGACATAAACTGCCCTTCACGGGCCTGCCCACGCGATTGACCCAATTGATCGACAACCACCACGGCGCGCTGAGACGGCTATTGGCATTTCTGAGCGAACCGCGCACCGCCGGCGACTGTTTCATGCCGCTGTTCAAGCGCACCATCAAGCAGGGCGAATACGGGCTGGCCCTGGTCGAAGCTGTCGCCCATCTCAACCATCTGCATCAGTCAGGCCAAGCGACCAGAGTGATGCGCGACGATGGCGCATGGGTGTTTCAGGCAGTTTAGTGCCGGTTCTCGATGCGGGCGTGCAGGCGCTTGAGAATGCGGCTGGCTGTTGTCTCGAACAAGGCAGGGATAAAGGCGTGAACCAGCGCGGCCATGGCTGCGGCGCCAAGCCAGAACGCAAAGCTGAAAGCAAAGCGCAAATGCTGGAAGTAAGTCTCATTTACCGTGGCCGGGTGGTCGAGGAAGACAGCGGCAAGCGGGTTCTTGCGGGACGTTGTTTGTGAAGTGTCAGACATATGGGGCTTCCTTGTTGGCTTTGAGCTAAGCTAACCACAATCATCTGCGTACCGGTCCCAAATATAATTGTATATTTGCAAAAAATCGGGATATCATCCCAACAATGAAGCATCAGCTAGACGAAATAGACCGCGCAATCCTGCGCGCCCTGCAATCCGATGCCACGCTCTCAGTCGATGACATCAGCACAGCGGTAAACCTGTCACGCAATGCCTGCTGGCGGCGGATCAAGGTGATGGAGCAAACTGGGGTCATCACGGGCCGCGTGGCACTGGTTGATCCGGCCAGCGTTGGCGTACCCCTGACTGCGATGGTATTGATCCGCACCAACGCGCATGATGCAGGTTGGCTCAAACAATTTCAGGCAACCTTGCAAAGTTTTCCCGAAATCGTCGGCGCCTACCGCATGACCGGTGATCTGGACTATGTCCTGCGTGTCCGCGTGGCCGATGTGCCCGCTTATGACGCCTTCTACAAAAGACTGACATCACGGATTTCTGTGTCGGATATCTCGGCCAGTTTCGTTATGGAGGAACTGAAAGAAACAACCGCGGTGCCACTATGACAAAGACAACCATGCAAATCGAGACGTCAGCCGAGTTGCTTGAAAACGATGTGCTGCCCAAATGCCGCGAGATCCACACGAACCCGCAAACACAGGCGGCCGGGCAGACGGTGCCCAAAGCCCTGTCAGAGCCTGTCACCAAGAAAAGCCCCGCACAATGGGCCTATGAGCGGATCATCATGTATATCCAGAATTTTGAGACGCAGTTGGACAATGATCACGAAGTGGGCCTTGGGCTTGCTGGCGGCAATACCGGCGTGATCAAGATCGAAGGATTGGGCTATTACGAGCCCGATATCGTGACATATTACGGCATCAATGACAGCGGTGCGCGCACGCAGCTGATCCAGCATGTCAGCCAGTTAAACGTCACCCTTGTGGCCAGCCCGAAACACATCGACCAGCCTGAACCCAACCGCATCGGCTTTCAGCTTGCCTCTGCGTTGGATGGCGACGAAGATGTGGCGACCTGACCACGTGACAGGGCGAAATGAATCGTCTATGCGATAGACAAATCAGATGACGAAGGAGCCGTAACATGGCCGAACACAAGCACGGTGAAATGGATATCTCTGTTCAGGAAAAAACCTTTGACGGTTTCATGAGCATGACGACAAAAGCGACAATCGCAATCGTCGTATTCCTTATATTCCTCGCACTGATCGCGGTGTAATCTGTCGTGAACCGGCGTGGTTTTTTAATCGGCCTGCCGCTCGCACTGTCAGCCTGCACTGCACAAGAGGTTTGGGCCCCCGATGACATTGTCAGCCGGGCAATCCACCGCAAACCCGGCCAGAAATACCTCACGCTTTACACGATGAAGAGCGTGCGTTCCGACAACGGAGCGCATAGCGCGTTGTTGATCAATGCCAGCCAACGTGTGTTGTTTGATCCGGCAGGGTCGTTCAAACAAGACGTGATGCCAGAGCGCAACGATGTGCTGTTTGGCGTAACCCCACGGTTGGAAACACTTTACGTCAGCTTTCATGCCCGCTCGACCTACTATGTTGTCGGGCAAACTGTGGATGTCACGCCAGAGGTCGCTGAACAGGCGCTGAGCCTCGCACTGGCTGCTGGCCCAGTGCCACAGGCAAGCTGTGCGCGCGTGACCTCGCGCATTTTGCGACAGCTCCCCGGTTTTTCAGGGATCAGGCAAACTTGGGGTCCAAACCGTATCGTAGAGGATTTTGCGAAGCTGCCCGGTGTCACAACTGAAGAATATCGCGAAGGCGACGCTGACGACAAAACCCTTGCCGCCGCCGAGATCTCGGCCATGCTCAGAGGAGAGCCGTGACCCCCATCGCGGTATAAAGCGTGGCTGCTCCACCTAGGATCGCCCACAACACATTGCGCGTCCAGATGCCGATCAGAACGGTCGCACAGGCTGCAAGCACGCGCACCGGATCAAACTGACCGTCGGTGGCTGCAGGCCAAAGCACCAAGGGTGCGACCATGCCCGGCAGCACTGCAACTGGCGTGTAACGCAGCAGGCGCAACACAAAGGCAGGCATCGGACGATTCCCGATCAGCCCCAGAAACGAAAACCGGATCAAAAAGGTTCCGATCCCCATCACGATGATGATCGTCCAAATTTCGACTGTCGAATACGTCATCGTGCGCGCCTTTCCATCCAGGTCTCGACCAGTGCACCTGTCAGCATCGCGGCCCCGGCTGCGACCAGCAATCCGGTGCCTGCGGGCAAATCGACCAAAGCCAAGGCAACCGCCACGGACATGGCCGCGGCGGCAACATGGGCCAGCGATTTCAGCATGGGCGACACCATCGCCAAAAACATAATCGGCATGATGAAATCCAGCGCCCATGCCTCAGGTATCGCCTGCCCTGCGACGATCCCCACGAAGGTCATCATGAACCAGAGCGGGGTGATCGGGGTCGCAACGCCCACAAAATAGGACACGCGCTCGGACACGCTCATTTCTGGTCGTGCCTCATAGCGGGCAACCGAGGTGATATAGGTCTGATCAAAGTTTAGATACGCAACGCAAGCCCGTTTCCAAAGGGGCGCCGCTCCCAAGTAAGGCACAAGAGACGCCGAATACATCGCCATGCGCAGGTTCACCGCCAAAGCCGCCAAAAGAACAAAAGCAATGCTGGCGTCTTCCACCATCATTTGCACAGCCGCGAATTGCGCCGCACCCGCAATGACCAAAATGGTGAACCCCATTGCCTGCGCCAGCGTCAGACCTGCATCTGTGGCAATCACACCAAAAAGCGTCGCAAAGGGCACTGCGATCAAAACAAACGGCGCACCATCACGCACGCCCGCCCAATAGGCAGATTTCGCTGGTGTTTTCACTGTAGAAGTCGTCATGGCTTTGCCCTAGCCTAGCTGCGTTACATCAGCCTTTACCCACGCAAATAGGAAATGACAATTGGCGCGGATCGTTGACACTTCTGAGTATCTGATCGCACCTGATCCGGGTGCGCAGCGATTGACGCGTGCGGTCACAGGAACCGATCAGAACGGCGCCGCTATCGCGCTCAATGTCGTTGAAGAACGCCCGATGACGATCTTTCTGAACAGTCAGGAAATCGTCACGGCGATGACCATCGGTGACTATCCCGCCTATCTGGCGCTGGGGTTCTTGCGCAATCAGGGCATGCTGCACAAGGCAGACGTCATTACGGGCGTTGATTATGACGAAGAGCTGGAGACAGTTGTGGTCCGTACCGAAAGCCAAACCACATATGAGGACAAACTCAAGAAAAAGACGCGTACCAGCGGCTGCGCCATCGGCACCGTCTTTGGGGATATGATGGAGGGGCTTGAAGGTGTCATCCTGCCCGACGTTCAGGTCAAAACGTCAGACCTCTACGCGCTTGCCGCCACCATAAATCGCACCCCGTCACTCTACCTTGAGGCAGGGGCGATCCACGGCACGGTCCTGTGCCAAGGCGATTGTCCGCTCGTCTATATGGAGGACGTGGGCCGCCACAACGCAGTCGACAAGATTGCGGGCTGGATGCTGTCGGAAAATATCAGCGCAGATGACAAAACACTTTATACCACGGGACGCCTGACGTCAGAGATGGTGATCAAGACCGCGATGATGGGGATTCCCGTTCTGGCCTCACGCTCGGGTTTTACCGCTTGGGGGGTCGAGATTGCACAGAAGGTCGGGCTTACGCTGATCGGGCGGATGAAGGGCCAGCGTTTTGTGTGTCTGGCCGGCGAAGAGCGCCTGATCCGCGATGCCGACCCCGCGCAAATCGCTGATGAACCAAAGAAATCCGGCCGCAAAGGGTCTGCCGCATGAAACAACCCCTAGGAGTGATCCTTGCAGGCGGTCAGGCCACCCGTATGGGCGGTGGCGACAAAGGGCTGCTGCCACTTGGCAACGGTACAATCCTGTCGCACGTCATTGCCCGGCTGGAACCGCAGGTCGGGGGCCTTGCGCTGAATGCCAACGGCGATCCGGCACGCTTTGCCCATCTCAACCTGCGAGTCGTCGCCGATAGCATCGACGGCTTCGCAGGCCCTCTGTCCGGCGTGTTGGCGGGCCTTGACTGGGCCGCAACGCAAGAGGCCACGCATATCGTCACAGCCGCCGCAGACACGCCCTTTTTCCCCTGTGATCTGGTCCCGCAACTGCTGCAAGCCGCTGAAGCGACCGAAACCGGGATCGCCCTTGCGCGCACGGCCGACGGGCGCCACCCTACGTTCGGCCTTTGGCCCACAGCGCTGCGCGATGATCTGCGACAGGCGCTGCAAGACGGCTTGCGCAAGGTGGTCCTGTGGACAGACAAACACGGTGCTGCCACAGCCCATTTTCCCGATGATGTGGCCTTTTTCAATGTGAATACCCCAGAAGATCTGGTCAAAGCTGGCACCATATTATGAAGGTTTACGGCGTCGTCGGATACAAGAACGCAGGCAAAACCGGGCTGATGGAACGGCTGGTGACGGAAATCACCGGGCGCGGGTTTACAGTTTCAACGCTCAAACACGCGCATCATACCTTTGACGTCGATCACCCCGGCAAAGACAGCTATCGCCACCGGCAAGCCGGCGCGCATCAGGTGCTGCTGTCATCGCGCGCCCGCTGGGCCCTGATGACCGAACTGCGCGACAATGATGAGGTGCCGCTAGCGCAGCTGCTACGACAGCTTGATCCGGTCGATCTGATCCTTGTCGAAGGCTACAAGCGCGACGATCACCCCAAGGTAGAAGCCTACCGCACCGAAACAAATCATCCTGTGATTGCCAAGGACGACCCAACCATCCGCGCCGTTGCCAGCGATTGCGCGCTGGACGTGACGCAGCCGCTCTTTGATCTGGACGACACCAAAGCCATCGCCGATTTCATCCTGTCCGAGGTCGGGCTTTGACGTTCGACACAGTCTTGATGGTTGACTGGTCGGGTGGCAACGACCGGGGCGTAACACCGAAAAAAGACGCCATCTGGGCCTGTGCTGCGCGCGCTGGAGCAACCGACGCGCCCGCATACTTTCGCAACCGGAAAGAGGCCGAGGTCTGGATCACCGCGTTCCTGCGCACCGAATGCGCCGCTGGTCGGCGCGTTCTTGCAGGTTTCGACTTTGCCTTCGGCTATCCGGCGGGCTTTGGCAAAACCCTCACCGGCACTGATGACCCTTTCGCGATCTGGGACTGGTTTGCCAATCGGGTGGAAGACTCGCCCAAAGCAAACAACCGCTTTGACCTTGCGGGCCAGATCAACGCGCTTTTCCCCGGCACAGGCCCGTTCTGGGGCAACGGCCTGAAACGCGATATACCCCATCTGCCACGCAAGGGTCTGGCGCGCACAGATCACGGCATGACCGAAAAGCGACAGGCCGAAACACATGCAAAAGGGGCGTTCCCTGTTTGGCAGCTCTCGGGTGCAGGGGCGGTCGGCAGTCAGGTCATTATGGGGCTGCCCATGCTCGCGCGCTTGCGGCATGCGTTCGGTCCGGACATCGCTGTGTGGCCCTTTGAGCCCCTGACACCACCCATCGCCATCGTTGAAATCTGGCCCTCCTTGATCGCCAGAGCCGTGACCGAAACCATGCCGGACGGGCAGATCAAGGATGCACACCAGGTGCAGCTTCTGGCCCAAACACTTTCACGTATGCCTGCTTCAGACATGACCCATATGCTTGACGTACCCCCGACAAACGAAGGCTGGATACTTGGCCTGGGACACGAAGACATGCTGGCACAAGCCGCCCTGTCCCCAACCGCGCCACCGCCGCTGCGCAATGACTGCTTTGCGATGCCACAAGGCGCATATTGGACACCTGTTGATGAGGCGCAAAAGCACCTGCGCGATAAACTGGCCTGCGTGACCGCCACGCAAACCGTTGCACTTCAGCATGCCGCCGGCCGTTTTCTGGCGCAGGATGTGTCGGCCTTCCGGTCGCATCCACCCGCCCCTAACGCGGCGGTCGATGGCTACGGCTTTGCGGGGCCCGCACCAACCGGGATTGCTAGGCTAAAACTGGTCGCGGGTCGCTCGGCCGCCGGTGCCCCATACGGCGGTACCGTCCCACCCGGCCATGCGATACGGATTCTGACCGGTGCAAACCTGCCCACAGGCGTCGATACCGTTGTGCTACAAGAAGACGTCAGCGCCAGTGACACCGAAGTCAGTTTTCATGGCCCGCTGAAACGCGGTGCCAACGCCCGGGCAGCGGGCGAAGATATGCAAGCGGGACAACCGATCTTGCAGGCCGGTCGCAGGATCACACCTGCCGATCTTGGCATGTTGGCTGCCGCCGGGATCGGCGCGGTCACAGTGCGCAAGACACTCAAGGTTGGCGTCCTGTCCACGGGTGACGAACTGCGTGAACCCGGGACGGCTGCAACGCAAGGGCAGATATACGATGCCAACCGCCCGATGCTGGGGGCGTTGGTCGCCCGATGGGGCTATGACGTCATTGATCTTGGGCGTGCACCGGACAACCGCGCAACTCTGCGCAATATTCTGGATGATGCCACCAGAAAATGTGACGTTATCCTGTCTTCTGGCGGGGCGTCCGCAGGCGACGAAGACCATATGTCGGCCCTGCTGGAAGGGACCGGCTCATTCGCGCTGTGGCGGATCGCGATGAAGCCGGGGCGGCCTCTTGCTTTGGGGCTTTGGAACGACACACCGATCTTTGGGTTGCCGGGCAATCCGGTTGCCGCGATGGTCTGCGCCCTTGTCTTTGCCGCGCCGTCCCTGAGGGTCATGGCCGGCGGCGCTTGGACACAGCCAACTGGCTACCAGTTGCCGGCTGCATTCAGCAAATCCAAGAAAGCGGGCCGTCGGGAATATTTGCGCGCACGTGTTGAAGACGGGCATGTCACCATTTTCCCGTCTGAAGGGTCAGGTCGTGTTTCCGGTTTAAGCTGGGCCACAGGGCTTGTGGAAATGGCCGATCCGGCGCAAAAGGTCGCACCCGGTGATTTGGTCACCTTTATCCCGTTCAACGGCTTTTATGAATGAAAATCACCGTCGGCATTCCGCCAAAAGACCGCGAAGAGGCAGTGGCGCTCTACTGGGACGCCTTTGGCGAAAAGCTGGGTTTTACCATGGGGCCAAAGTATCAGGCGCTGACGTTCGTGCGGTCTGTCTTGCGGCCCGATCACGGGATTTGCGCGCATGATGACGACGGCAAACTGCTGGGGATTGCTGGTTTCAAAACGGTGCACGGATCACTGGTTGGCGGTGACTTCAGCGATCTGCGCAGGGTCTATGGCTGGATCAGCGCATCCATTCGCATGGCACTCTTGGCCCTGCTGGAACGCGATTTTGAGAACGAACGCTTCTTGATGGATGGCTTGTTCGTCGCACCCGAAGCGCGCGGCATGGGCGTTGGCACCGCCCTGCTTGACGCCGTGGCGGACGAAGCAAAGCGGCGCGGGTACACCCAAGTGAGGCTTGATGTCGTCGATACCAATCCCCGCGCCAAAGCGCTTTATCGCCATGTCGGCTTCAAGGAACTCAAGACCGTCAGAATTGGCCCCTTGAAACATATCTTTGGCTTTAGCGCATCAACAACAATGGTGCGCGACGTTTAGCCAGAGCCGATCAACGCACCGGCCGCAAAGACCAATGCGCCCCCAAGCACCACTTGGAAAATCGCTTTCAGCCACGGGGTTTGCATATAGCGGTTTTGAATCCACGTGATCGCCCAAAGCTCAATGAACACGACGATCAAAGCGATGATTGTCGCGGTCCAAAAATCCGTGATCAGATAGGGCAAGGCGTGACCCAACCCGCCCAGCGTCGTCATCACACCGGCTGCCAGACCCCGCTTATAGGGCGATCCACGTCCCGAGATCTTGCCATCATCCGATGCAGCTTCTGTGAAACCCATCGAAATCCCGGCACCGACAGACGCGGCAAGGCCGACTAGGAACGTCGTCCAGGTATCCTGGGTCGCAAAAGCCACTGCAAAAATCGGCGCCAATGTCGAAACCGACCCGTCCATCAAACCTGCAAGGCCCGGCTGCACCCAGGTCAGCACAAACTGCCTGTGGGCCGCGCTTTCTTCTTCTGACCTGGTGTCATCCCCAAGATGTTTTTCGGTCAACTGCTGGGCCTTGTCGGTATGGCCCGCCTCTGCAGCCGCCAGATCACCCAAAAGCTTGCGCGTTGCTGCATCGGTCGTGGCCGCAGCCGCCGCGAGGTAAAAGCGTTCAGCGTCCCGCTCCATCTGTGCGGCTTCTTCTCGGATCCGCTCAAGTCCAAGGTTTTCGATCAGCCAAACCGGGCGGCGGGCATAAAAACCTGAAACATGTTCGCGCCGGATCAGCGGAATCACCTCTCCGAACCGGGACCGATGCAATTCAATCAGGCGGCGGCGGTGTTCATCTTCTTCTTCTGCCATTCCATCAAAGATGGCAGCTGAAGCAGGATAATCCTCGCGCAGATGCTCTGCATAACCACGATAGATTCGCGCATCATCCTCTTCGGACGAAATTGCCAAAGCCAGAACCTCTTGCTCTGACAACTCTTGAAATCGGCGGCGGTAGCCAAAATTAGGTATCATGAAGCGTTTCCTTTTAGAATGGTTCTAAGTTATGCGGATTTACCAAAAGCTCAAGCCAAAAGTGAACAGCTTAGTTCATTTTTTTCTTGCGCATGAAACTAAACGGTTTAGTAGGGATCTCATCCTACGATCTGGCGTGACTTGCACACTCTCACCCAAGCGACGCCAACACAGCGATGGGGCCCTCATCCCCATTGGCCCCATCGCTGCAATCTCCTTGCTGAAAGTGAACTGATCGGTTTATAATTCGGAATTCAGGAGGAGAATTGAATATGCCCGATGGCACCGTCGCACCCAAAAAAGGACGGAAATTTGATCAGGTGCTGGAAGGTGCCCGACAGGTTTTCCTATCGGACGGCTATGAGGGCGCGTCGGTTGATGACATCGCCAAAGCGGCCGGCGTGTCCAAGGCCACGCTTTACAGCTACTTTTCCGACAAACGGCTTCTCTTTATGCAAGTCGCCAAAACCGAATGTGCACGCCAAGCCGACCATGCCATCGAAACGATCGACATGGAGGCCCCCGTACGGCAGGTGCTGAATAATATCGCGATCGAGATGATGGATTTCATCACCTCGCAGTTCGGCAAACGTATTTTCCGTATCTGCGTTGGTGAAAGCGACCGCTTCCCCGAACTGGGGCGCGAATTCTACGAAAGCGGCCCGATGATGGTCCGCAACAGGCTGGTCGAATACTTCAAAGAGGCCGTCGCGAAAGGCGAGCTTCAGATCACCGATTTCGAACTTGCCGCGGACCAATTCCACGAGCTTTGCAAAGCAGACCTGTTCCCGCGCATGGTGTTCAATATGACGGACGAGTTCACCAAGGAAGAAAAACGCCGTGTCGTTGACGGCGCAGTGGATATGTTCATGGCCCGCTACGGGGTTTAATCAAGGCGGCGCGCCTCAATATTGCGCCCCTGTACTTTCTTGACCTCAAACCGGCCCGTCTTTGCCAACAACTCGCTCAGCTTGGCGCTACCATAAGTTCGGGGATCAAAATCCGGATGCGCCCGGGTGATGTATTGCCCCAATTGTCCAAGTGAAAACCACTCGCCCTCGGGGTCAATGCTGTCCATCGCTTTGTTCACAAGCGGGATCACTTTGGATGGTGGCTGACGGTCATCTTTCGGCGCGCTGGTCTTTAGTGATTTCGCGCTGGTTGTTTCTTTATCCGTGCTGACAAGGTTTTCGATCAGGATAAACCGGTTGCACACGTTGCGCAGACTGACCGGTGCCTTGCTTTCACCAATGCCAATCACCTCGACTCCATCTTCGCGCAGGCGGTTGGCAAGCGCAGTAAAATCACTGTCCGAAGAGACCAGCACAAAGCCGTCAAACCGGCCGGTATGCAGAATATCCATCGCATCAATCACCAAGCCAATATCGCTAGCATTCTTGCCCTTGGTATTCGCGGTCTCCTGATTGGCGACCATCCCCAATTCGACCACAACCTTTTTCCAGCTGCCCAGCGACGCACTGGACCAATCGCCATAGACACGGCGGAGTGCCGGTTCGCCATAAGTCGTGATCTCGCGCAGGATGTCAGCGGCATATTTCGCCGGGATGTTATCGGCGTCGATTAACACGGCCAGCAGCTTTTGTTCTCTTGGCATTTGGTGTCCTTTCGGACCAACGCGCGGCCCTGAAAAATGTCAAAAGGCCCGGATCAGCGCCGGGCCCTTATGCACGTTGCGTTCAGCTTCAGAACTCCACGACCGCGCGGATGCTTTCGCCTGCATGCATCAGATCAAAGCCCTTGTTGATGTCATCAAGGCTCAGCTTGTGGGTAATCATCGGGTCGATCTCGATCTTACCCTGCATGTACCAATCCACGATCTTGGGTACATCTGTCCGGCCACGCGCACCGCCAAAGGCTGTCCCGCGCCAACTGCGCCCCGTAACCAGCTGGAAAGGCCGCGTGGAAATCTCAGCACCTGCGGGGGCCACGCCGATGATAATACTTTCGCCCCAACCCTTATGGGCTGCTTCAAGCGCGGTACGCATCACGCCCACATTGCCCGTTGCATCAAAGGTGTAATCAGCCCCGCCCCCGGTCAGTTCAACCAGATGGGCAACCATGTCACCGTCGACATCATTGGGGTTCACAAAGTCGGTCATGCCAAACTTGGTTGCCATTTCGACCTTGCCGGGGTTCAGGTCAACGCCAACAATCTGGTCGGCACCAGCCAGACGCAAACCCTGAATGACATTCAGCCCAATACCGCCCAAACCAAAGACGATCGCGGTTGAGCCGATTTCGACCTTGGCGGTGTTGATGACCGCACCAATGCCTGTCGTGACACCGCAGCCGATATAACAGATTTTGTCGAATGGCGCATCTTCACGCACCTTCGCCAAGGCAATTTCGGGAAGGACAGTGTGGTTGGCAAACGTCGAGCACCCCATGTAATGCAGGATCGGCGTGCCATCGAGCATCGAAAACCGTGACGTGCCATCAGGCATCACACCCGCACCTTGGGTAGACCGGATTTTCTGGCACAGGTTTGTCTTGGGGTTCAGGCAATACTCGCACTCACGACATTCGGGCGTATAAAGCGGGATGACGTGGTCGCCGGGTTTCAGGCTGGTGACGCCCGCACCCACTTCAACGACCACACCGGCCCCTTCGTGGCCCAGAATAGCGGGGAACATGCCCTCGGGGTCAGCGCCGGACAGGGTAAATTCATCGGTATGGCAAATACCCGTCGCCTTGATTTCAACCAAAACCTCACCAGCCTTTGGGCCATCAAGGTTCACTTCCATCACCTCAAGCGGTTTACCCGCCTCAAGTGCAACAGCCGCACGTGTCCGCATATTCAACGCCTCCATAATATTCACACAGACGATCAGCCAAACGCCGCAAAAGTTCAACCACTCTATGGCAGCCGCTTGCGTTTGGGGCGAAAGCGGCGACAATGATCACATGAAACGGATGATCGCTCTTATTGCGCTGGCCGGTTGCACAGCGGCCGAACCAGTGCTGCCACCCCAACTGGAAGATACCTGTGGGGCACGGGACTATGAAAATCTCATCGGCCAAGACGCCACCGCGCTTGAGCGCGTCTTGCTGCTGGGCCCTGTCCGTGTGATCCGCCCCGGCGATGCGGTCACGATGGATTTTCGACCGGATCGCGTGAACTTCAAGATCAGCGAAAACGAAACAATCCGCGCGGTTGACTGCGGCTAGTGCTTAGGGGGAAACGAAGTTCCCCGATGTCACGAACTGGGTGGGGGCTATTGACCGCGACATCGGGGTAGCATTTCGCTATGGCTTTATCCTTACAATCACTTGTGTTCCCAGTTGGCAGGCGCTGCGGCGCTGGGGTGTTTATTTCAAGGCATAACAAAGGCAGTGCAAGAAGAACTCTTGATTTTGCGGGGCTTTGGGTCAACTCTGCAGTATGACATTTCAGCCTGCCTCACAGTTTACTGCCCCCGAACAGGTCGCCTTTCATCGCACCGAACTCAATGTGATTCTCAGCCTGTATGGCCGTATGGTGGCCGCCGGGGAATGGCGCGACTATGGTATGTCGCATCTCCGCGATGTTGCCATATTCTCGGTGTTCCGCCGCACGGCAGAACACCCGCTTTATAAAATCGAAAAACGGCCCAAGCTGCGGCTGAAACAGGGGCAGTATGCGGTTATCGGCATGGACGGCCAAATCCTCAAACGCGGCAATGATTTGCGGCAGGTACTGCGGGTTTTGGAACGTAAACTGATCCGCGCGGTCGAATGACCTACAGGCGCTTGCGTGCAATCACCGGGCCATCGCCCTGCGCCTTAATACGCAAAATTGCCCGTTCAATCGGTTCATAGACTGTCGCCATATGGTGCGCATTGGCGTGGATCATCGTTTCCGCATCCACCGTCATGCCAACATGGCCTTGCCAAAACAGCAGATCACCACGCTGATAGTCACCCTCGAACGCATGACCCAGTGCTGCGCACTGCATGTCACTGTCAGCAGGGCACGGTGTGCCACACGCCAGTAAAGCCGCCGCAATCAGCCCCGAACAATCAATGCCGCGAGTCGTATTGCCCCCCCACAGATACGGCACTCCAAAATGCAATTGCGCGACCGTGGCAGGATCGGAAAACGGGCGATCCAATCCGCGCAAATGACTTTTGGGGATAAAACCCAGATTTGTTTCAAAAAACTTGCGCCGTTCATTGAGCACAGTCATGCGCGCGCCAAAGGGTAGGCGATGTAAGTCCGGCGATTTGAAATCTTCTTCCAGATAAGCATGCGTCCCAACCGTTGCGACAAAATGCGAAGGCACCAACACCTCAGTGAGTTGATCCGACCGCACGTAGCCAACATAGCCATCGGGCGCCTGCACAAATGACCATTCGTCCCGGTCCTCAAAAACAGTGACTTCAGCTCCCAAGAGCAGTTGACGATCACGCGCGCCGCCAGGGCTAGCGCAAAGGTCCACAACAGAGGCGCCGATCATCGCGGGCCATCCTGCAAGGTAGCGTTCTGCCGTGACCTGCCCCGCCAGATGCATCGCCGCAACGCGACCATTTGCAGGGGTCAGGCGGCGGTCGCTCATAGGTCAAGCATCTCTGGCAAGGCCTCAAGCACGGCACGCGCACCCATACCAACCCCGCCTCGGGGGCGAGAGGGGGCCGCGCTTGGCTGCCAGCCGTAGATGTCAAAGTGTATGTAGGGGCTTTCGACAAAGCGGCGCAGGAACAATGCCGCTGTGATCGCCCCGGCAAATCCACCTTTGGGCGCATTGTCCAAATCGGCAATCCCCGGCTCGATCATCGCCTCATAAGGGGTATGGAACGGCATACGCCACACCGGATCGGCCACCTTGCGCGCGGCTTTTGCAATTGCGTCAGCGCGCACATCATCATCGGTAAAGAACGGTGCAATATCAGGCCCGACCGCCACACGCGCGGCCCCGGTCAGCGTAGCCATCGAAATCACCAGCGCAGGGTCGTCCTCATCCGCCAGCGTCAGGGCGTCGGCCAGCACCAACCGTCCCTCGGCGTCTGTGTTGTTAATCTCAACGGTCAGACCTTTGCGCGATGTCAGAATATCCTGTGGCCGGAAAGCATTGCCATCAATGCCATTTTCCACAGCCGGGATCAGCACGCGCAGCCGCAAGGGCAGATCCAACGCCATAATCATATGAGCCAACCCCAGCACTGTCGCCGCACCACCCATATCCTTTTTCATCAGGCCCATCGACGCACCGGGCTTGATGTTCAGCCCGCCGGTATCAAAACAGACGCCCTTGCCCACCAATGTCAGTTGCGGGCCTTTGCCCCCCCACCGCATATCGATCAAACGTGGGGCGCGGGTCGACGCACGCCCTACGGTGTGGATCATCGGAAAATTGCTTGTGATCAGATCATCGCCTGTCGTGACTGTAATACTGGCGTCGTGCCCCGCTGCCAAAGTGCGCGTCGCCTCTTCCAGCTCATCCGGTCCCATATCCGAGGCTGGTGTATTGATCAGTTCGCGCGTCAGCGCTTCGCCATTTGCAATAATCGCGATTCGTGCCGCATCAACGCCGTCGGGCGCAACCAGCCCGGCGATTGCGGTCGACGGTTTTACATAGCGGTCATAGCTGTACCCTGCCAAAAGCCATGCAAGGGCCGCCTCGGTCAAATCATTACCGCTCAGCCCGCTTTTTATGTCATAAGTGCCCGCAGGCAGTTTGCGGGCGATAGCCCCCATATGAAAACGGTCGCGCGCACGTTTGGCCGCGCTGCCATACCCGACCAAAACTTGCGATACATGACCCTGAGCATCAGGCACTGTTAGAACTTGGCCCAATGACCCCGCAAACCCCTGCGCATCAGCCCAAGCCTGCCCTGCCGGCGATAGCTGCGCGAGCGCATCATCAACAGCATCCGCTGGGACAACATGAAGTGGAATTGCAGCATCGGTTGGTTCGGCAAAGGCCAGCGGCATAGCGTATCCTCTAGAATATTTCCGCCTTAACCTGACCCAGCAATCCAGCGGCTGCAAGCGCAGATAAAACCGCCCTAAAGGTCGCGCACCCCCCACACCTCGGACACCGCGATATCAAAGCCACGCTCTAACCGCGCCATTGTTGCATCAAGCGCGATCCAGTCCTGTTGCAACAGACACCTGCGCACATGATCGACTGCAACCGCAACTTCTGCCAGACCCATCTGGTCCGCGACCACGCCAATGCGTTGCGCCGGTCGGTCCATATTGGCAAACGCATGTTCGTCCCTTGCGCGTTGCAGCATATCAAGACGCATCGCGATATCTTCAAGCATGCGACACACAACATCCTCCGCCGCTTGCGTATCACGCTCGGCGAAAAGCCGTGTCAGGGGGGCTGGGTCAAAGTGCATCCGGTCATGGCAAGACAGCGGAACAACATCGTTTGACGTGCCCAAAACAGGGCCGGGGAATGGTGTGATATTTTTCATGACCGTGGTTTTACGCAAACAAGGTTCCCAGAAGGTTGAGAGAAATGCGAAAAATCGCTCGAAATTCGCAAAAATGCGACGTATCTGTGCGATAACAACGAAAGACGGACTTATGCAGCACGCACGCCCCCTGCCAGCCTATCTGGTCAATCGCTATCATGGCTGGAAGGCCACGATCTATACCGAGAACCGTGGCTGGTACCGCCGCCTTGCCGAAGCCGGGCAACATCCACGCTCAATGGTGATTTCGTGTTGCGACAGCCGGGTCCACGTCACATCAATCTTTGGCGCCGATCAGGGCGAGTTCTTTATTCACCGCAATATCGCCAATCTGGTGCCGCCCTATAACCCTGACGGCCACCACCATGGCACATCCGCTGCGGTGGAATATGCGATTCGCGGGTTGAAGGTCGCGCATCTGATTGTGCTGGGCCATTCGAGCTGCGGCGGCGTGGAAGGGTGCTATAATATGTGCTCCGGCAACGCCCCCGAACTGGAAGAGGCCAGCAGCTTTGTCGGCCGCTGGATGGACATCCTGCGCCCCGGCTATGCCAAACTGCCAGAGGGTGACGACGAATCGCGCAAACGGGCATTGGAAAAAGCGTCTGTCGTAATCTCACTTGAAAACCTGATGACATTCCCCTTCGTCAAAGAAGCCGTGGAAAGTGAAGCGCTCACAATTCATGGTCTCTGGAACGATATCGGAGAGGGCAGTTTGGAAGCCTACGACCCCAAGACAGACGCGTTCAAAGCCATCTAGGCAGCCCAGTCCGCCGACTGCATTTCACGCAGACGGCTTGCCGTACGCTCGAACTCAAACGTGCCGGCACCTTCGACATAGAGCATCTCTGGTTGGGCGGCCGCAGTGCAGATCAACTGTACCCTTGCCTCATAAAGCGCGTCGATCAGCGTGACGAAGCGCTTGGCCTCATTGAAGTTATGGCGCGACAAAGTCGGAATATCCTCGAGGATAAGAACGCGCACAGCATCGGCCAACGCAAGGTAATCGCCCGCACCCAATGGTCGCCCGCAAAGGTCATAGAACTTTGCTTTCGCCACGCCGTTGTGAAAATTTGGTAATTCCACCTGGCGGCCTTTCACATGAAGCACCAGCGTTTCAGACTTTCCATTGCTCAGCCGCGCCCAGATATGGTTGATCGCCTGCCGTGCATCGTCATCAATCGGGGTGAAATAGCTTGGCGTTCCCGCCATCCGGTCCTGACGATAGTCAGTCTCGCTCACCAGTTCATGCACCACCATCTTCTCTTTCAAAAGGGCGATGAAAGGGGTGAAAAGCTGACGGTTCAACCCGTCTTTATAAAGGTCATCCGGCGGACGATTTGACGTAGTAACAACGACCACGCCACGCGCAAAAAGCGCCTCGAACAGACGCCCGACAAGCATCGCATCGGTGATGTCGGAAATCTGCATTTCGTCAAACGCCAGAAACCGCACCTCATCTGCCAGTTTCGCTGCAACCGGGGCCAAGGCATCATCGACACCTGTCTTGCGGGCCTCGGTCATTTCCGTATGCACCCACTGCATGAATGCGTGAAAATGGCGGCGTTGTTTGGGGGCATCAACCAGATCAAAGAGCAGGTCCATCAGCATGGATTTCCCGCGTCCGACACCGCCCCACATGTATAGGCCGGGGATCGGTTCGGGGGCTTTGCGAAAGAACCCGCGCTTGACAGGCGCGGCCAAAGCTGCGCGGACACGCTCAAGTTCGGGCAAGACCGCAACCTGCGCATCATCCACGTGGAGTGTGCCCGCAGCGACCGCCTGCTGATATGCCTCTTGTACTGTCATGGCGCCCAAATAGCGCGCCATCCGTGCAATGGAAAGTGGCCGTTCCTAGCTACGGAGCGCCATACGCAATGCCTCTGCCATTTCGGCACCATGGGTAAAGGGCAAACCGTGGTCAGCGCCGTCGACAACCTCTTGGCGGGCATCACGGTTCCATAGCCCCAAGAGACCAACAGCGCGCAGCGGGATAATCGGATCAGCCCCACCCCAGACCGCCGTGACGGCAATGCCCTGACGCCGCAGTTTGCGGTGATCACCTTCCTGATCCTCAGCCAGGATACCACGGCGGCTGGACAGGATGGCGGGCAGATAACCCCGGCGCGACAACTCTTTGCGCTGCGCTTGGTAGACGCGGTCAATCTCGGGCGTGGCACCCTGCGCGGGAATGGAATTTAGCGTGCGTCTATGGGCGAACGTGCCATGCGCCCAATCGCCCAAGCCCGGCACTCGGCGGCAAAAACGAGAGAACGCACTTTCGGTCGTCATGATACCCGCGCTGGCGATCAAAATAACGCGCTTGACGCTGTGCGGGTACTCGGTGGCAAACGCCGTCGCGATGCTGCCACCCATGGAATAGCCTACAATCGTCACCTCTTCGGTCAGACCGTGATATGCACACAGGTCGGAAAGCTGCCGCAGAAAGAACGCGCGGTCCTGCTTGCCTTTTGGCGCATCAGACAAACCGCGCCCGTAAAGGTCATACATCAGGACACGATACCCCAACTGCCCCAGACCATCGGCCACGGCCTCCATTGAAATCATCGGCGTCATGACACCGTGCACGACAACAGCCACCGGTCCACGGGCAGAACCGGCCCATCGGCAATGGGTCACACCTTGTGAGAGCTGGATAAAGTCACCCTTCGCACCATGGCGTTCGGAAGGGCCAATGGGTGTACGGCGGCGTTCAGCAATGAAGGGACGCGCCGCAATAAACGCGACGGCCAAAACAACCAAAACAACAAGCAGCCACACCAACAAGAATTCGCCTTTCAAACAAACCGACTGCGCCTTCTAGACCTAAGCTGACCAGGCTTCCAGTATGTACCGGCTTGTCATAAGGTCCAGATGCGCACCACCGCCGTTCTTAAACAGGGTAATCTCGTCGGGATTATGGCGCTGGAAATGATCAAGCTGATAGTAGTCCGCAACCACATCCGCTGCGTCAAAGGCGCCAGAGGCAATCGGGATCTTCAATTCACCGATATGGCCAATGGTGGTTTCGCGACTATCCACAAAGACCCGCGCCCGGTTCAGCGCCGCATCATCGACTTCGCGCATGTCAGGGCGATAGGCCCCGATCAGATCAATATGCTGGCCGGGTTGCAGCCATGCGCCCTTGATCACCGGCGCGGTGGACATCGTGGCCGAGGTCACAATATCGGCCGCGCGCACCGCTGTTTCCAGATCATCGGCAATAGCCATGCCCGGGAAAGCCGCCTGCATGGCCTTGGCCCCTTGAGGCGAGCGGTTCCACACTGTGAACTGCGCTTGCGGAAACGCCGCGCCATAGGCCTCGCGCAGGGAATGCCCGACAGTTCCCGCCCCCACGATCAGGATATTCTTGCTGTCAGGTCGCGCCAACCGCCGCGCCGCCAAAAGGCTGTCACCGGCCGTCTTCCATTTCGTCACCAGATGGAAATCAAGGATCGCTTCCAGCGCCCCGTCCTTGCCCGAAAACAGGTTCACCGCCCCGCCGATCGCAGGCTTGCCTGCATCCTTATTGCCCGGAAAGATCGTCGCGCATTTCACAGCCAGCCCCAGCCCCGCGATCCATGCTGACCGGTTCAGCAGCGTGTTTGCGCCTTCATACAAAAAGACATCCGCCACATCAGCCTTTGGCCCGTCGTGACCCGCCGCCAAAGCATCGGTCAACGCCAGCCAATCCAGCGCCTTCTGGCCTTCCTCAAAGGGGATCATCACTGTCATTTGGCATTCTCCTTACTTAGCAATCCATGCGCGACAAGGCAGTCAGCCCAGCCTTGGGGATCTTCAAACAGATGTGTCTGCCAGCCACGCGCGGCTGCGGCATTGATGTTGTCGATCCGGTCATCGGTGAACAGCAGGCCGCCGGGCGGCACACCACAGTCTTGTTCCACTTGGCGGTAGATGTCGGCGTCAGGCTTGATCACACCCATGTGGCCCGAGATATAACGGCGGTCGAATTCACCCAGAAACGGATAGACCGGTTCGGCGATCTCAAAGGTCTGAATACCAAAATTTGTTAGGGCAAAGACCGGCACACCTGTCTTGCGCAAGGCCCGCAACAGCCGGACCGAATGATCAATGGCAGGTGCGGCCATTTCGATCCAACGGTCGTGCCACATCAGCACCTCATCATGCCATTCGGGATGGGCTTTTGCCGCCGCATGGATCGTATCATGAAAATTGCCGCCGCGGTCGACCTCATCATTGATCCCATGCAGATCAATGGCTGCAAACATCGCGCGGCGGCGGTCCGCTCCGATCTCTTTGTCAAAGAACCGCTCGGGCTGCCATTCGATCAGGACATTTCCGATGTCAAAAACAACCGCCTCTACACCTGCCATGCGCCTTCCTTTCTTGTTTGGCCGCAGCCTAGCGCCGCATGGGGCGCTGTAAAGCAACTGGTTTGGTCTGCGCTTCACGCCAAACGGTAAAGAGCCCGGCTCCAAGAATCAGGGCCATTCCGAAGTAATCCCATCCGCCGGGGTATTCCCCAAAGACCAACATGCCCAAGATCACCGACATCGGCAGGGCCAGATATTCGAATGGTGCCACAAATGACGCTTCAGCAACGCGGTAGGCTTGACTGATCAGATACCCTGCAATTGCGATGCCTGCGCCGATCGTCAGAAAGATCGGATAGTCACCCGGCAAAGGCCAGGTCCACGCGCGAAACAGGAAGGCCAGTGATGGGTCGGATTGATCCCCAAAGCGCCCGTCGCCCACGATCAGGCCAAACAGAACCCCGACGATGATGAACATGATCTGGATATAGAACGCCATGGTCGCAGCGCTTTCCGTGCTGCCAATCCGGCGCGTCAGCGTATGCAGACCTGCGTAACAAATCGCAGCCACCAAAGGCAGAAGTGAGGCGATCTGAAACGATGCTGTGCCGGGGCGCATCATTACCAACACGCCAATGAACCCGACAGCAATGGCGGCCCAGCGGCGCGGGCCGACAACTTCGCCCAGGAACACAACCGAGAACAAGGTTATGACCAGCGGGCTGATAAAGAAGATCGCGACCGCATCCGCCAAGGGCATTGCCGCAAGCCCCAGAAAAAACGTCATATTCGCCACAACAACGCATAGTCCGCGCAGCATGTGCATCTTTAGTTTCTTGGTGCGTGCGATATTCCGCCCCGTTGTCAGCGGTGCGATAATGGTGACGATAATCAGTAGCCCGATCAGTGACCGGATCAGCACAACCTGATGCAGGGCGTAGCCGCCGCTGAGAAACTTGATCGCAACGTCGTTTATCGAAAAGAAGATCACCGAGGTCGCAGCGCAAAGCGCGCCCAATTTGGTGGGCGACATTTGCATCACAGTTTTGCCGCTGCGCGCAAAGCACGTTCCAGCCCGTCCAGAAACCGCGCCCGGTCGGCCTTACCGAAAGGTTTGCCGCCACCTTGCCGGAACGGATCAGCCGCACGCATATCCGCCATCAGATCACGGGTTGCCAAGACATTCCCGATATTGGCCTGCGTAAGTGCTTCGCCATTGTGTTTCAGCACCAAAGCCCCATTTTCGATACAGCGCGCGGCCAAAGGAATATCGCCGGTGATGACAACATCCCCTTTGGTCGCACGATCCGCGATCCACATATCGGCAATGTCGGGGCCATCGGGCACGACAACGTTTTCGACCAACGGATTGGCCGAGGGACGAATCCCGCCGTTCGATACCACAAACATGCGCAGCTTATGCCGTGTTCCGACCCGTTCCACCTCGGCCTTCACAGGGCAGGCGTCGGCATCCACATAGATCATGCGTAGAGCGCCTCGGCATGGAAGGCGATGTGATCTTCCATGAAGGTCGATATGAAGAAATACGAATGGTCATACCCTTTTTGTAACCGGATTTGCCCCTCTTGCCGCTTAGCCGCCATCACTTGAGCAAAATGGGCGGTCCCCAGCAGGTCGCCAAACTGATCATCGGTGCCGGTATCAATCAGGATCGGCCCGTCAAAGCCCGCATCCTGCATCAGCAGGGTCGCATCATGCGGCCCCCAGTTCGCCTCATCCCCGCGATAGGCGGCAAACTGTTTGCGGCCCCAATCGCTGGCCGTCGGATGGCAGATGGGTGCAAAGGCCGACACGGATTTGAACCGCCCCGGCAAGGCCATCGCCATTGTCAGCGCCCCATGGCCGCCCATGGAATGGCCGGTGATCGACTGACGCGACATATCCAGCGGGAACTTGTCAGCCAGCAATGCGGGTAACTCCTCGGTTACATAGGTCCACATCTTGAAATGCTTGTCCCAAGGGGCCTCGGTCGCGTCGATATAAAAGCCCG
>JALQUF010000089.1 GCA_023263855.1 Yoonia sp. | reverse complement strand
CATTTGTCATGCCCCATGGGATGATTTTTCATACGTCTGGCCAAGCGGTCGATGCCGTGCGGCCAAAGGGTTGAACGTGAACATTCCCGCCGCGATTACCCTGTGCAAAGCCAGACTAGATGACCTCAGCCTCCAGCCCCTCGGTCGAGAGACCTTCGAGGCGCGGCATAAGGCTCAAGAGTTCTTGTGTGTATGGGTTCTTGGGCGCGGCAAAAAGCGTTTCGGTATCTGCGACCTCGACCATCTTGCCTTGGCGCATCACGCCTACCCGGTCGCACATTTGTCGTACCACCGGCAGATCATGGCTGATGAAAAGCATCGTAAGGCCAAGGTGCTCTTGCAGATCCTTGAGGATGTTCAGGATTTGCGCCTGAATAGACACATCCAGCGCTGATGTGGGTTCATCACAGATCAGGAAACGCGGTTGTGTTGCCAGCGCCCGCGCGATTGAGATCCGCTGGCGTTGACCGCCTGAAAACTCGTGCGGGTATTTGCGGCCGGCATCGGCCCCCAGTCCAACACGGTCCAACAGTTCTGACACCCGGTCTTGCAGCGCCTTCCCTTCAAGCAGCCCGTGGTGACGGGCCGGTTCTGCTACGATCTCATCCACGCGCATCCGCGGATTGAGGCTTGAGTAGGGGTCTTGAAAGATCATCTGAATTTGACGCCGGTAGGGCTCTAGCGCCTTGGGGCCGTCGGCTGCGGTGATGGTCTTGCCATCAAATGTGAACGAACCGCCGTCGGCCTGATACAGTGTCGCGATCATGCGCGCGACCGTTGATTTTCCAGAACCGGATTCGCCGACAAGGCCAAAGACCTCGCCCTCATGGATATCAAAGCTGACCTGATCAACGGCGGTGAACACTTTGCGTAGGGATGGAATGATCGACCGGCGTACATGAAACTCTTTGGTCAGGCCTTTGACTTTGAGCAGGGCATCATCGGTTGTCTTGGCAGATGCTGTCCAGTTGCGGGCCAAGTCCTCGATCGCGAAACGGGTCTCGCGCCCGCCGTAAGACAGTTGCGGAAAGCGGTGCAGTTTGAGCGTCGGGCGCGGCACTGCGGCGATCAGCGACTTTGTGTAAGCGTCTTTGGGCTGGCCCAAGACCTGCGCTGTCGGGCCACTTTCGACCACTTTGCCCTGATACATGACCGTCACCCTGTCAGTGGTGTCGGCAATCACGCCCATATCGTGGGTGATCAGGATGACACCAACCTGTCGTTCGCGGGCCAGTTCTTTGATCAGATCCAGAATTTGCGCCTGAATTGACACATCAAGCGCCGTGGTCGGCTCATCGGCGATGATGACCTCTGGCTCTGAGCAGAGTGCCAGTGCAATGACCACACGCTGACGCATGCCGCCTGAAAACTGGTGAGGGTATTGCTTGATCCGTTCCTCTGGGCTGGAAATGCCGACCCGGTCCAACAGATCCACTGCGCGCGCCTTGGCCTGTTCTTCTGAAAAGCCAAGGTGCAGCTGGATGGTTTCGACCAATTGTTGTTCAATCGTCAAAAGCGGATTGAGCGAGGTCAACGGATCTTGGAAAATCATGGATAGGCGCTTGCCCCGCAAGCCGCGCATCGCCTCAGCATCGCGTCCCGAGATTTCCTCGCCCTGAAAGTGAATGGTGCCCGCGCTGATGTATCCGGGCGGGTCCAAAAGGCCCATCACAGCCGCGCCTACGGTGGATTTGCCAGCGCCAGATTCACCGACAAGGCCGTGAATTTCACCTGGTCCTACCGTCAGATTGACCCCATCGACCGCCACAAATTCCTGATGGCGTGTCGGAAAGCGGACGGTCAGGCCCTCAAGTTCAAGAAGTGCAGTCATTTGAGCCTCGGATTCAACGCGTCACGGAGCCAGTCGCCCAATAGGTTCACTGATAACGCAAGGGTCAAGAGAGTGGCGGCGGGGAAGAAGAGGATCCACCATTCGCCGGAAAAGATGTAGTCTTGCCCGATGCGGATCAGCGTTCCAAGCGAGGGCTGCGTTGGTGGCGCGCCTACACCCAGAAAGCTGAGCGTTGCCTCGGCGATAATTGCGAGTGCCAAGCTGATAGTGGCGATCACCAAAACCGGCCCCATCACGTTGGGCAGGATATGGCGTAGCATGATGATGCCGGGCCTTCTGCCGATCATCTTGGCGGCTGCCACGTATTCCTTGCTTTTCTCTACCAAGGTTGCACCACGTACGACACGCGCGAATTGCACCCAATCCGACAGGCCAATGGCCAGGATCAATACCCAAATGGCCATCTGATCGCGGTATTCGACGGGTGTGACCCCTTTGGCGATACCAAAGATCAGCATAGCCACCAGAATGGCGGGGAATGTCAGTTGAATATCGGCGATGCGCATGATGATGGTTTCGACCCACCCGCCAACGTAGCCTGCAATCAGGCCAAGGGTGATGCCCAGCACCATCGCCAAAAGCACAGCGGAAAAGCCCACAAACAGCGAAATCCGCATGCCGTAAAGGATTGTCGAGAAGACATCGCGCCCCTGATCGTCCGTCCCCAAAAGGAAAACATCGCCGGTAAAGGCATTGGGTTCCATTGGCTGGGAAAAGCCGTTCATCAAATTCAAAGACGCCGGATTAAACGGGTCGTGCGGTGCAACCAGCGGTGCAAACAGGGCCGCCAACACAAGGATCAGCACAACGATGCCCGCGGTCAGCGCCATCGGGGAATGGCGGAAAGACCACCCAAGGTCGGAATTCCATACGCGCGCAAGACGTTCCATTAGTTGCTTCCCCCTCGGTCGGCCCGCAGGCGTGGGTCAATGGTAAAGTAGAGCAGATCAACGATCAGGTTGATCGTGACGAACATCACCGAGATCATCATCAGATAGGCCGCCATGACGGGGATATCGACGAATTGGACCGCGTTGATGAACAGAAGGCCAACGCCGGGCCACTGAAAGACCGTCTCGGTGATAATTGCGAATGCAATGATTGAGCCGATCTGAAGCCCTGTGATGGTGATCACAGGCACCAGCGTGTTCTTCAGGGCGTGGCGGAAGTTGATCGCGCGGTCTTTCAGCCCCCGCGCACGGGCAAAGCGGATATAATCCTGTCGCAAGACCTCTAACATCTCGGCCCGCACCAAGCGCATGATCAGCGTCAATTGGTAAAGACCCAGCGTGATTGACGGCAATATCAGTGCCTTAAGCCCGCTGGAGGTCAGAAAGCCGGTGGTCCAGCCCCCTAGATCGACGACCTCGCCCCTGCCAAAAGAAGGCAGCCATCCCAGCGTGACCGAGAACAGATAAATCAGCAAAATCCCGATCAGGAACGTCGGCAACGACACCCCGATCAGCGAGATCGTCATAATGGCATGGGCCGCAAAGCCGTTTCGCCTGATCGCGGTAAATACCCCCAACCCAATGCCAAAAATCACGGCCATCGCGCCCGACACAGCGGCGAGCTCTAATGTGGCGGGAAGCCGTTCTGCAATGATTTCTGCAACCGGACGGCCCTGACGATAGGAAATGCCAAAATTGCCCTGAACCGCGTTGGTCAGGAAATTCCAGTATTGCACCACGAAGGGCTCATTCAGACCCAGCTGATCCCGTAGCCTTTCGATATCTTCCATGGTGCGCTCTTGACCCAGCATGTTGTCGATCGGGTCGCCCACAAAGCGGAACATGGCGAATGCCACAAGGCCCACGACCAAAAGTACCAAAAGCGATTGCGCCATACGGCGCAGAATAAAGATGAGCATGTCGGATTCCGTAATGCGTCAGCGAAAGCGCAGGTCTGCGCAGATGTTGAAGGCCGCTGCATAATGCAAACGGCCTTCAAGCGATATCAAAGCCCGTAAGGCTTAGTTCATGGTGAAGAACTTGAACTTCGGATCATCCTCTGGCGAAACTTCGGTGCCGACGGCGTCGCTCATGCCCCAGTTCAAGACCTGGTGATGGACTGGCAGGTAGATCTGCTGGTCCTGCACTTCGCGCCAGATCGCGGCGATATCTGCGTTACGCGCGTCCAGATCGGTGTTTGAGGCCAGTGAAACGATCATGGCATCAAGCGCATCGTTGTCATAGCCGGTGTTGTTCCAGGTGCCGATGCTTTCTTCACGCCCGTGGACCAAGAAGTTGAACACATATTCGGAATCGTATGTCGGAACGCCCCAGCCCAGCATATAGAAATCCGTCTGACCGTTTGTGATCAGCGGGAAGTGCTGCGCTTTGGGTTTTGCATCAAGGTTCACTGTGACGCCGATTTGCGCCAGCATGCCGACAGTCGCCTGACAGATCGCTTCGTCGTTGATGTAGCGATCATTGGGGCAGTCAAGCCGGAGCGAGAAGCCTTCGCCGTAACCGGCCTCTTCCATCAGGGACTTTGCAGTCTCAATGTCAGTCATTGACTCGGCGTCCATCTCGGCTGTCCAGCCGTTGACGAAAGGTGGTGCGATCATGCCGGCAGGCTGGGATTGGCCGCGCATCACGACCTGCTGGATGGCATCGCGGTTGATCGCCATATTCATCGCACGACGGACACGCACGTCAGCAAGCGGGTTTGCACCTTCGATGTTGTCCGCTTCAATGTCGTCGGCGCCTTGGTTCATACCAAAGAAAATGACGCGGTTCTGAGGCGCTGTCTTGACTGTCAGCCCATCTGTAGAGGCCACGCGCTCCAAATCCTGCACTGGGACATCCTGGATAAAGTCCACTTCGCCCGACAGCAGTGCGGCAACACGCGTCGCTGCGTTCTGAATTGGTGTGTAGATGATCTCGGTCACATCGAGGGGGAA
The DNA here is from genome assembly GCA_023263855.1 of Yoonia sp. GTDB lineage: Bacteria > Pseudomonadota > Alphaproteobacteria > Rhodobacterales > Rhodobacteraceae > Yoonia. Next base: position 7,673 of record JALQUF010000089.1, on the reverse strand, counting down.
CATGTCCTTGCCCCAATACCCGTCATAGGCGCTCAGGACAGTGCGCACGTCAGGCTCGCGGCTGACCAACTGGTAGGGGCCTGTGCCCATTGCATTGGTCGTTGCAAAAGTGACCTCACCGCCATCGGTGTCCTGAACCTTCACGGTATCATTTTCCTCGGTCCAATCCTTGTCCATCATGAACAAGTTGGTGAGGTTTGCGCTGAGGATCGGGTTGGGGCCGTTGGTGACGAATTCTACGGTATAGTCACCGGCAGCGCGTACTTCGACGATAGAGTTCAAGAGCTCTTTCATGTTCGAATCGTCGGATTTCGCGCGGTTGATGCTAAAGACCACATCCTCGGCAGTGAACGCATTTCCGTTGTGGAAGGTCACGCCTTCGCGCAGGTTGAAGACCCAGACATTCGGATCGTCAGCCGACGGTGCCCAATCGGTTGCCAGAGCGGCCTGGAAAGCGCCGCTGGTGTCGCGGATGATCAAAGGTTCATAGATCTGGTGCGAAAGTGTATGGGTGGGCCCCTCGTTTTGGGCGTGCGGGTCAAGCGTCAGGCTGTCACCAGCACGCGCCCAGCGAATAGTCTCAGCATTGGCGCTCATCGCGACCATTGATGTAAGTGCCGTCGCGGCCAGTAGGGTGGACGTCAGTTTCATGAATTACTCCCTCGTTGTATTATCGCGCTAAACTTCCTGAGCGACCGTAGAATTGCAAGAGGTGATAGTCCTCTTGTGCGAGGTGGGCCGTCTCATTTGGGGTTGTGACCTCAGGTAAAGCCAAAAGATTGGGCATACGCGCAGGGCTTCAGGTCGCTGGACAAGCGTCCGACTATTTTTCAGTTTGCTGTGGGTGGGTGACAACAGACTTGTCTAACCATCGTGGCAACCCTGCAAAGGCGATAGCCTTTTATGCGTTCTGTCTGAGGCTGCGGGTGCCAGCCAGTGACCCATTGTAGGCAAGCGGACGTCGGTTGTGGCGCACAGCAGACAACACGAGGATGAATGATCCGAAAAATAGGACCAAGAACATCACCACTGCCAGAAATGCCGCGCGGTTTTGGTCCCACAGGACTATGCCAACGATCTGTGGAGCAATGACAAAAGGCGCGAGGATGAGCGTAGTCACCGGGTTGGCTATGTGGCGTCGATGCTGTCCGATGATACAGATTTCAATTGCGCGCATTACAAGTTGATGGGCGTGGAGGCGATCAGGCATCATGGCACCTCTTCGTGTGCGAGTTCTGCGGTACATTGCCAAGAGCGTGTCTGCCAGCGGCCAGAACAGCGTCAGCAGAATAGCCCAAGGAGATACTTGCGGCACATTGAGAATGACGGCGATCCCAAACCAGCAGAGCACGAATCCGAGCGTATAGGCCCCAGCATCCCCCAGAAAGATTAACCCAAAGGGGTAGTTCAAGATGAAAAACCCAAGCGTTACTGCCGCAAGCATCAAACTGAGGTTTACCATCGTCGCATAGCCACCCTGATGTGCGATAAGGGCAAGCGCAATGGACGCTGAGATGGCAGTCATTGATGCCAGCCCGTTCACACCGTCGATGAGATTGAAGCCGTTGGCCACGCCTGCGGTGATCAGTAGGGTAAAGGGGATGCCGATAAACCAATACGCGAGAAGCTGATCGACAAACGCGACACCAATCCGCGGCAGCCAGACACCCAGCAAGACGATCGCGACCGCACTGGCCGCCGTTACCGCGAGCAGGCGTACACGTGGTGAAACGGAGAACCCGAGGTCTTCTTTCAAGCCGACAAGGAATATGAGTGATGTCGCAGCAAGAAACGCAGTGTAATTTTGCGTGATGGTATTTGGCGCAAAGACTGCGCTGCAGGCCAAAGCACCAAAAATCCCGATGCCGCCAACGCGCGGCGTAAGGCCGATGTGCATCGCCTGCACGGCACGCATATCACCCGATCGTCCGGCCAGTCTTGGGGCGAACCGCGCTAAGTAGATGAGTGCACCGCAGATCACGAAGGAGATCAGCAAAAGGGCAATAAGCGAAGCATGCTGGGGCGATACGAACTCTAATGGCATTCAACGCTCTCTTGATTAGACAGTGGTCACTTCAACCATTTGGGGTGTTTTTTGCTCAATGTCATAAGTCTCAGATAGGGACAAGGAAGAAAGTTAACGCGGCGCACTTGGCTAAATCAGTGCGGGGCCAATGCTTTCAATTTCTTCGGCAGCGGCTGCCACATCATTCAGATCGCGAGAGACAGCCTTTTCTGCAAGTTTCAGTCCTGCTTCCATTGCAGCCTCTGTGCAAGAAAAAGAGAAAGGTAGTTTCCTGTCATCTTCCCCGCCGCCGGCGTCTACATGGGCCTCCCAAGCCTCATCCAGAGCCTCCTCGTGCTGTTCCTTCGCACGTACCATCACAGCTGCCTTCGGGATGGTTTCACGCATGCCTGAATCAGTCATGCGATACTGGCCTTGATGCGGGATGCGTGCGACAGGGCCGACAATGGAATACACCGCTGCAATGGACCCGCTTCGCGCCTTTGATCCGCGTATCGCGCTGGACTCGCTTGGTAGCCGCAATTATCGTTTGGGAAAATGGCTTCCACAGAAGGTTTCTGATATGTTAAACACGCTGTCTCTCGCTGCGCTCTCAATTGCCCTTATGACAACCAGTGCATTTGCAGGCGGGCATTGTGCTGCCGGGAAGACGCTCACCGACGGGACCCTGACCCTCGCGACTGGCAATCCGGCCTACTACCCTTGGGTGCTTGATGATGCGCCCGAAAGCGGACAGGGCTTTGAAGCGGCGGTTGCTTACGCCATGGCTGAAGAAATGGGGTTCGCAGCCGATGATGTGGTTTGGGTGAGATCATCCTTTGATGAGGCTATCCAACCAGGCGCCAAGAACTTCGATCTCAATATGCAGCAATACTCAATTACGCCCGAGCGGGATCAGGTTGTGGATTTCTCGGTCCCCTATTTCACGGCACCAATGGCAGTGCTTGTGAGCCCTGGCGCGGTCGATACTGCTCCGACACTCGAAGCTTTGCGCGACTTGAAATGGGGTGCTGTGGGATCGACCACGGCCGTTCCCAAATTGACGGCCATCATTCAACCAACGCAGGACCCGCTGCTCTATGGTGACAATGCCGATGTGAATGCCGCAATGTCTGCCAACCAGATTGATGCCGCCTTGTTCGATTTGCCGACCGCCCTGTTCCTGAGTGCGGTGATGATCGAAGGGTCCAAGGTGATTGGCCAGTTTGCACCGGACGCAAGTGACAACCCCGACCAGTTCGGGATGCTCATGGAAGAGGGCAACCCGCTGAAAGCCTGCGTCGATGAAGCCTTGGCTGCCATGACAGAAAGTGGCGAACTGGCTGCAATCGAGGCACAGTGGCTGCAGGACACCACCGGTGTTCCACTGATCCAATAACATGACAGGACCGAAAGCGGTGGTGCCGACCCGCCGTGAACGCTATGAGGCGCGGCAGCGCCGCCGATCGTTGTTGATTGCAGCCACGAGCACAACGGTCGTTCTTGCCGCTATTATGATACTTGTCCCAATGACTCCCGGTTGGGAGAAGGTGCAGCGAAGCTTTTTCAATGGCGAAGTGCTGGCCAAATCCTTTCCCAAGCTGTTGGAGGCCTTCAAGATCAACGTCATGATCTTTGCATGGTCTGCACCAGCGATTGCGATTCTGGGGCTTTTGATTGCTCTTGCGCGCGATACAAAATCACCCGCGCTTTTTCCGCTGCGCATATTTGGCGCTGCGTTCACCGATGTCTTTCGCGGTGTGCCGGTGATCTTGACGGTTTACCTGATCGGATTTGGCATTCCGGGGCTGGGTTTGCCGCGCCCCTGGAACTCTCCGTATATCTGGGGATCCCTTGCGCTTATTCTGACCTATTCCGCTTACGTTGCCGAGATTTTCCGTTCTGGGATCGAGAGCGTGCATCACAGCCAAAGGTCTGCGGCCCTATCTTTGGGTTTGTCTGAACGCCAAGTCATGCGCGATGTGGTTTTGCCGCAAGCAATCCGCAACGTCGTTCCATCCCAAATGAACATGTTGATCGCTTTGCAAAAGGACGTCTCACTGCTCAGCTTTATTGGGCCGGTCGAAATTTTCAGACAGGCAGGTGTGTTCAAATCGCTGCTTGCCAATTTCACACCCTACGTGGGGGCGGCGATCATCTTCTTGATCGTGACGATCCCCGCGACACGCTATGCTGATTATTTGATGGCACGCCAAAGGCGGGACCGAAGCTGATGGCGAAACTTGAACTGCGCGATGTCATTAAGCGTTTCGGTGACACGACCGTTTGCAACGGAATTAACCTGGATGTTGAGGAAGGGCAGATGGTGTGCCTGATCGGGGCGTCAGGTGCGGGTAAGTCAACACTGTTGCGTTGCATCAATCTGCTCGAGCCGATTGATGATGGCGCGATCCTGCTGGATGGCGAGGACATCTCGGAGCCGGGCCTTAACCCGCAAGCTGTGCGCGCACGGATCGGGATGGTCTTTCAAAGCTTTAACCTGTTTCCGCATATGACCGCCTTAGAAAACGCAATGTTGGCACCACGCCGTGTTCATGGCCAGACACGTACCGACTTGCAGCCGCAGGTAGCAGCATTGTTCGCGCGTTTCGGGCTGGCTGATCGAATGGACAATTATCCTGATCAGCTGTCTGGCGGACAACAACAACGTGTGGCGATCGTCAGAGCATTGGCCATGCAGCCAGAAGTCATGCTGTTTGATGAGATCACCTCAGCACTTGATCCGCAATTGGTGGGCGAAGTCTTGGATGTCCTGTTGATGCTGAAAAAACAAGGCATGACAATGGTGCTCGCCACGCACGAAATGGGCTTTGCCCGCGAGGCTGCGGATAAAGTGTGTTTCCTCAAAGATGGACAAATCGTCGAAGAGGGCGCGCCTGAGCAGATTTTTGGGGCTCCGCAGCGCGCAGAGACACGAGCCTTCCTAGCGCGGGCGTTGAAGTAATTTGTACTGTGGAAGCGTACCAGCGTTGCGAATGCGCAAACGCCCCGTTGAGTGATCGCATGCAATGAGAGCTTGATTTTGATCAAGCCCTTTCCCTCCAGATCATGTTTCATACGCGCATCTCGAAGGAATGTGCAAAACATGCTCGACTGGTTTAGGTCACTTGATCCTATGTTTCAGGCTTTGCTGGCGGGGTTGTTCACATGGGGTGTCACAACCGCTGGTGCCGCAACAGTTTTCATAGCCAGAGATATCAATCGCAAGTTCCTGGACGCGATGCTGGGATTTTCCGGTGGTGTGATGCTGGCCGCGAGCTATTGGTCATTGCTTGCACCGGCAATCCAGATCGCAGACGCGGGCCCAACGTCTAGTTGGCTCCCACCTACCATCGGTTTTCTGCTGGGCGGCGCTGTCCTCTGGATCTTTGATAAGTCTCTGCCGCACCTGCATCTGGGTTTCCCCATAGAAGAAGCCGAAGGGCCGCAGACAGCATGGCATCGGTCAGTACTTTTGGTAACTGCGATCACGATGCACAACATCCCAGAATCGCACCGAGAGGGCAATGTCGACCTTGCAACTGTCAGCCTGCTGCTCGGATTTGTCGTAATGATGGTTCTGGATGTGGCACTTGGCTGAAACACGTTTTTGCAGTGGTATTTGTTGTACACGACAGTCTTGTGAGGCAGTCTTAAGTCACACCGAGGAGGACGGATATGGAAATCGAAGAGACAGAGACGGGCAAGTTTGAAACCTGGACTCCAGAAGAAGTGGCGACGGCCTATGAAAAGGGCGAGATTGCACTGATCGACGTGCGCACGCCGCAAGAGTACATGTTCGAACACATTGAGGGTGCTCTTTTGTTGCCAATGTCTTTTGTGGATGCTGAAAGGCTACCGTCTCAGGAAGGAAAGCGGCTGGTGATCTACTGCGGATCAAGCATGCGCTCAGAAAAGGTTGCGAGGCAGTGTCTCGCCAAGGGCGTACAGCCGGTGACCCACATGAAAGATGGCTTTGCAGGTTGGAAGAAGGCGGGGCTACCATATATCGGCACCGATATGGCGACCGGCGGCCCGACCCGCGTGCATGCCAAGAAACCGGGCTAAAGTGCGGGACAAACAATTCTGCAGTGATGCGGTGATAGTTACAGGGCATCGGGAGCGTGACCGTCCTGATCAAGCCATTGCTGCGCGTCGATTAATCAGGCAAGGCGCGGCATCGTGGGTCATGTTTTTGCCCTCCCGTCGTCCTGCGGTCTTACAAGAGCAATGCACCTCAAACCTTCCCTGAGTTTGCGTAGCGTGCAATCATTCTGGGGTCATGCGTGTTGCAACTCTGAATGTTCAAAACCTAAGACTATTGCACTCTGGACCTGCAGCATATTTGCACGGAGCCTGGGATGCTGATGACCCCGAAAATGAGGCGTTCGATCCCGTTGATCGTCAATTGACTGCAAGGTTGATATGCGACGTCAACCCTGATGTGCTCGTCCTGCAGGAAGTGTTCGATCTTGAAACCCTGGCGTACTTTCATGACAGCTACTTGGTTCCAACAGGCGTGCGGCCTTACCGCCATCAAGTTTGCCTAAGTGGCAACGATGGGCGCGGAATGAACGTCGCATTGCTGTCAAGGCACAGCATTGAGGCAATTGAAAGCCATGCAGCGGTAACGCCGTACCAACTGGACTTGGAGCCACCGGCGGGCGTAGATCCGGACCTGCCTGTGTTCCGCCGCGATTGTCTGATGGCGACGATTGGCAAGTTGACGGTGTTCGCCTGCCATTTCAAATCTGCATACCCCGATCCAGAAGCGGCATGGGCAATTCGTCGGCTCGAAGCATTGGCAACACGCCGTATTATCGAACGTCGGTTTGAAGAACCGGAGAAGGACCTCTGGTTGATTGTTGGCGATCTCAATGAACCCGGTTTGCAAAGTGCAGGCAGCGGACGCGCTATCCACCCGATTGAGGAGCCGTTTTCGGTTGATCTGATGCAGCGTTTGCCGGCATCCGAACGATGGACCTTCTACGACAGGCATTCTGGGGCGTTCCATTGTCCAGATGCGCTCCTTGCCTCGCCAGCGCTGGCCCGTCGGTGGCCAGCTTGCAAACCATTCATCGTCCGGAAGGGGCTTGGCACCGCGTCCATCCGCGCTGGTGGGTCGCGCTATGTGGGCGTTGGCCGAAACAGACCTCATGCCAGCGACCACGCCGCAGTCGCGATTGATCTAGAGGGGCTTCTTTGATGCGCAGATCTTGGTTCTACAGTCCGGTCTGTCCAAAAGTTTCTCACGACTGACGGACAACACAACACAAGTACCGTTTCAAGTGGGTTTCCCGAAAGCCATCGTTGGCTGTGACACGGCCTGGGGCATGGCAAAGGATTGGGTGCGCCACGGGCGAGGTTGCCCGCCAGATCTCAAGAACTCCCTCCGCGGAAATCGGTCGGATAAGCGCTCCATCACGTCGTCCTCCTCAAGTAAGGTGGGCCAAGCTTTTTGATCTGCTCAGCACTTCCAGGTCATCCCCTGTCTAGGGCGGGCACGACGACAGAGGTGTTGGCAAGGCTATTTGCCGAGTTGTGAAATTGTCTTCTGGCAACCGAGGGATTTGGTTCGCCACACGCGCAAGGCGTATCCCGAAGCCAGACCGCATGCCGCGCCGACAACGTCCGCCACGAAGTCTCCTACTTCGGCGGAGCGCCCCAC
>JALQUF010000088.1 GCA_023263855.1 Yoonia sp. | reverse complement strand
CACCGTATCGGCGCTGGTGTGGAAGAACATGTTCATGGACCCCGTGAACGGCTTGTTCGCCCATCTATGGCGCTTTTTCGGGGCAGATCCGGTCAGTTGGCTGTCGGATGCCTCTATGGGATCGATCATCATGATCGTCAGCTGGCAATGGTTGCCATTCGCGACGCTGATCCTGCTGACTGCTGTACAATCACTGGACAGCGAGCAACTTGAAGCTGCCGAAATGGATGGCGCACCCTGGATCAAGCGGTTCTGGTTCATCGTTCTGCCGCACCTTAGCCGTGCGATCACGATTGTGATCCTGATCCAGACCATCTTCCTGCTTGCGATCTTCGCCGAGATTTTCGTGACCACCGGTGGTGCATTCGGAACCCGGACATTGTCTTACCTCATCTTCCAACGTGTTCTGGAAAGTCAGAACATTGGTCTCGGCTCCGCCGGTGGTGTCTACGCCATCATCCTCGCTAACATTATCGCGGTCTTCCTGATGCGGATCGTCGGCAAGAACTTGGATTAATCATCATGGCACGCTCTGTTACCCCCCGTCGCAAGCTTTTGAACACCACGATTGCCTGGGCCATTGGTTTGCTGATCTTCTTTCCGATCCTCTGGACCATTCTGACCAGCTTTAAATCCGAAGCACAGGCGATTGCAGCCCCACCGATCTTTCTTGGCTTTGATTGGACACTTGAAAACTACCGTGTCGTGATGGAACGGTCTGACTACGCCCGCTTCCTGTGGAACTCGATCATCATTGCTGGCCTCTCCACCGTTCTGGGCTGTATCATCGCGGTTCCCGCTGCGTGGTCGATGGCCTTCGTGCCCTCCAAACGGACCAAAGATATCCTGCTTTGGATGCTTTCGACCAAGATGTTGCCTGCGGTTGGTGTGCTTTACCCGATCTATCTGATCTTTATCGAATTGGGTCTGTTGGATAGCCGCGCCGGTCTGGTTGTTGTGCTGATGCTGATCAACCTGCCGATTATCGTTTGGATGCTTTACACCTACTTCAAGGAAATCCCTGGCGAGATCCTCGAAGCGGCGCGTATGGACGGTGCAACCCTGCGCCAAGAGCTGATCTATGTGCTGACGCCCATGGCGGTCCCCGGCATCGCGTCAACGCTGCTCTTGAACTTCATCCTTGCATGGAACGAAGCCTTCTGGACGCTCAACCTGACTGCTGTCAACGCGGCCCCCCTTACGGCCTTTATCGCAAGCTACTCCAGCCCTGAAGGTCTGTTCTTTGCGAAACTCAGCGCGGCCTCGACCATGGCCATTGCGCCGATCCTCATCCTTGGCTGGTTCAGCCAGAAACAACTTGTACGCGGCCTGACGTTTGGCGCGGTTAAATAAGGAACCTGAATTATGGGACAGATCCAACTTAAACAGGTGACCAAGTCTTTTGGCGACGTGCAGGTCATTCCACCTCTTGACCTGACAATCCATGATGGCGAATTCACCGTCTTTGTCGGCCCATCGGGCTGCGGTAAATCCACACTCTTGCGCCTGATTGCCGGGCTTGAGGACATCACAACAGGCCACATCGAGATTGATGGCGCAGACGCCACTGATCTGGTGCCGGCAAAACGCGGCCTTGCCATGGTGTTCCAATCCTATGCGCTTTACCCGCATATGTCGGTGCGCAAGAACATCGCGTTCCCGCTGCGGATGGCCAAGATGGATCAGGCCGAGATTGACCGCCGCGTCAACGCCGCCGCAGAAGTGCTGAACCTTGCCGACTACATCGACCGTCGCCCGGGCCAATTGTCCGGTGGTCAGCGTCAGCGTGTGGCGATTGGCCGTGCGATTGTACGCGAACCTTCGGCGTTCCTGTTCGACGAACCACTGTCCAACCTCGATGCTGCGCTTCGTGTCGGTATGCGGATGGAAATCTCGGAGCTGCACAAGAAGCTTGCAACGACGATGGTTTACGTCACGCACGATCAGGTCGAGGCGATGACCATGGCTGACAAGATCGTCGTGCTACAGGCCGGTGTGATCGAGCAGGTGGGATCGCCGCTTGAGCTTTATCGCAAGCCACGCAACACATTTGTTGCGGGTTTCATCGGGTCCCCCAAGATGAACCTGATCTCTGGCGAAGAGGCCGCCAAGCATGACGCTGCCACAATCGGAATCCGTCCTGAACACATCGACGTCGTACCGGCAGGTGGCACATGGACAGGCACAGTTGGCGTGGCGGAACACTTGGGCTCTGATACGTTCTTTCACATCCACAACACGGGTTTGGCGGAAACCATCACTGTACGCGCCATTGGTGACGTCAGCTTGACGCATGGTGACACGATCCACCTAAACCCGCGCATGGAAGAGTTGCACCGCTTTGGTGCTGATGGTCTGCGGTTCGACTAATGCGGCTATCTGGCAAAACTGCGCTGATCACTGGGGCGGCGCGTGGTATCGGGCTCGCATTTGCCAAAGCATATGTGGCCGAGGGCGCACGGGTTGCTATCGCGGACATCGATTTGGCAAAGGCACAGGCAGCGGCGGCTGAAATTGGCGACGCGGCGGTTGCCGTCCACATGGATGTCTCCGACCAGGCAAGCATTGAACAGGGCGTTGAAGCAGCTGTTTCGGCGCTGGGGAAGATTGATATTCTGATCAACAATGCCGCGATCTTCTCGGCGGCGCCCATCGTGGAAATCGACCGCGCAGACTATGCACGTGTCTTTGATATCAACGTCGGTGGCACCCTGTTCACCATGCAGGCGGTCGCACGCCACATGATCGACCGCAGCATCAAAGGGCGGATCATCAATATGGCCTCGCAGGCTGGCAGACGGGGTGAAAGCCTGGTCGCTGTCTACTGTGCGTCAAAGGCCGCCGTGATCAGCCTGACGCAATCGGCCGGGCTGAACCTGATCGCGCATGGCATCAATGTGAATGCGATTGCGCCCGGCGTTGTCGACGGAGAGCATTGGGACGGGGTTGATGCGTTCTTTGCCAAATACGAGGGCAAAGCCCCCGGTCAGAAAAAGAAAGAAGTCGCGCAGGCTGTTCCAATGGGCCGTATGGGAACCGCAGAAGACCTGACCGGAATGGCAGTATTTCTGGCCAGCGATGACGCGGCCTATGTCGTTGCGCAAACGTATAACGTCGACGGCGGGAATTGGATGAGCTGATGAATATCCAGAACAAAAAGACAGCTGCGGTAAAGCTTGGCGACCGGACGCTCGCACAATTGCCCGACGCTGTTGCACGCCCCACCTACGACCGAAGCGCATTGACGGCCGGTATAGTGCATATTGGCCTTGGGAATTTTCACCGTGGGCATCAGGCATGGTATCTGCATACCCTGATGCAGAACGGGCTGGCGCATGATTGGGCCATCATTGGTGCCGGTGTGCGCCCCGGTGATGCCGCACAACGGCAAAAACTGCTCGAGCAGGATTTTCTGACAACGCTCATCGCCCTGGCTCCCGAAAAAACCACCGCAGAAGTGATCGGCTCTATGATCGACTTTTTGCCGGTTCAACCTGACAACGCGGCGCTGATCGCGCAAATGGCGGATCCGGCGATCCGTATCGTGTCGCTGACTGTGACAGAAGGTGGCTATTACATTGATCCGGCGACCAAAGGCTTTGACGCCGCACACCCTGATATTGTCCATGACGCGGCCACACCCGCCGCGCCGATGACAGCATTCGGCGCGATGATCGCTGCGTTGAAATTGCGCCGCGCGGCAGGGACGGGGCCTTTTACCTGTATGTGCTGCGATAACCTGCAAGGTAACGGCGCGATCTTGCGCCAGACCGTGGTGTCATTGGCGCGCTTGTCTGACCCTGAACTTGCCGTTTGGATCGACGAAAATTGCAGTTTCCCGAATTCGATGGTGGATTGCATCGTGCCGGCCACAGGCCCCAAAGAGCTGGAGCTGGTCCAAAGCCTTGGTATCGACGATGCATCGCCCGTGACGCATGAAACCTATCGCCAGTGGGTGATTGAGGATGATTTCTGCGCCGGACGGCCCGATTGGGACAAGGTCGGTGCGACCTTCACAGATGACGTGCATGACTTTGAGGCGATGAAAATTCGGGTGCTCAATGGTGGGCACCAGATCATTGCAAATGCGGGTGAGCTGCTATCAATCGAAACAATCTCGGACTGTATGGCCAACGCCGAAATCCGCGGGTTGTTTGACAAGATCGCGCGCAATGAGATTTTGCCTCACCTGAAAGCCGTGCCGGGGATGGAGCCTTCCGCCTATGTGACCTTGATCTCGAAGCGGTTTTCCAATCCGCGCATTATCGACACAACGCGGCGCGTCGCTTTTGATGGCTCTTCCCGACACCCCGGTTTCCTGATCCCGTCGATTGTGGATGGGCTGGCCAAGGGGACACCAATTTCCGGGCTTGCACTGGTCGAGGCCCTTTGGGCGCGCATGTGTGCAGGACAGCGCGAAGATGGCACCACCATTGCGCCGAACGATCCGTTCTGGGATGACTTACAGGCCAACGCCATGGATGCCAAAGCAGATCCGGCTATCTGGTTGGGCCAGAGGCAATACCCGGCGCAAGTTGCGCAAAACGCAGAATTTGCACGGTTGTTCTCTGACTGGCTTGATATGATCTGGACCGATGGCACGACCACGGCGATCAAGCGCTATCTGTCGGCGTGAAGAGTGGCGCCTGACACCGATGCTTTCGATCAGTTAAAAGAAGATAGCACGCGGCATAGAATGCCGCGTGCTTTTTCTCAGGTCAGACGACGTTGAAGTCGGGCCCGTAAGGGTAGCCTGTAATATTCTCGTTGCCGTCTTCGGTGATGACCAGAATATCATGTTCACGGTAGCCACCCGCACCCGGTTTGCCTTCCGGGATCGTCAGCATCGGTTCCATTGAAATGACCATGCCAGACTCCAGAACCGTGTCGATATCCTCACGCAGTTCCAGACCCGCTTCGCGTCCATAGTAGTGTGAAAGCACACCAAAGGAGTGACCATATCCGAAGCTGCGATATTGCAGCAGGTCGCGCTCGGCGAAGAACACGTTGATCTTCTCAGTCACCTCGGCACAGCTTGCGCCCGGTTTCAGCAGGCTCATGCCGTATTCATGTGCGGCGACATTGGCTTCCCAAATTTTCAGGCTGGCGTCATCGACCGTTTCAACAAACAGTGTGCGTTCCAGTGCGGTGTAATAGCCGCTGATCATCGGGAACGTATTGAGGCTTAGAATATCACCTGCTTCCAGCTTGCGTGCTGTAACCGGGTTGTGCGCGCCATCCGTGTTGATGCCTGACTGGAACCAAACCCATGTGTCGCGGTATTCCGCGTCGGGGAAGCGTTTGGCGATTTCCAATTCCATCGCGTCACGCCCGGCCATTGCCACATCAACCTCGCGTGCGCCGACCTTGATGGCGTCCTTGATGGCATAGCCCCCAACGTCAGCCACTTGCGCGCCTGCTTTGATCAAGGCCACCTCGGCATCGGATTTATGCATCCGCTGGCGCATGGATGCGGCGGCCATGTCAACGCTTGCTTTGGGCGACAGGAACTCATCCAGCAGCGTCTTTTGCGCCAGTGTGAGGTGATCTGCCTCATAGCCGATCGTCTTGCCAGTGCCGGTCACTGACCGGATCGCCCGCCAATAGTTGTTCCGCGCCCAATCTGTATACGTGATGTTGTCGCCATAGCCGCGCCGCCACGGTTGGGCGGCATCAATGCCCGCACTGAACGTCACACTTTCAGACGCAGTGACAGCCAGCGCATAGGGCCGCCCGAACGCGCAATACAGGAACCCGCTATAGTAGGCGATGCAGTGCATCGACGTGAACACACAGGCGTCAATGCCCTCTGTCGCCATGTGGGCACGCAGTTTTGTGAGGCGGGCTTCGTATTCCGCATCAGCGAAGGGCAGGGTCTTTTCACCTTGGTGAAAACGGTAAAATTCTGGACGATCCATTGCATGGCTCCTTTGGGTCGCAGGCCGCCACGGTCATGAGGAAGCGGGCCCCCTCACCACCGCGTGCGCGGCAAAGAAAAGTCCCGGCGTTCAGGAAGATTTAAGAAGAGGGCTGCACACCACATGCTGGCGACGCCATCGCCCGGCCCTTGGCGTCAGTTCTATAAGAACCGACGCTGATTTCAAGATAAATGCGGGGGCTGTGGCCCTAGCTTGGGCTCATCCCGCGCAGGCGTTCTGAACGCCGCCGCAACAGTTCCAGCGTGACCAGCAGCACCACCGAGATCGAGATCAGCACAGTGGCCGCCGCAAGGATGGTTGGGCTAATCTGTTCACGCAGGCCGGTGAACATCTGCCAAGGCAATGTTTGTTGCCCGACTGACCCCACAAAGAGCACCACAACCACTTCGTCAAACGAGGTGATGAATGCAAACAAGCCGCCTGAAATCACGCCTGGCAGGATCAATGGCATCTGTACGCGGAAGAACGTAGTGACCGGGTTTGCGCCAAGATTAGCAGAGGCCCGCGTTAGGGATTTGTCAAAGCCCACCAGTGTTGCAGTCACCGTAATGATTACAAAGGGCACACCCAAAGCTGCGTGGGACAGGACCACACCCCAGTAGGTGCCCTGCAAGCCGATGCGCGAGTAAAAGAAATACATACCCGCCGCCGAAATGATCAGGGGTACGATCATGGGCGAGATCAGGATTGCCATGATTGCACGGCGGAAAGGGACGTGGCTCTGGCTCAGGCCAATCGCGGCCAATGTGCCCAAAGACACCGAAATCAGCGTTGCAACCGGCGCGATTTTCAACGAATTTTTCAGCGGTGTCATCCATTCAGTGCCTTCAACGCCCCACATCTTGCCGATGATCAGGCCAAGCGCAGCACCGGCAATGATCGGCATCACGTTGATCGCACCGCGCCAGAAATACAGCGCCGCTGCGCCAGCAGTCCCGATCACAAGGCCGACAATCAACCCCAAGCCAGGCGATCCTTCGGTTCCGAAGAATTCGCGATAGTGTTTCAGAGAATAACCTTCAGGATCAAGCCGCAGCATTTCAGGCGTGAAGGTGAAAAAGTCCTGTGCGTTGAAGCTGAGCGGAATGATCGTGATGATCGGAGCGATCAGGAAGAACAGGATCAGGCCACAAATCACGCGGAAAGAGTAATACCAGACCCGCTGGCCAGTTGATGCATATGGTGCCAGTGCCATTGTGCTAGCCTCCCAATTTCACGTTGTCGATGCCGACGATCCGGTCGTAAGCCCAATAGAGCCCCAACACGACCACCAGCAGAATGGACCCAAGGGCCGCGGCCAATCCCCAGTTCAAAGAGGATGAAATATGGAATGCGATCCGGTTCGAGATGAAGACACCTTTGGTGCCGCCAACGATTTCGGGCGTGATGTAGTAACCGATCGACAGGATGAAGACCAAGATACACCCCGCACCAATGCCCGGCACCGATTGCGGGAAGTAGACCCGCCAGAACGCTGTCCAGTCCGTCGCGCCCAGTGATTTGGCAGCACGCAGATAGCTGGGTGGAATACCTTTCATCACAGAATAAAGCGGCAAGATCATAAAGGGCAGCAGGATGTGCGTCATCGCAATAATTGTCCCGGTTGCGTTGTTGATCAGGGCCAGTCGCGATCCGTCGCCCACAAGGCCGATCCAGACCAGCGTGTCATTGATCACACCTTGTTGCTGCAACAGAACTTTCCACGCGGATGTCCGCACCAGAAGCGATGTCCAGAAGGGCAGCAAGACAAGGATCATGATCAGGTTGGCCTTGCGATCAGGCAGATTCGCCATCAGCCAGGCAATCGGATAGCCCAGCAGGATGCAGGAGAACGTGATTGTCATCGACATCCAAAGTGTGCGCCAGAACAGCGTGATGTAGATCTGTACATCTTCGTCAACGGCCTGTGCGCCCGCTGGTGTCAGCTCAAGATCGACTGCCGTAAGGAAGTATCCGGCCGTGTAGGGGGATGAGAATGTCTTGATTGTCCCGATCACTTCGCGGTCAGCCCAATCTTCGTCCTGGTCGAGGAAAGCCGCAGTATAGGTGAAATCAGCCATTGGTGCTGTTACAGCGGCCTGCACAGCGGCAAGCTCTTCGGCGCCAACGCCATCATAGCTTAAATCACCTGCGGTCAAATCTTCGGCCAGTGCCAGCCAGACGGATTCCCAAGGGTCTTCCTCGGCGGGGACGTCTTCGTCAACACTGTGGGTGAACATAGCAAAGGCGGCGTACTGACGGGCTGCATTTGGCAGGGTCTCTGCGGCGGCATCTGACAGATAAGCGCCTGCTGGCAAACGCAATTCCATATCCGCGATTGAAGAGGCCCATGCGCGTGCGGCGGCTGCATTGCTGCCGGCACTGCTGTCTTGTGTCAAAAAGATGCTCGCCCAGAACGCGCTATCATCAAGCGCTTCGCTTGCGTCTTCCATCGCCTCTATGACGTCTTCGCCCATATCATCAAGCGACCGGCCGGTTTGCCGAAACAGCGATGACATGCCGGTGGTTTCATAGTTCAAGCGGCTGCCGAGGGCCGTATGTTTTTTGGCCTCAGCGGCGAAAAACATGTCGTAATAAAGCGCCTCATACACGGCCTCTGAGGGGATTTCCGTCCCTTCATAATCCCAGTCGTCCAATGCGATGACTGTTTGTGGCAACGTGCGAGAGGTAATGTCGTCCTGTACCGAGCGGAACAACATGTCGAAAATCGGTGCGATAAAGGACAGCATGACAAATGCCAAAAGCGGCAGGATCAACAAAAAAGCCCGCATTTTTTCGCGCCGGAGTGCGCGGTTGAGGCTTGCCTTTAAAGGGCGTCCATCTGCAGCGACGATCGTGCCATTGGCGTCTGTCATAATATTAACCGTATCCTGATATGATGAGGGCGGACTTAAGCCCGCCCTCGGTCATGAATTTATTGTGCCAACCATGCCTGGAATTTTGCATCCAGATCATCGCGGTAGTCAGCCCACCACTCGTAGTTGAACAAGAAGGTGTTCTGCGAGTTTGCAGGGTCTGTTGGCATGTGTGGCGCCATCTCGATACCCAGCTCGGCGTGTGTGCTGACCAGCGGTGCAGAAGATGCACGTGCAGGGCCGTAGCTGATGTACTTGGCCTGATCTGCCAGACGCTGTGTGTCTGTCGCAAAGCGCAGGAAGTCGAGCGCACGTGCTTCACGCTCGGGGCTCAGACCGGCTGGGATGATCCAACCGTCAAGGTCAAACATCTGCCAGTCCCACAGCATGGATACAGGCTGATCCTGCTCTTCGATCAGGCTGAACAGACGACCGTTGTAGGTCGAGCCCATTACGATTTCGCCGTCAGCCAAAAGCTGTGGCGTATCCGCACCGGCAGACCACCAGATGACGTTGTCTTTGATCGTGTCGAGCTTTGCAAAGGCACGGTCTTGGCCTTCTTCGGTCTCAAGCACGTCATAAACGTCTGCGATATCTACACCGTCACAGATCAACGCCCACTCAAGGTTGGCGATTGGGTTGCGCTCAAGTGACCGCATGCCAGGGTAGGCTTCAAGGTCATAGACGTCGCATACGCTGGTTGGTGGGGTATCGCCAACCAGATCATCGCGGTAGCCGAATGTGGTCGAGTACACGATCTGCGGAACAAAGCAGTCGGATACGATCAGGTCGCCAAAGTCGTCCGTGGCGGACGAGCCGTCATCACCGGGTGCAAGGATCTCGTCATGGTCGATTTCCATGGCAAGGCCTTCGTCACACAGACGAATGGCGTCGGCTGCGACAACATCCACAACATCCCAAGTGACGTTGCCCGCTTCGTTCATGGCGCGCAGTTTGGCGACAGCCTCGGACGAGCTTTCGTCCCATACGGCGGTCACACCTGGGTTGTTGGCGACATAGGGTTCGACATAGGCTTTTTGCTGGCTGGCCTGATAGGCGCCGCCCCAGCTGACAAGTGTCATGTCACTGGCCATATGGCCTTCTGCGTAGGCAAAACCTGCGATTGCAACAATCGCCGATGTGC
Organism: Yoonia sp.; assembly: GCA_023263855.1. Classification (GTDB taxonomy): domain Bacteria; phylum Pseudomonadota; class Alphaproteobacteria; order Rhodobacterales; family Rhodobacteraceae; genus Yoonia. Next base: position 2,601 of record JALQUF010000088.1, on the reverse strand, counting down.
CCAAAGCTATAGATTTTCTCATCTTATTCTCCCGTAAGAAGCGTCCGTTTCGTTGGTTTACCAGGTGGTCGTCAGACGCAACGCACCACCTACTGCACTTACACCTTATGCATCTAAGGCGCGGCAATCCTCTGGCAGCCACCCGATCTCGATCTGCTCGCCCGGTTTCAGGCGGCGTTGATCGGGGGCGTTACGCGTTTTCACGACGAAATCATCCGTGCCAGCCACGCGTAGACGTGTGCGGAAGATATCGCCCATGTAAATGAACTCAAGCACTTCGGCTTTGAGTGTATGTGCATCGTCGCTCAGGCGTTCACGGTTGTATTCAACGCGCTCTGGGCGAATTGATACTTTTGTGCGTTCACCCACACTCGACACATTCACAGGCTTTGCGTCAATAACGTCGCCGCTATCAAGTTTGACGGTGCAAATATCGCCGTTCACAGCCGTTACGACACCTTCCAGCGTGTTGTTTTCACCGATGAACTGCGCAACAAAGCTATTGGATGGGGCTTCATAAAGCTCATCTGGCGGTGCCAATTGCTGAATGCGTCCGGCCTCGAATACGGCGACGCGGTCGCTCATGGTCAGGGCTTCGGTTTGGTCATGGGTCACGTAGACCACGGTAATACCAAGATCGTGCGCCAGACGTGTGATTTCAAACTGCAGCGTTTCGCGCAGCTGCTTGTCCAGCGCGCCCAAGGGTTCGTCCATCAAAACCAGTTCGGGTTCAAACACGAGCGCCCGGGCCAACGCGATTCGTTGCTGCTGGCCACCAGAAAGCTGGGCGGGCCGACGACCGCCGAAGGCCCCCATCTGCACCATGTCCAATGCGCGTTTGACCTTCGCCTCGCGATCCGATTTGCCGATCTTGCGTACCTCAAGAGGGAACGACAGGTTCTCGGCGACGGTCATATGCGGAAACAGCGCGTAGTTCTGGAAAACCATCCCGATCCCGCGCTTGTGAGGCGGAATGTTGTTGATGGGCTGCCCATCCAACCTGATGTCACCGTGGGTTGCGGTCTCAAAACCGGCCAGCATCATCAGGCAGGTTGTCTTGCCTGACCCCGAAGGCCCTAGCATCGTCAGAAACTCACCTTTCGGCATCGACAGGTTGAGATCTTTTACGACAAGCGTTTCGCCGTCATAGCTTTTTTGCACGCGTTCAAATTCAACGAATGCACCGTTGTCACTGGCAATGGCCAAAATTCATTCTCCCCGGTGGCGTCGTTGGCACCACTCTGTTTTTGCTGCCCTGACTAAAACGGTGCCATCTTTGAGATGCAACCCGAAAGCCGAAAGAAGCGATGCGGCGGGCCTATAGATTGAACAGTTGCCCAAATTCTGGGCGCTTTGAGCGAATCCCCGCCAGTCGCAGTAAATGCCATGCAAGTGCTTGATTACTTGATATAATTGGAATGCCAAGTTGCCGTTCTGCTTTGGCAATAACGTCAAGGCAGCGCAGGTTCGTGCAAGACACGACGATAGCATCACAAGGGGCCTTTTCGGCGACATTTTCGATCGCGGAAAGGATAGAATCAGGGGTGATCCGTGCCACGACTCGGTCATCGCCTTCCTCAAACGAACCAAAGCTCGTGATCTCAAGGCCTGCCGTTTGAAGTGCTTCGCGCATCTGCGCTGAGACATCTGCAACATAGGGTGTCACAAAGCCAACACGGCGCGTTTTCAGCGCTTTGGCGGCCGCGATTATCGCGGTCAGCGGGTTTGAAACCTGTGTGCCGAGGCAGGCGGATGTGACCGCAGCCGCCACACGTGCCGGACCAATGACGGTCGCGGCAGAGGTGCATCCAAAGCCAATCGCATCGAAGGTGACGGCGGGAAAAAGCTGCGCGGTGTCGGGAATCTTCGCCTCCATCTCGGCCAGTGTATCGGCTCTGATGTCCGGTGCCATCGGAATTCGGCTGACATAAAGTGCGACGCCATCCTCGGGGATCATCCGCTTGAATTCATGTTCCAGCGTTTCATCTGCCGCCAGAACGATCACACCCAGATTGGCGCGTCTGCCAATCCCGTCATCTGTCTTGAACGCAAGTTTCATGGGGTTTCCTCAGATCACGGGCAGTTCCGGCGCGGCACGCGCGGTTAAAAGCGCGGCGCCATTTTCACGCAGGACGATGTTTTCTTCATGCACCATGATCTGTCCGGCGCCGTAAGAAAGCGACGGTTCAAGCGTCAGCACCATGTTTTCGGTCAAGATTGTGTCGTCCCATGCCGCAAGTGACGGCCATTCTGTCAACTGCATCCCCAGCCCGTGACCCAATCGGCCGACATCACCCCCGGCTGGATCGAGCTTGACGATCACAGTACGCATGGCCTCATAGAGATCGCGGCAAGTGGCGCCGGGGCGTGCTGCAGCGATACCGGCCTCGGTCGCCTGCCATAAAACGTCATAGGCGCGGCGCGCGGCATCATCCGCTGTCCCGATCGCCCAATTACGATCAAAATCGCAAAAATAGCCATCCCATGTGGCGCCCGTGTCCAGCATCAGAATATCGCCGTGTTGCAAAGGGCGCTGAGAGGGCGGCGAGATCACATAGTGATAGCCGCCCTTGGCCGCACCCCCAACCAGATAAGGGACAT
>JALQUF010000087.1 GCA_023263855.1 Yoonia sp. | reverse complement strand
GTTGCGCACGGAAAAGAACTTCTGGTGCTCTTTCATCGAGGTTTGCAGCACCTCGGGCGGCAGGCCAAGGAAGGCGTCATCAATCTGGCCAATCAGCACGACCGGCCATTCCACCAGACCGGCCACTTCGGCCAACAGACCACGGTCTTCAACGACCTCAAGCCCCAGCGCAAAAGCCTGATGCGTGGCGTCATGCCAGATCGCCTCGGCCCGTTCATCGGCACGCAGCACGACCTTGGCGCGCTTTAACTTTGCCTCATAATCATCGAAATTTGTGACAGAAAATGCGTCAGGTGCAAGAAAACGGTGGCCACGCGTGGTGTTGCCCGAAGTGATGCCGTCCACGTCCAGCGGCACGACCTCGGCCCCGGCTTCATCGCTGAGAATGCACAGGATGCTATGCAGCGGGCGCACCCAGCGCAGCGTGCCATCACCCCAGCGCATCGACTTGGGCCACGGGAAATTGCGCACGGTCTTTTCCAGCACTTCGGCAATAATATCCGCAGCCAGGCGCCCCGGTTTTTCGATCACGGCAAAATAAACCTGCCCCTTTTTGTCATCGCGCACTTCAAGATCTTCGCGGGCCACACCTGCCCCGCGCAGGAATCCTTCGATCGCCTTGTCGGGTGCACCCACCTTCGGGCCCTTGCGCTCTTCGCGCACCGCCTTGCTTTCCGCCGTAAGCCCCTCAATCGAGAGGGTCAGGCGGCGCGGCGTCGAAAAGGCGGCCGCACCGGCATAGGTCAATCCGGCCTCGACCAATCCATCCGTCACCAGTTTGCGCAGATCATCTGCGGCGCGGGTTTGCATCCGCGCAGGGATTTCTTCGGAGAAAAGTTCAATCAGAAGATCAGGCATCACTCGGTGCTTTCTGGAATTGGGGGGCAGTCTTCGGGGACGGGGTTGCCATCAAACACGACTTCGCCGCATTCATTGATCTGGTGCCACGCATAGCCGCGCCCGTCAGGGTAAATAGCGACGATCCGGTCGATCCCATAGGCGATGTTTTCGATGCCCATAAAGGCAACCGCATCGGTGCGCAGATCTGCCCCGATCTGGGCGGCATCAAAACAGTCGAACCACCCAGGTGCGACCCGCGGTTCGGCGTTATCAACGATTTCAAAGGTTTCAGTCAGCATCGCCAGGCTCAGCGGAGTTTCAAAGCAGGCCCGATAGCGCAACGGGCTGCTGATCGCATCAATGCCCTGGAACTCTGCAACCACAATCGGTTCCGCCTCACCTGTGCTGACCGAGGTTAGTTGCACAGCGTCGGGGCTGGCCGCGACCGTATCGTAATAGGCATAGACCTGCTGGTAATAAAGCACGCCACCACCGACCGCTGCGATCAAGAGCATTGCCACAATAATAATCCGCGCCATCAGGCCGCTGCCCCGCCTGCTTGGGTTTGCACAAAGGCATCGGCGCAGGCTTTGGCCAAGGCGCGCACGCGCCCGATATAGGCCTGACGTTCGGTGACTGAGATCACGCCGCGCGCATCCAGCAGGTTGAAGACGTGGCTGGCTTTGATGCATTGGTCATAAGCTGGGTGTGCCATGATGATCTTTTGGCCGGTTTTGGGGTCAATTGCGGGGGCATCCAGAATACGCTGGCACGCCGCCTCGGCATCCATAAAGTGCTGCAACAGCACATCCGTATCAGCGATATCAAAGTTCCAGCGCGAATATTCCTGCTCGGTCTGTTTGAAAACATCCCCGTATTTCAGGGCAATGGGCGCATCGGGATCATTGAACGGCATGTCCATCACATGATCGACACCCAGCACATACATCGCCAGACGTTCCAACCCATAGGTCAGCTCACCAGAGACAGGTTTGCAATCATGTCCGCCGACCTGTTGAAAATAGGTGAACTGGCTGACTTCCATACCGTCGCACCACACTTCCCAGCCCAGACCCCAGGCACCCAGCGTCGGGCTTTCCCAGTCATCCTCAACAAAGCGGATGTCGTGCAGGGTTGCATCAATCCCGATCGCCTCTAGCGAACCCAGATAGAGGTCCTGCATGTCAGGCGGCGATGGTTTGATCAGCACCTGATACTGGTAATAGTGCTGCAACCGGTTGGGGTTTTCGCCATAGCGGCCATCGGTCGGCCGCCGCGACGGCTGCACATAAGCGGCCGCCCAAGGTTTGTCGCCCAGCGCGCGCAGCGTCGTGGCGGGGTGAAATGTGCCTGCGCCCACTTCCATGTCATAGGGTTGCAGAATCGCACAGCCCTTGCTGGCCCAGTATGTCTGAAGCCGCAGGATGATTTCCTGAAAACTGCGTGGTTTATCCGCCATCTCGAACCCTCGTGTGCTTTGGCCGTTCAATAGGGTGCCGCGCCGACAGGGTCAATTGGGCAACGGGTGACGATTTTTCATGTCTTGGGCCTGCTTTTGACAAGAGTTTGACTTGCACCGCACCGCCTGCGCCGCCAACACAAGGGAAATGCAGAAAATTTGAGGCGTTGCTTGCGATGTACAGGATATTTCTTGCCGGTTTGTTGTTTTGTGTGCTTGCGGTGCAGGCGCAGGCGCAAGACCGTTTCTGGGTCCAGGTCGAGGCGAGCCCCACTTTGAGTGAGGCCACGGAACGTGCCCGCGTCTATGCCCGCCGCTTTGATGATGTGCAGGGGTATTATCTGGGGCGCGGGTTCTACGGCATCGTCTTGGGCCCCTACAGCGAAAGCCTTGCGCGTGAGGAATTGTCGCGTCTGCTGCGCACAGGGCAGGTTCCATCAGACAGTTATCTGCAAAATGGCCGCCGGTTCGAGCAGCAGTTCTGGCCGATCGGCGGTGGCGGCGCCATGCCCCGCGATGCGCTTGTGCCTGAGCAAGACACGCCCCAAGCGTTAAGCGCGTTGCCGCAGGCCCCGCTTGCCATACCCGACGAGACACCCCGCGAGGCCCGTGCCTCGGAAGCGACCTTGTCGCGTACCGCGCGTGAAGAGCTGCAGAAAGCGCTGCGTTGGGCAGGCTTTTATGATGCGGCGATTGACGGGGCCTTTGGACGGGGCACCCGGAGCGCAATGGAAGCATGGCAAGTGGCCTATGCGCAGGAGCCAACCGGTGTGCTGACTTCACGCCAGCGCGCGCAATTGCTGTCGCAATACAATGCCGTACTGTCAGATGTGGCCATGCAGCCCGTCCGTGATGACGTGGCAGGCATTGAAATGCAAATACCGACCGCCGTGGTCGCCTTTACCGAGTATGCCCCGCCTTTTGCAAAGTTTGCAGGCCAAAGCACGCTGCCAACCGCGCAGGTCCTGCTGATCTCGCAGCCGGGCGATGCAGGCCGTCTTGCCGGTCTGTTTGAGGTGCTCCAAGTGCTTGACCTGATGCCACCGGATGGGCCGCGCGAATTGCGTGGGAACAGCTTTTTTATGGAAGGGGTCGATGATGACCGCCATGCCTTTGCCACGGCCAGTGTCGAGAATGGCGCCATCAAGGGCTTTGTTCTTGTTTGGCCTGCGGGCGACAACCCGCGCCGCGCCCGTATTCTGGACGTGATGCAATCCAGCTTTACGCGCCTTGATGGTACGCTGGATCCCAATCTTGTTCCCCCCGGTGAAGATCAGGCGATTGATATGGTGGCAGGTCTGTCTGTCCGGCAACCGCAGCTGTCACGCTCGGGTTTTTATGTCTCGGACGACGGAATCGTGGTGACAACATCCGAAGCGATTGCGAATTGCAGCCGGATTACCCTTGATCGCGATACCAACGCCGAGGTCGTCACCATCAATGCCGATCTGGGTGTCGCAATCTTACGCCCGCTTACACCGCTCGCACCGGTGGATGTTGTGACGTTCCAATCCGACACGCCCCGCCTGAAAGACGCGGTGGCGGTGGCAGGGTATCCTTATGACGGTGTGCTGCATGCCCCCACGCTGACCTTTGGAACGCTAGAGGATATTCGCGATTTGCAAGGTGATGAGCGGCGCAAACGCTTGTTGCTTGCGGCGCAAGCCAGTAACGCAGGTGGCCCGGTACTGGACGCCAGCGGTGCAGCTTTGGGCATGTTGTTGCCGCGCGCCGGCGGCGCAGCCCAAACCCTGCCAAGTGACGTGCAGTTTTCGCTGGATGCAGCGTTGATTGCAGATCTATTGACCAAGCAAGGGGTCGTGCCGGCGCAAACCGGCAGCACCTCTGCCCTGTCGCCGGTGGCCTTGTCGCGCAAAGCGGCCAATTTCACCGTATTGGTCAGTTGCTGGTAAGAGCGATATCCGACGTCACACGAATGATCGTCGGGCCTTTTGCATGAAAGGCCCGCTGCAAGGCTGACTTGAACTGCCCCAAATCCGCAGGCTGCACGGCCACAGCCCCATATGCCTCGGCCAGTTTCAGAAAGTCGGGGTTGCGTTGCACAACCGCATTGGGTGCGATTTGTGCGCGGACCATACTGTCTTCAATCTCGCCCAGCTTGCCATTGTCCCAGATGATAATGGGCAAGGTCAGCTCAAGCTCGACCGCAACCGCCAGTTCCTGCACCGTGTATTGGAAGCCATAGTCGCCCAAGATCGCAACGACGGGCTTGTCCCCGACCCCGATCTTGCCCCCGATTGCCGCAGGCAGCGCATAACCCAGCGTGCCGAATCCGAACGGATGATGCCAATGACCGGGGCGGTCCATCGGGTAGACCTCTTTGGCGGCATAGGCGAATTGGGTCATATCGGAAAAGAACATGGTATTCGCTGGCACTGCCTCTTTCATTGCCTCGGCCACAGGCAAGATACCGGGGCGTTCGGCGTCAATCTCGGCGCGCCATTTCGCGCGGGTCGCCGCGACCTCTTCGGCGCTCCATGTCGTGGATTTCACGCCTTCCAATTGGCTGAGGCTTTCCATCAAATGTGCGCTGGCATCGGCCAGAATACGGGTGTCGGCGTTGTGCCGGTCAGACAGGCTCTCAGGGTCAAGGTCAATCCGCACAAACGGAGCGGTATGGCCCAGATGATCGCGCCAAAGGTCAACCTCGCTCAGGCGGGTACCCACGGCCACAACCAGATCGGCAGAGGCAATCACAGCTTCGCTGCCGGCCCGTGCAAGCGTCGCGCCAAAGTGCAGTGGGCGGTCATCAGGAATGATCCCACGCCCGGCGTAGGTGGTGAATGAAGCCGCATTCAAGCGCTGAAAGTGCGGCATCCAGCGCTCTACCCCGTGGACAGCCCCACCGCCAAAGATAAACAAAGGCCGTTTGGACGCCTTGATCCGGTCGATCAAAGCAATGCGCTGCAAGGGGGCCGCTTCGGGGCGGTAAGGCCACTCATCGGCGCGCTCAGGTGCGGGCTCTGCGTTTGCTTCCAACTGTGCGATGGGGACCTGAATATGTTTGGGGGATGGCACACCGGTGCAAAGCTCGGTCAGGGCGCGGTCGATCAACTGATAGCTGGCCGCGGCAGACCGCGCTGTCACAGACCAGTCACACACGGTCGCCGCTGCACCTTCTTGGTCTTTCATCTGGTGCAACTGCCCGCGTTTCGCCTCGGTCTCATCCAACACAGACGAGATCACCAACATCGGTACGCTATCGGAATAGGCCTGCCCCATCGGCGTCATGATATTGCACAGACCCGGCCCCGAAATCACATAGGCGACGCCGACTTTGCCCGTGGCCCGCGCATACCCATCAGCCATGAAGCCTGCACCTTGTTCATGGCGCGCCAAAACATGAGTGATCCCGGCCTCTTCGATCCCGCGATACATTTCCTGATTATGTACGCCGGGGATACCAAAAATCGTATCCACACCACGGTCTTTCAGCATATGCGAGATTTGCGCGCCAAGCGGTCGGGTCGTCATTTTCAGTTTCTCCAGAATTTGATAGATAGGATCGTCAAGACGACCATGATTTCCAAACGGCCCACAAACATGGCAATCGCCAAGATCCATTTCGCGGTATCGTTGATATTCGCGTAATTCCCCGCCGGTCCAATTTCGAGCCCAAGCCCCGGGCCAACATTGGCCAGTGCCGCAGCCGCGCCCGAGACCGAGGTGATGAAATCAAGACCCGTCAGCCCCAACAACACCGCCGTACCGCCAAGCGTCAGGATAAAGGCCACCAGAAAGGCGATGACCGAATTGAGAACATCTTCACTAATCGGCCGCCCGTCATAGCGAGGACTGAACACACCGTGGGGCGAATGGATTTGCCTGATCTGGCTTTTGATCGCGGCAAAGACAATCTGATAGCGAAAGACCTTCACAGAGCAGGACGTTGACCCCGCACAGCCGCCGACCAGACCGATCAGAAAGAACAAGACCACAGGGAATGTGCCCCATGTCATGTAATCCGCGCTGGAATAGCCGGTGCCGGAAATGATCGACGTGATGTTGAAGAGCGCTTCGCGGAAGGCAATTTCGGACATCACGCCTTCGCGCCCCCAGACCCAGGATGTCATCAAGAGGACCGTAATCAGCACAATCCAGAGAAATGTGTGTATCTGCGTGTCCCGCCAGAGCGGCTGTGCCGTGCCTGCCAGAAGCTGCACGTAGCGGACAAATGGCAGTGCCGCGAGCAGCATAAAGAGCGATCCGACATAATGCGCCCCTGCCCCATAGGTCCCGAACGACGCGTCAGAGTTCGCCATCCCCCCCGTTGAGACAGTGGTCATGGCGTGGACCATTGCATCAAAAGGCAACATCCCGGTGGCAGAATAGGCAAGCGCACAGCAGACGGTCAAAACGATATAGATCACCGAAATCCGGCTTGCGATCTGGCCTGCGCGGGGCAGGATTTTTCCCATTGTATCAAAGGCTTCTGACCGGAAGATCTGCATACCGCCCACGCGCAACTCGGGCAGGAACACCATTGCAACCACAATAATGCCGACCCCGCCCAGCCATTGCAGGATACCGCGCCAGAGCTTAAGCCCGTCAGGCATGAATTCAATGCCGGTAAACACCGTGGCACCGGTCGTCGTCAGGCCGGACATCGCCTCAAAAAAGGCGTCCGTCAGGTTGGCATCCGGCGCCCCGAGCATAAAGGGGATCGCACCAAAGACAGGCAAGCTCAGCCACACCAGCGATGTCAGCAGGAAGGTTTGCCGCAGGCTCAGCCCTTCTGACACGCCGTTCGCACAGGCAAGCGCGATCAGTCCCCCGGTCACGATCGTGATGACCGCGCTCTCGAAGAAGACAAACCAATGTCCGTTGTCTGCCAGTAAATCCACCACCAACGGGGCAAGCATGGTGATCCCAAGCGACGCCACGAGAAGGCCGATCACATATCCCACTGGGCGTAAATCAATCATGGCGGCAGCGTTGTCCCGAGCATCCGCCAGTGTCAAGAAGAGCAGGTGTGGAATTGGGCCAAACTGTCGCTTGAAAGCCCCTGCCTGCGGGTTAGTTCCCCGTTATGTTTGAACCTTCTTACACCGCCGCACTGGAGCGGCTGAACGCCTTTGTTCCGCATGCGGGCCGTGACTACGCCAGCAAGCGAAACTATGATGATCTGGCCTATGTGTCGGCCTTGTCACCTTACATCCGCCACCGGTTGATCACCGAAGAGGATGTGTTGAAGGCTACCCTGTCGCGCCACAGTGCCAGCGCAGCCGAGAAATTCTTTCAAGAGGTCTATTGGCGGACCTATTGGAAAGGCTGGCTCGAACTGCGGCCCGGTGTCTGGGCGCAGTATCGCTCAGACTTGCAAGCAGCGTTGAACCGCATCCAGACAGAAAGCGGGCTGCGGCAAGACTGGGAGGCCGCCTGCAAAGGCGAAACCGGCATTGCATGTTTTGACCATTGGGCGCGGCAACTGACCGAGACAGGTTACCTGCACAACCACGCCCGCATGTGGTTTGCCTCAATCTGGATTTTCACCCTGCGCCTGCCGTGGACATTGGGCGCTGACTTCTTTTTGCGGCATTTGCTTGATGGGGACCCCGCATCAAATACCCTATCCTGGCGCTGGGTGGGTGGCTTGCAGACCATCGGAAAAACCTATCTGGCCCGACCGGACAATATTGCAAAATACACCGAAGGCCGTTTCAACCCAACCGGTCTGGCCAGTTTCGCCGCACCTTTGGAAGGCACGCCGCCCCCTGCGCGCGGGCCCGTGCCGGTCTCGGGCAGCTTTGATCCCAACCGCCGCACCGGTCTGCTGGTCACCGAAGAAGATCTTTCGCCGGGGTGGCTTTTGGATCAGCTGCGGCCTGTGGCGACTGCAACGCTACAGACCACCCAAACGCGCAGTCCGTTGGCAGTCAGCCCGAATGTGACGGAGTTTGTGCGCGGCGGGTTGCACGATTGCAGCGCCCGGTTCGCACAAAGGTTGGGACCGGTGACAGAGGTGACAGCCCAGACGCTTGCGGCATGGGCTAGCGCGCATGATCTGGATCAGATTGTCACGTCCTATGTGCCGACAGGCCCAACGCGCGACGCCTTGCAAGACGCCAACTTGGTGCAGGTTTTACGCCCCTATGATGCGGCGGCATGGCCGCATGCCACGCATGGGTTCTTTCGGTTCAAAGAGAAAATTCCGGGGCTGCTGGGGCAGATCAAAGGCCTTTCTGCGGTCTAGCGCGCGCCGATGACGTTGCGGCACCAATCCGCTGAGCGCCAATGGCCATGCGCACAGCAGTTGCCATCGGCCCGGCAAGCCACTTATCCTGAACCGACCTGTTCACTTTGGAAGCGCGACATGGCCAGACAGCTTAATGTTAACGGAACGACACATGATGTGGACCTGCCCGACAATGTGCCCCTTTTATGGGTGTTGCGCGACGAGATTGGGCTGACAGGGACCAAATTCGGCTGCGGCGTGGCCGCTTGTGGCGCTTGCACCGTACAGATTGACGGAGAAGCTGTGCGATCCTGTCAGGTCGCTTTGGCCGATGTCTGGGGCGAAGTCACCACGATCGAAGGTCTTGGCACCCCCGACAATATGGCAACGATCCAGCAGGCCTGGGTCGATCATCAGGTGGCGCAATGTGGCTACTGCCAATCGGGGCAGATTATGAATGCCGCCGCTTTGCTGGCTGAAATTCCAGCGCCAACCGATCAGGAAATCGATGACGCGATGCAGGGCAATTTATGCCGCTGTGGCACTTACCCACGCATCCGCGCCGCGATCAAAGATGCCGCCCAGCGCATCGCAGACAAGGTGTAATCATGGGACGCGTCAAAACAATCGCCCGCCGGACTTTTCTGATTGGCTCTGCTGCTATTGTCGGCGGTGTGGCCTTCGGAGCCTACCAGATCAACAAAGACGCGCCGAACCCCTTGGTGCCCGGCCCGGGGGAAGCCACGCTTAACCCTTTCGTGCTGATCAATCAGGACGGTGTGACATTGATCGCGCCCCGCGCCGAAATGGGCCAAGGCGTGCAAACCACGCTGGCCGCTTTGGCGGCGGAAGAACTGGACGTTGCATGGGACGATATCACCGTGCTTCATGGACCGCCTGCGCTGGCCTATTACAATTCGGTCTTTCTTGGCATGGCCCTGCCCGGCGCGCACTATCAGGACACGCCGTTCAAACACAGCTTGCGTGAACAGGTGGGCAAGGTGGGTAAACTGCTTGATATGCAGGCAACTGGCGGCTCGACCTCGATGAAGGATTTCTATGACCGGATGCGCCATGCGGGCGCATCAGCGCGCGAGGCGCTGAAACTGGCGGCCGCCGCACGTTTGGGCGTTGATGTGGCGACGCTGACCACCAAGGACAGTGCGGTGATCGCCGCAGACGGCACAACGCTTGCCTATTGGGATCTTGCCGAGGCTGTCCGCGACATCACACCGCCAGATGTTGCCTTACGTGACAAAGCTACGTGGAAATACTTGGGCAAGCCAATGCCGCGCGTGGACATGGTTGCAAAGGTCACTGGCACGGCTGACTTTGCGACGGACAAGAAACTGGACGGAATGAAGTTTGCCACCGTCCGCATGAGCCCCACGCGCAACGGAATGGTCAGCTATGATGACAGCTTTGCCCAGGAGATGGACGGGGTCGAAGCGATCCTTGACCTTGGCGACGGCATTGCGGTCGTTGCGACAAACACCTGGCTTGCGATCCAGGCGGCAGAGGCGGTTGATATCGAATGGGCACCAGCGACCTATCCCGCAAATACCCAAGCGCTGCGCGCAGCTATCGCGGCATCGCTTGAGGATGTGCCAAACAGTGTCATTCGTGATGATGGCGATGTCGATGTCGCGGTTGAAGGGACTGAAATTACAGCGGAATACTATGTGCCTTGGCTGGCGCACACAACGATGGAACCGATGAGCGCAACAGCGCTGTTTACAGGTGATGCGTTGGAAATCTGGTCCGGCAATCAATCCCCGACCGCCATTCGCGATGCCTGTGCCGACGCGGTTGGGCTGACACCTGAACAGGTCACGCTGCACACCACCTTTATGGGCGGCGGCTTTGGGCGGCGCGGAGAATCTGATTTTTCCCTCCAAGCTGCACGTATCGCCGCCGCGATGCCCGGCACACCCATTCGTATGACATGGTCGCGCGAAGAAGACATCCGCAACGATTTCTTCCGTCCTGCTGCCATCGCCCGGTTCCGCGGCATTGTGCAAGACGGCAAGGCTGCACTGCTGGACGGCAAAGTAGCGGCCCCTTCGGTGTTCCACAATGTGTCCATGCGCCAAACCGGTGCGGTTCCCCCCGGCCCTGACCGGCTCCATGTCGAGGGTGCAGCTGATCAGCCCTATGCCATTCCCAACCTGCGTATCGCCGGGCATCTGACCGATATTTCGGTCCCCCTCGGATTCTGGCGGTCGGTCGGCGCATCCATCAACGGCTTTATGTTCGATACGTTCATTGACGAAATGGCCCATGCGGCAGGAACGGACCCGCTGCAATTCCGGCTGGATCTGGCGCGTGCAGAACATGCGCCCTCAGCAGGGGTGATCGAGGCTGTGGGTGAAATGTCCGGTTGGACAGGCCAGACGCCTGAGGGCATCGGGCGCGGAATCGCGTTCAGCTTTTCCTTTGGCACACCGGTTGCCGAAGTTGTCGAGGTACAGGACACCGGCAATGGCATTAAAATCAACAAATGCTGGATTGCGGCCGATCTGGGCACCGTACTGGACCCCGCCATCGTTGAGGCGCAGATGACCTCGGGCGCGATCTACGGGTTCTCGGCGGCGATGCAGGGCGAAATCACGTTCCGTGATGGCATGGCCGAACAGGGCAATTTCTATGACTATGACGCGATGCGGATGCACACGGCACCAGAGTTTGACGTTCGCCTGCTGGAAAACAACCCTTTCATGGGCGGCGCGGGTGAACCCAGCACGCCGCCGTCGATGCCGGCCTTGGGCAATGCGCTGTTTGATCTGACAGGCACCCGAGCGCGAGAGTTGCCCCTGAATAAGACCTTTGACCTGATCCTCTGACGGTCAGGCACCGGCAAGCCATTCATCCAGCGTCTTCTTCAAGGCGGCCCAATCCGTGTATTCCTTGTCTTGACGTGAATCCACGTCCTGATCCTTTTGTGATGCAATCCAGCGCATCGCCCAGGATTTGAAGAAATCATATTCGGAGAACCGAAACGCGCCCGCCACATGCATCACCGTGGGCGGCACCCAACCGGTCTTTTCGGCGAAGCGGTTTACGCACGCGGACAATCCGGCCCAATCATCAGCATCAGTCCCCGCAGCGGCCAACGACACCGACAGGAACGCAGAGCGGACCTGCGCAAGTGCGGCGGCCTTGCGCTTGGCCAGCTTGATCAGTGGTTTTTGGTAATTGCCCGCGTGCACCGATCCAGCCAGAAGCACCGCATCAAACCGTGCAAATTCGGCATCGCAGGCATCCTCGGCGCCGGCCAGTTCGACGCAGTGCCCTTGTCCAATCAGATAATCAGTGGCGTAACGGGCGATCTTGCGGGTTTGCCCCTCGGTCGAGGCATAGGCAATCAGAATGTTCATGGCGATACTCCTTGCTGCTGACGGCAGCATAGCAAGAAACAAAACGCGACAGATTGATACAAATCAGATCAGTGCAGAGTTAGCCCGCCTTGCGTAATCCGCCCGATGCCCACCCACGGCAGGCTTCGCCAAAAGCTTCAAAAAGCGGACGCGACACCGGGTCGGCTTCGGCGTTCCACTCGGGATGCCATTGCACAGATAGGGCAAATCCGGGGGCATCCTTGACATAAATCGCCTCTGGCGTGCCGTCGGGTGCATGTCCATCAATCACAATGCGCGGCCCCGGTTTTTTGATCCCCTGCCCGTGCAGAGTGTTGGTCATCACCTTGTTGCTGCCGAACAGCTGGTGAAAACGCCCCCCTTCGGTCAATGTGACCTCGTGGCGGAGCTCAAACTTTTCCTCCAGAGTGCCATCGGGCGGCATGCGGTGGTTGTCACGCCCCGGCAAATCACGGATTTCCGGATAGAGCGAGCCGCCCATCGCGACATTCATTTCCTGAAATCCAAGGCACACACCCATAATCGGCTGGCCATTTGCCACACAGGCGCGGATCAAAGGCAGTGTCAGCCGGTCGCGATTGCGCTCAAACGTGCCGTGGGCCTCTGTCTCTTCTTCGCCGTATTCTTCAGGATGCACATTGGGCCGTCCGCCGGGAAAGAAAAAACCGTCACAAGCCGCCATCAGTTCTTCGATATGAACCATATCAGGCTCAACCGGGATGATAACAGGCACCACGCCAGAGACCTGCGACAGCGCCTTGACGTTCATCGCGCCAGCGCCTTGCACAA
>JALQUF010000086.1 GCA_023263855.1 Yoonia sp. | reverse complement strand
TCAGGCGCTTTTTCAAATGGCCTGCGTGGTTCATCGCTTCATAGGCCATGCCGCCCGTCATAGCGCCGTCGCCTATGACCGCGATGGCATCGCCCAAGCCGCTGTCGCAGCTGCCGCCTAGATCACGCGCGGTGGAAAACCCCAAGGCTGCGGAAATCGAGGTGCTGGAATGGGCCGCGCCAAAAGGATCATACGGGCTTTCCGACCGCTTGGTGAACCCGCTCAGGCCGCCTTCGGTGCGCAGGGTACGAATACGGTCGCGCCGCCCCGTCAAGATTTTATGCGGATAGCACTGGTGCGACACATCCCAGATGATCTTGTCCTTGGGCGCATCGAAAACGGCATGCAGCGCCACTGTCATTTCAACAACACCAAGCCCTGCCCCCAAATGGCCACCCGTCACAGATACGGCCGAAATCGTCTCGGCCCGCAGCTCATCGGCTAGCTGGCGCAGTTCGGCGTCAGACATGCCCTTCATGTCGTCAGGCGTGGTGACACGATCCAGGATCGGGGTGTGGGGTTGGTCTGACATGGCGACCCTTCTTAATGCGTGCGCGCAATCACAAACTGCGCGGCTTCCTTCAACGTGTCGGCCTCTTCTCCGTAGGGAGATAGCGCATCGCAAGCCTCTTCCACCAGAGCCGCCGCGCGGCTTTTTGCCCCATCAAGGCCCAGCAAAGACACAAATGTCGCCTTTCCGGCCGCTGCATCCTTACCAACGGCCTTTCCGACAGTCGCCACATCGCCGATGGCATCCAGAACGTCATCTGCAATCTGGAACGCAAGGCCAAGATAAGCCCCGTAGATCGACAAAGGCTCGCGCTCGGCCTCGGCCATACGCGGACCAACCAGCGCGGACCACGAAATCAGCGCACCCGTTTTGGCCGCCTGCAAATCCATGACCTGCTGCAAATCCAGCGGCACAGCAGCCGTTTCAGCGGCAATATCAGCCGCCTGCCCACCGACCATACCGCGCACACCCGCGGCATTGGCCAAAGACATCAAAAGATTAAGCTTCGCGCGCGGGCCACATTCCGCCTGCACCAACAGCTCAAACGCAAGCGCCTGTAACCCGTCCCCTGCCAGAACGGCCGTCGCCTCATCCCATTTTTTGTGAACAGTCGGCTGGCCGCGACGCAGATCATCGTCATCCATGCAGGGCAGATCATCATGTACCAGCGAATAGGCATGGATACATTCAATCGCAGCCGCCGCTCCAGCGGCGGCAACCGGATTGATCCCCAGCATCCGCGCCGATTCCAACACCAAAAACGCCCGCAACGCCTTGCCGCCAGATGCTGCATAAAGCATCGCTTTGGGCACATCGCCTTCCAGCCCACTCAATGCAAAGCCGATCCGCGCCTCGGCCACCAAAGAGGCCTGCGCCAGTGCCTTGTCCAACGGTTTGCGCTGAAGCGCTGCGATCCGGTACCCCTGCGCGCCCTCAACCATCGAGCGGGGCCGTCCCTGCCGGTACGCCATTCTCGCCCAAAGTGATCTTTGCGACTTTTTCTTCGGCCTCTTTCAACTTGGCCTCGCAGCGTGCTTTCAGCGCCGCACCGCGCTCATAAAGGGCGATGCTTTCGTCCAATGCCACGTCACCGCGCTCAAGCTGGCCAACCACGGTCTCCAGCTCCTTGATCGCCTGTTCAAAGCTCATTTCTTCAACGTCGCTCATCGGCCCCGTTCCTCCAAAACCTTTACGTGGGCCGCCGCAGAGGCGCCCAATGCCGCAAGGTCATACCCGCCTTCAAGACTTGATACCACCTTGCCTTCGCAATGGGTGTCCGCAACATCACATAAACGCGCAGTCACCCAACCAAAATCCTCCGTTGTCAGGCGCATGCCCGCCAAAGGATCATTCATATGTGCATCAAATCCAGCCGAAATTATGACAAGTTGCGGCGAAAATGCATCCAACCGCGGCAGCACAATCTGCGTGATGACATCCCGAAAAGCCTGTGATCCTGTCCCTTCAGGCAAAGGTACATTCAGCACATTCCCAACGCCCACTTCATCGGCGGCACCGGTGCCCGGGAAAAGAGGTGACTGGTGCGTCGAACAAAACAGAATACGCGCATCATCCTCGACCAGATCCTGCGTGCCATTGCCGTGATGGACGTCAAAATCAACAATCGCCACGCGCTCAAGCCCGTGATGGTCCAACGCATGCTTGGCCCCGATGGCGACATTGCCAAAGAAACAAAAGCCCATCGCCGTCTGACGTTCAGCATGATGCCCGGGCGGGCGCATGGCGACAAAGGCATTGCGCACCTCGCCTCCCAAAACCATATCGACGGCGCGCACCACGCCACCGGCCCCGCGATAAGCTGCCTTCAATGTGCCGACAGACATATGCGTATCCGCATCCAGCGACCGCCACCCCGCGTCGGGGGCTGCCGCGCGGATCGCATCAATATGTGCCTGTGGATGCACGCGCAACAGATCATCTTCTGCTGCCAAAGGCGCTTTCACGCGCTGCAAATCGAAACCTTCAAGCGCGCCCAAAACCGCATCCAAACGCGCCACCTGTTCAGGGTGACCCGGCGGCGTGATATGGTCCGCGCAATCCTCATGTGAAATCAATGCTGTTGTCATCTGCCCAAAAGACGCAATTCAACAGAAAATAACAACCGTCTTCTCATGTTCAAAAATACCTCGGGGGTGAGGCGCATCGCGCCGAGGGGGCTGGCCCCCTTTACTCCGGTGCCAGCATATACCCGGCCCCACGCACAGTCTGCAAATAACGCGGCTGCTTGGGATCTTCCTCAATCTTGCGGCGCAAGCGGGTGATCTGCACATCAACCGCCCGTTCCTGCGTCTGCCCGCCCGACCGGCTCAGCTCTTCAACCAGACGCGTGCGTGTCACCGCCTCTCCGGGACAACCCGAGAAGATACGCATCAACTGGCTTTCCGTCGCTGTCAGACGCACCAGCTTTTCCCCGTGCCACATCTCACCACGTTCAATATCATAGCGCACCGGACCCATATTCAGCACCTTGGGCAATACAACTGCGGGCTCCGTGGCCGGCACGCGGCGCAGGATCGCATTGATCCGCAGCAAAAGTTCTTTGGGCTCAAACGGCTTGGCCAGATAATCATCAGCCCCCGCCTCAAGTCCCGTAATCCGGTCATCCGTACCACCCTTGGCGGTCAGCAGCATAATCGGCGTCGTAATCGTGCGGCGCAGATCACGGCACAACGACATGCCATCTTCACCCGGCATCATCACATCCAGCACGATCAGATCAAATTCCAGACCCGACAATATCCGGCGCGCATGGGCCGCATCACGCGCAGTAGTGACCAAAAAGCCGGAGCGCATCAGAAACTTCTGCAAGAGACCGCGAATACGCTCGTCGTCGTCGACAATCAGCAGGTGGGCATCATCATTGCTCATTCCGGTCTATCCTTCATCGCCTCGTAATGGTGGCGCGTTTCTTCATCCATCATCGCCTCCAACACCTGCCGGAAGCCGGCAACTGCGGTCGGGCCTGCCGCACGATAGGCGGCGCGCATCCGGTCACGCTGCGCATCTGACAGCTCACGCTCCAAGGCGGCACCCGCCGCCGTCAGATGCAGATGACGCTCGCGTTTGTCACGTTGCCCAACAGTGCTCGCCACCAAACCGTCTTCGATCAATGTGCGCAACACACGATTAAGCGATTGTTTTGTAACGCCAAGAATTGAGAGTAGATTGTTCACTGTCGTACCGGGGCTGCGGTGAATGAAATGGATGGCCCGGTGATGCGCCCGGCCATATGACTTGTCAGCAAGTATCCGGTCCGGATCAGCGGTAAACCCACGATAGGCAAAGAACATCGCCTCGATCCCCTTGCGCAGCTGCTCGTCTGTCAGAAACAGCAGGCTTTGGCCCATCTGCGGCGGCATCCCATCGTTCATGCGCGTCTTCTCCCTTGGTCTTGCAGCCTACAATACGTCAGCTTTGTTGACATTCCAAGAATCAACTGCTAGCGAAACGCAGAAACTACGCAACATTATGTCCGAAACGGACCTACTAGCGTAACAAATGCAAATCGGACGGAGGATGCAATGGCCGGCGCATATGATGACAGAGATGGTAAAATCTGGATGGACGGCCAATTGGTCGAATGGCGTGACGCCAAGGTCCACGTCCTGACACACGCTATGCACTATGCCTCATCCGTGTTTGAAGGCGAACGCTGCTACTCTGGCAAGATCTTCAAATCACGCGAGCATTCCGAGCGTTTGATCAAATCCGGTCAACTGATCGACTTTGATATCCCCTATTCCGTCGATGAAATCGAAGCGGCCAAGCAGGCCGCACTTGAAGCAAACGGGCTGACAGACGCCTATGTGCGTGCGCTCGCATGGCGCGGGTCGGGTGAAGATATGGGTGTCGCAGCCGCGAAAAACCCTGTCCATCTGGCAGTCGCTGTTTGGGAATGGGGCAACTATTACGGCGACGCCAAGATGAAGGGCGCCAAGCTCGACATCGCGAAATGGAAACGCCCCAGCCCCGAAACGGCACCATCGCAGGCCAAGGCGGCGGGTCTTTACATGATCGCCACCATGTCCAAGCACGCCGCCGAAGCAAAAGGCTGCTCTGACGCCATGATGTTCGACTATCGCGGCTATGTCGCCGAAGCGACGGGCGCCAACATCTTCTTTGTCAAAGACGGCGAGGTGCACACACCTATCGCTGACGCTTTCCTGAACGGCATCACCCGCCAGACAGTCATCGGTATGCTGCGCGACAAGGGCCTGACAGTGAACGAACGGGTCATCATGCCCGAAGAGCTGGAAGGCTTTGAGCAGTGCTGGCTGACAGGCACCGCCGCCGAGGTCACACCTGTCGGACAGATCGGCGACTATAACTTTGAGGTCGGCGCAATCACGCGCGAGATTTCAGAAGACTACGAAAAACTGGTCCGCGCCTAGCGCGGGCACGACCCGCATTTGAAGGGGCGCATTGGCGCCCCTTTTTATTTGCTAGGGGCGAATCCCGCGCGCAAACTGCGTATAGAACTTCGCGCGCTGGTCCCACGTCCGTACCCGCCGCCTGCGCTGAAGCGCCAGTGTGGCCTTGCTGGGCTGGTCATGGCGTTCAATCGCTACGGCACGCATCATCATTGACGGTGCAACAGTCTTTGGTCTGTCCAGTACATGTTTCTTCATGTCGTCCTCCGATCTGTGGAGAACAAGTATACCACAGTTTTGCAAAAATATCTCTGCCTATCCGCAACAGGAATGTCCGGCGTTGATCCGCGCCAATGTCCAGACGTTGCCTTTTGACAAAACTGTATCGAAATCAGCAACATTAAATCCGTGAATGTGACCGGCGCAGCCAAAGTTCAGTCTGGATTGGGTGGGATAAGGGCATTGTTAAAGAGGTATTTTTTTCATGTTCATTTCAGACAACGTCAACGCACCCCCCATGTCCCGCAGACCAAAACTTTCAGAGGGCGAGATACGCTTGCGCCGTCTCCTCAAGAGATCGCCGCAAGATCTCTGGCTCGATACGCTGCGGCGCGCCCATGGCCCCGAGCATAACAGCCTGGTCTATTGGATGCTGAACCAAACCGAATGCGACTTTGCGATTGCGGCGCATGCGTTCTACCGCAGCAATCCGGCCTATCATCTCGACAATCCAAAACCGCTGCCGCAACGCCCCGGCCCATCGCAACTGTTCGCCCTTGTTTTGCTGAATTGGGACACGGGGTCCTATCGGACCCACCGCATCCAACTTGGCGCGGAAGATGCCGCACCACGCGCCATTGCCCGTATAAGGCAAAAGATGATGGCCCGCCCGCAGGGATCACTGCCCTTCAAGGTGCCACAACGGTTCTTGGCGCCTACAGGTGGTGCGCCGATGAAAGTACCCCCACATCTTCTACCCGATGAAGCACCGCACCTGTGGTCCCTCTATGCAGAACTGGGTCTTGCGGTAGATGAAGCCCCGCCCGGCATTGCCCGCAAGATTGCGCGCGCCAAGTCACTGTTTCACAGGTTCAAGCAAAGCAGCGGGCAGGCCTAGGTTCCAACATTTCCCGTCGCTTTGCGCTGCTGGGCCCTTTGCAGGCCCAGCGCCCGTTCGCGCCAAATGATCAAGACGCCCGCCGAAATCACAATACCCGCTCCAATCAGCATCGTGCCGGTCGGCACTTCGTCAAAGATGAAATACCCGATCGCCAGCGCAAGGATCATCGAGGTATAGTCGAAAGGCGCAACAAGCGACGCATCCGCGTAACGATAGCTCGACGTCAGGAAAATCTGCCCGATCCCGCCCAGCAGGCCCGCCATGATCAGCATCGCCGCAACCTGCCACGTCGGCATGACCCAGCCCCAAGGCAAGGTGAACAGCGCCAACACCGACGATGTCATCGTGAACCAAAAGACAATCGCCGCCGTACTTTCCGTCGCCACCAGCTTGCGCACAAAAACCTGCGCCAAAGCCGCCAGAACCGCCCCCATCAAGACCACAACAGCCCCCAGTGTCTCGGATGTGTTCAAGGATGCGCCAACAGACAGACGCGGCGACAGCACGATCAGGACACCCACCATCCCCATCGCAACCGCAGACAGGCGAAAGGCGCGGACATTCTCATTCAGAAACATCGCCGCAAAGACGACAACCAACAGCGGCGCGGCATAGCCAATGGCCGTGACTTCCGGCAGCGGCAACAAACCAAGCCCAGTAAACCCCAACCCCATGGCTGACGTTCCTACCAGCCCGCGCCAGAAGTGCCCCAATGGGTTCTTGGTCTTCCAACCATTCCGCAACTCATGCCGAATGGCCAGCCAGCCCAAGATGATCGGCAAGGCGAAGAAAGACCGAAAGAAAACCGCTTGCCCAGGTGGCACATCAGCAGACGCGGCTTTGACCAAACTGGCCATTCCCATAAACATGCACACCGACATGATCTTGAAAACGATGCCTCGAAGCGGCTGCATGGTCTGTCCTCTCTTCGCTACACTAGGTCGCAGGCCCACCACAATGAAGCCTTTTTTCCTTGCTAATAGCTGACGTTAGGTTATCGAAAGCCATCCAAAGTCAAGAAGCAGTGTATGCAAGATAAAAATCAGACCCCCGCCAACATGACCCCCCGCGACTGGGTCCAGATTTTAGCCAAATATCGTGAACCAAGCAGCATCCGCAGCAGCTTTGAACTTGCGGTCAGTTTAATCCCCTTTGTCGTGCTCTGGGTGCTGGCCTGTTGGGTCGCACAATACAGCTATCTGGCGGCCTTTGCGATCTCTGCGGCCAACGGCCTTTTCCTTTTGCGGTTGTTTTGCATTCAGCACGATTGCGGGCATGGATCATTCTATGGCAACCGCGATGTCAGTGATTGGATCGGGCGCGCTTTGGGCGTCGTGACCCTGACACCGTACGACGTCTGGCGGCGCACACATTCCATCCACCACAGCCACGCAGGTGATCTTGATCAACGCGGCATCGGTGATGTGATGACGCTGACAGTTGAAGAATACCACCAGCGCAGCGCGTTCGGGCGCTTTATGTACCGCGCCTACCGTCACCCGCTGGTCATGTTCGGCCTCGGCCCGACATACCTGTTCATTCTGCAAAACCGGCTGCCGCTCGGGCTGATGAACCAAGGGCGCAAGTACTGGATCAGTGCAATGGGCACGAACGCGGCCATCGTCGCGATCCTCGGCACAATCGTCTACTTCGGCGGCTTTCAGGCCTTGTTCCTTGTCTTCCTGCCGACCACGCTCATCGCGGCATCCATCGGCGTCTGGCTGTTCTACGTACAGCACCAGTTCGAGACGACACATTGGGAACAGTCAAAAGACTGGCAACTGCACGAAGCCGCTCTGCACGGCAGCTCGCATTATGATTTGCCGCCAATCCTGCGCTGGTTCACCGCCAACATCGGCATCCACCACGTGCATCACCTGTATAGCCGCATCCCGTTCTATCGCTTGACCGAAGTCCTTCGCGACCACAACGAACTGGTTGAAGTCAGCCGTATGACCATCGGCCAAAGCATCAAATGCGCGAGCCTTGATCTGTGGGACGAAAAGTCAAAGCGCCTGATCTCATTCGCTGCAGCGCGCAAACTGGCCGCTTAACCAGGCGTCACGCGCAGCACGTCACCGGCATCCCGCAAAAGCAAAACAGCGCCGTCATCCAGGACTTCCACGTCCCGGATGCGGCCCGCGTCGGTCAACAACCGTTCTTCCCCGACAACGCGGCCATCCTGCAACTTCAAGCGCACAAGCGCCCCGGGGTTCAGCGATGCAATCAGCAGATCACCCTGCCAATCGGTGTAGGGTCCGTCATAGAACATCATGCCACCCGGCGCGATCACCGGATCCCAATAATAAACCGGCTCCTCAAACTCCGGCGCACGCGGATCACCCGCGCCCACGTCAGAGCCACGATAGTTGATCCCGTAGCTGACAACAGGCCAGCCATAGTTCAGCCCTGCTTGCGGCTGGTTCAGCTCATCCCCGCCACGCGGCCCATGCTCAATCGTCCAAAGCCCGCCAGGGCCAATCGCAGCACCCTGCATGTTGCGATGTCCCAAAGACCACACCTGATCGTCACCGGCACGCCCGACAAACGGGTTGTCCGCAGGCACCGTGCCATCTGCGTTGATCCGGATAACCTTGCCGTGGGTTGTCTCGATATCCTGCACCAAAGTACCGCTGTCTCCGGCACCCCGATCACCCGTAGTGATCCACACCGTGCCATCTGCCATCGGAATAATCCGGCTGCCAAAGTGGCGTCCATTGCGCGCCGGATTGTCCTGCACGAATATATCCGCCACGTCGCTCAGACTGCCATCCGCAGCTAGTGTCCCACGTGCTGCCGCCGTGACCAAGCCGCCCCGCACAGATTTCGCGTAGGTCCAAAACACCGTCCGGTCCTGCGCAAAACGCGGAGAGACCGCCACATCCAGCAAACCACCCTGCCCTTGTGCTGCCACATCCGGCAGACCGGACACGGGCGCTGACACACGGCCATCCGCGTCAATCACCCGCATCTGTCCGGGCTTCTCAGTCACCAGAAACTGACCATTACCCAGCGGGGCAATACCCCAGGGGCTTTCCAGCCCATCGGCAAAAACCTCAACCGTCACCGCGGTGTCGGGCAACGCCGGCGCGCGCGTCTGTCCCGCAAAAGCAGGCGCAAAATCAGCATTCGCCGGGCCCTGCTGCACCTGGGCGGCGGCCGCCATTGGCAACATCATCAAAGCAAGCGTTCGTATCATGGTCAGTCCTCCTTCAGGCGCAAGATAGCCCAGCGCGCCGCATCGGCCACCGCCGGATCCGGATCATCAACCAAAGGTGAAACATGCGCGATCATTGCCGGATCACCTGAATTGCCGATCGCATAGGCCACATTGCGGACAAAACGGTCGCGGCCAATGCGCTTGATCGGCGAGCCCGAAAACAACGCCCGAAACCCCGCGTCATCAAGACCTGCCAGATCGGCCAGCGGGGGCGCCTTCAAATCATCGCGCGCCGCCAGTTTCGCATCACGGCCGTCATGGGCAAATTTGTTCCACGGACATACAGCCAGGCAATCATCACAGCCATAAATCCGGTTGCCCATCAGCGCGCGCAAATCCGCGTCAACCGGGCCTTTATGCTCAATCGTCAGATAAGAAATACAGCGCCGTGCATCCAACTGGTAAGGGGCCGGAAACGCGGCCGTCGGACAAACATCCAGACAGGCCGTACAAGACCCGCAATGATTGACCTCCGCCCCGTCAGGCTCCAACGCAACAGTCGTAAAAATCGCACCCAGAAAGAACCAGCTCCCCAGATCACGGCTCAACAGGTTCGTATGCTTGCCCTGCCAACCCAAGCCCGCCGCCTGCGCCAACGGCTTTTCCATCACAGGTGCGGTATCTACAAACACCTTGATCTCGGCGCCCGGTACCTGCGCAATCAACCAGCGGCCCACACGCTTCAGCCGCTTCTTGACCACATCATGATAGTCGCGGTTCTGCGCATACACACTGATCGCACCACGACCCGGTTGTTCCAGAACGGCCAAAGGATCATGCTCCGGCGTGTAAGGCTCTGCCAACATGATCACAGACCGCGCCGCAGGCCAGAGCGCCGCCGGATCAGACCGCCACGCCATCCGCTCGGCCATCCACGCCATTTGCCCGTGCATCCCCGCATCTACAAAGGCCTGCAACCGCTGAGGCAACTCCGGCACAGCATCAGGGCGACAGACCCCGACTGAAGCAAACCCCGCCTCATGCGCAAACGTCACAAGCTGCTCTTTCAAGCTTCTCATGTTCAAAAATACCTCGGGGGGAGGCGCGCAGCGCCGGGGGGCTGGCCCCCTTTAAAAATCCAGATCAGCATAATGCGCAGCAGGTTGAAAACCGGGTACCTCATCCGCCAGGATCGACCGGAACGCCGGGCGCGATTTGATCTTGGCGTACCAGTCTTTCAGCACCTCATGCCGGTTCCAATCCACATCACTGGTATAATCCAGACAAGACAGTTGCGCTGCGGCCGCGAAATCGGCCATCGTCATGTCATTGCCCGCCAGCCAGCGGCGTTCGTCCAGCAGACGCGCCATGTAATCAAGGTGATATTTGATCGCCTTTGCGCCCGCTTTGACATTCGTACTGTCAGGATACCCCCGGCCCATGACTTTACGAAAAACGCGCTCGCCGGTCAGATTGATCGTGACTTCATGGTAAAACTTGTCATCAAACCAGCCCACCAACCGGCGCACTTCACAACGTGCATCAGCCGCTTTGGGCAACAAGGCAGGCGTCGGATGTGTCTCTTCAAGATACTCACAGATCGCCACACTGTCCGACATCGTGCGCCCGTCCATTTTCAACACCGGCACTTTACCCGCCGGGTTCCGGCGCAGAAAATCCGGGTCCTCTTCCCAATACCGTTCTTCCACCAAGACCACCTCGATTTTCTTTTCACCAAGGCACAGGCGGACTTTGCGGGAAAACGGGGACAGAGGGTAATGATAAAGGGTGTTCATGACAGGCTCGCTTCAGGGACTATCCCTTCAATGCCGCAAGCCACGCCGCTGATCAATGGCAGGGGTCAGTTTTCAAAGCAATCAGACCGCCCATCGGCGGCAATCGTCGCAGCGCCACTCATGATTGATGCAGCCCGGTTGCGGGTGAACGTGCTGGGGTTACTGGCCGAGCGGTTCTTGGGCGATGGCAGGATCGCCGCCAAACGTGCGGCTTGCCGCGCCGACAAATCAGACGCATCCACCCCGAAATAATGCCGTGCAGCTGCTTGCACACCGAACACACCCTCATCAAACTCGGCCACATTCAGGTAAATCTCGACAATCCGCCGCTTGGACCAGATGGCTTCGGTCAATGGCGTCCACAAGGCTTCAATCGCTTTGCGCGACCAGCTGCGCCCGTGCCACAAAAACACATTCTTGACGACCTGCTGCGAAATGGTCGAGGCACCCCCGCGCCCCCGTTCTACCGCATCCTGAATCGCATCCACATCCAGCCCCCAATGCAGACAGAAATTCGCATCCTCAGCCGCCACCACAGACCGCGCCATCACCGGGGCGATGTCTTCGATATCGACCCAGTCCTGTTTGATATTCACCAGCCGGTGCGCTTCGGCGCGCATATAGGGCGTGGTTGGTGGATTGATGACCGCGTAAAGCAGCGTCCAGATCAGCGCGAATGAAAACACAGCCAGAATCCCCCAAAAAACCACGCGCCGCACAAACCGCCGCATCCGGTCCACAAGACCCAGCTTTTCGGTTTTCGGCGCAGGTTTCTTCTTGGGTGCCGGCTTTTTCGCCGGTCGCTTCTTTGCTGTGCTCGTTTCTGCCATCACGCAACCTTAAGCCATGTGGCAGGTCAGCAGGTCAAGAAGTTGGACCGCCCCCGCGCGCATTTTGGCGCGGGGGCGTGGTATTTATTCCGCAGGGATTGCCGCGTCCTCGATGCTCAGCGGTGCAGGCAAATGCACCAGCATCTCTTTGGGACAGACCTGCAGGAAATTCGCTTTCTCAAGGTCCCAATGCTGCAGGATATCAGCGGCCTTGCGGCTGCCTGTCTCTGCGGCATGGCGTTCGATCAGGCCTTTCAACTGGGTCTCCCAGTGATCGACCGTCACAGGGTTTGTCACCAGTGTTTCCATATTGATCAGCTCTGCGGCCTCGCCCTTGGGGTCATAAAGATAGGCCATACCACCGGTCATGCCCGCCCCGAAGTTCGCACCAATCGTGCCAAGGATCACCGCCACACCACCGGTCATATATTCACACCCGTTCGTGCCGCAGCCCTCGATCACCACATGGGCACCCGAGTTGCGCACCGCAAAGCGCTCGCCCGCGCGACCGGCCGCGAAAAGATACCCCGCTGTCGCACCGTAAAGCACGGTGTTGCCAATAATCGTGTTGTCCGACGCCACCAGCGGGCTGACCATCGGCGGACGGATTACGATTGTCCCTCCCGAAAGACCCTTGCCCACATAGTCGTTGGCATCGCCCGACACCTCAAGCTTGAGACCGGGTGCGGCAAACGCCCCCAGTGACTGGCCTGCAGAGCCGCGCAATTTCACCGTCAGGTGATCCGGCTGCAATGCGTTGCGCATCCCGAACTGCTGAACAATATGCGAAGAAGTCCGCGTCCCGATGGTCCGCAGCGTGTTCTGCACCGCATAATCCAACTGCATCTTCTCACCATCATTCAGGAAACGCGCGGCATCCTTCACGATCTGCGCATCCAGCGTGTCATCGACAGCATTGCGTGGCTTGTTGCGGTCATAGGTGATCTTGTTGGCCCCATCGACGGTGATC
>JALQUF010000085.1 GCA_023263855.1 Yoonia sp. | reverse complement strand
CGCATGGCAGTCTCCGCAGGGTCATCCCCCTTGGCCCCCACACGCGCATCAGGAAGCATCGGGAATGTAACCAAAGACACCTCCCAAAGCTCCAGTTCTGACAAAAGGCGTCCGCCTTTGTCGTCCTTACGGGCCTTCACGGTGCGGTAGCCAATAGACAACCCATCAATCGCCTTGGCCGCAATCAGCGACGCAGCCTCGCGTCCCTTCGCCACATCCGTCAGCAGACGGCCCTTGACCCAAAGTCCCGTGGCATCCTCGCGCACCTCGTCCCACACACCAATCGGCTGGGCGGGGTCGTGCTGCCACAGCATCTTTACACCGCGCCCTTTGGCGAGAGAGGCACCATAAGCCCCCTTCTCAACCGTATCGCCACCTTGATCAGATTTGCCAAACAGCGATGCATATCCGCTGATGATCGTCCCATCGGTCACCGTCACCTCAGTGCCAAGCGCACAAAATTTATGTTCCAAATTCATGACGGTGCTCCACCTAAAGCTTTGACAATTTCAAAAACCAGCAACCCGGCACAGCCGCACACAATCAGCCATATCTGCCATTCTAGGCGCTGGACCATGAACTCAATCCGCCCCAGCCGCACATCGACCTGTGCAAACCAGAAATCCGACACCTGCGGCGGTGCATCGCGGCGCGGCTTGCCGTCCATCTCGACAACATTACGCACCATCGCCGACCTCCTGTGCAGGCAGGCCAAGCAGTGACCGTTTCTCTGCATCCGTCAAGAACGCAGCCTCGCTCACCCGCCGCCATTGGGCATCACGCTCTGATGACAACGCGGGAATCTGATCCAGATCAGGGCGCAGCGCGACCTCTTCCCCCGCATAATCCGACAGCCAAACCGCAATTGCACTCAATATACGGCTCGCCAGCGGCAGCACCGTCAGGCGGTAAAACGCGCGGTTTGCCTCCTGATAATTGGCGTAGGTCGCATCACCAGGTATCCCCAACAGCATCGGCGGTACGCCATAAGCAATCGCAATCTCGCGCGCCGCGGCCTCTTTGGTTTTCTGGAACTCCATATCAGACGGCGAGAACCCCATCGGCTTCCAATCAAGCCCGCCTTCCAGCAACATCGGTCGGCCCGCATTGCGCGCCCCTTGATGCTGGGTCTCCATCTCACCCAACAACCGGTCATACTGATCCGCTGTCAGCGACGACTGGCCATCCGCCCCGCGATACACAATTGCACCCGATGGACGCGCCGCATTATCCAGCAAGGCCTTGGACCAACGCGAGGCCGCATTATGCACGTCAATGGCCGAGGCTGCCGCCTGCAAAGCCGAAAACCCATAGTGATCATCCTGCGGGTGAAAGCTCTTGATATGGCAAATCGGGCTCAACCCATCGGCCACATTGAAGCGATGCTTGCGACCATTCACCATATACTCATACCCCACAGGCCAGCCATCTGCCCCCGGCACCACAGACATCCGGTCCGAGCGCAGCACATGCATCTCAACCGGCAACGCATCATCGGCCACAGCCTCCAGATAGCCATTACCGGTCAACAGAACCTGCCCGAACAAAGCCTCAAGCAGTTCCGCCCGGCCCTGCCCCGCATTGGGGCGCGCTAGCAGCGCCAGCACAGGGTGCGTCTCATAGCGCCGCGCATCATCTTGCAAAACCACTGGCAAAGCCGCCGCCGCCTCTGCGATCATTTTGACCGCACGAAAGCCAATCGGATTGCCCGAGAATCCGGCCCGCGTCAGCGACACAACATCACGCGGCGACCAGGCGACCCGACCGGCACCAGACAGCGCCATCACACGCCCCGTAGCCGAGGCCTTGACCTCAACCGGGGCCGCGTCTGGCTTGGTACGGTTTAAAAATTCAAACATTCAAAACTCCTCGTGCCGGCCGGTGGTGACCATCTGCAGTTCACGAAAAACAATTTGCATCAAAGGGATTAGGAAATTGCCACAGCACCGCGCGTCACCGCACGCAACACCTTCAAAGCCCGCGAATACTGGGGTTTCGCCATTTTGATGCAGGCGCGATCATCAGATCATACAAAGCCCAGACCAGCGCATCGACACGATCCGGCGATCCTTTGCCCTCGAATCCTGCACTGGTCATTTGCGCCATCTGATCCTCAAGCACCGACAACCCGCGCACATGGGACACGCGGCCCTGCTCATAAAGCGCCGCAACAGGTTCCGCGCGCGCGACCTTGCCCTTGCTGGCGTGGACTGAGCGGTATGACACCAGCGGATCAACGCCGCGCAACACAGCCTCCACCATATCGCCACCCTGATTGACTTCCGCCACCAAACGGTCGGCCCCATGCCGGCGCATCGCCACAATGGCGGCTTGGGCCCAAGCGGTCGGCCTTGCCGCATTGATACTGGCGTCTTCCAGCACCACAGCGCGCCATTCATGCGGCGCGCCCTTCATCTGGACACCCGCCACAACGATCCCGCATTCATCCGATCCCGCATGCGATGTCCCCGGTGGATCAATCGCTACGACGATCCGGTCCAGTGCTGGCGCCCCAGCGACCTGACAACGCGCCAGATCATCCGAAGACCAAAGCGCGCCTTCCACCTCGGACAGCATCACACCTTCCATCTCCTGTCGGCCAAGCGCTGTGCCGCCATACCGCCCTTCAATCTCTTTCAAAAAGCTGTCCGCCAAGTTCGCTCGGTTCGCCTGCGTCGCGGCATGGGTAACAACGGTCGTGTCCATATCCAGCAGATCGCGCAATACCTGCGACTTGCGCGGCGTTGTCGTCACACAGGCGCGTGGGCTATCCCCCAGACGCAAGGCAAACTGCAACATATCCCACGCCGCGCCACCCTTGCGCCACTTGGCCAACTCATCGGCCCAAACCGCATCGAATTGCGGCCCGCGCAAGCTATCGGGATCATGCGCTGAAAAAACCTGCGCCTCTGCCCCATTGGGCCAGACCAGCAACCGACGACCTGCAATCCAGTCAGGGCGGCGATCCGGGGGACAGACAGACAAAATACCGCTGTCGCCAAAGACCATCACCTCGCGCGCCTGATCCATCGTCTCTCCGACCAAAGCCACGCGTCGGCACGCCCCCGGCGCGTGGGGCAGCGCACCTTCCACCATTTTACGCACCCACTCAGACCCGGCGCGGGTTTTCCCCGCGCCGCGCCCACCTAAGATCACCCAGGTCCGCCAATCACCGCTTGGGGCGATCTGATGCGGCATCGCCCAAAAGTCGAACAGATAAGGCAAGGTGACAAGCTGCTCTTGTGTCAGCATCGCAAGGAAATCCCTCTGCCATGAGGCTTTCGCGTAGGCGATCAAGTCGGCACCCGACGTCAACACGGATGGCGTCATAGTCGATGGCATCTGCATCTGGGTCAGTTCCGAGTTTGGCATGAAATGCATCCTCAGCAGCCAACACCTTCAGGTGCGCTGCATGTAAAAGATCAAGTTTGTTAGTGATTGCTTTGACATTAGAGGCCGAGCCCTCATCCAGCCCCGCCGTCATCTCTTCCAGCCTTGTGCGGATTTCGCGCGAAAGCCTATCAATTTCGGCCACCCGGTCAGCCGCAGCTTCAGGGCCGTCCAGCCCCGCATCGCTTTGTTCATTCATGATAATTAAGACCTGTAAGGAAACTTCCGTTACGGTCGAGAGACAAGGATCGCGTGATGGCAATCCCTGTCTTCTAGCTTTGGTAGATTAGCCTGAAATGCCACCCAATGTCAATCTGAAGGGCCAGCCCGGCCGTGCGGGCCATTAATCTTTCGGCAATAACTTCAATGCGTTAGTCGTCACTTGCGCGGTCGGCCTCGATCTGGCGCCAGACGGCTACATTGCGGTTATGATCATCCAGATTGGTCGCAAACGCATGGCCCCCGGTGCCATCGGCCACAAAGAAAATATACTCGGTGGTGTCAGGATTAAGTGCCGCTTCAATCGCAGCTTGGCCGGGGTTCGCAATCGGCGTGGGCGGCAACGCGGGAATCACATAGGTGTTCCAAGGCGTCTCGCCCCGCAGCTCGCTCTGACGCAAGCCACGGCCCAGCACGCCCTCTCCCAAAGTGATCCCGTAGATTACCGTTGGATCGGTTTGCAAACGCATGCCACGGTTCAAGCGGTTGACAAAGACGCTCGCCACTTGCCTGCGCTCATCCGGGACGCTGGTTTCTTTCTCAATGATACTTGCCAGGATCAACGCCTCTTCCGGCGTCTCAAGCGGCAGGCCATCCACACGGTTTTGCCAGGCCTCGGTCAAGATCGCCTCTTGTGTCGCCTGCATCCGGTTCAGAATGGACGATACCGTATCGCCTTCTGAAAAATCATAGTCGCGCGGAGCCAATGAGCCCTCGGCAGGCGCATCCGTCACATCCGCCTGCAGCACGTCAATTTCGCTCAGTGCATTGGTGATCTGCCAGCTGGTTGCGCCCTCGGCGATCACAAGACGGAATGTCGCGCTGCCATCTGCCTTGACCTCTTGGTAGGTAGCGGGCGCTTCATCTTCGGCCACGACAAAGCTGACGAGTTCTACAAACTGGTTGGTGGCCGGATCCAATTCACGCACATCGACAACAGTCCGGTTAATCCCCACACGATAGATCACCTCGGCCCCGCATGTATTGCGGCCCCCGCGGGTGATGATATCGACGATTTCCTCCATCGACGCAGCTTCAGGCACGCGGAAACGGCCAAACTTCAGATCGCCGGATTTCTCGGTGTAGTCGGCCCCGACTTCAAAAATGAAGGCAGACGAAATCGCGCCTTGATCAACCAGTTCAGCGCTCAGCCCCTTGATGCTGCCACCACGGGGGACTTCCAGACATATCGCAGCCTCAAGCGGGCCCTCAGCGCGATACTCGCGCACGCCCCACGCCACGACACCAGCCAGCAGGAACAGGCCAACAATCAAAAACGTCAGTGCATTCGACGCGATATGCCGCCACATCAGTCGACTTTCCCAAACACAACGCTCGCGTTTGTGCCGCCAAAGCCAAAGGAATTGGACAAAGCAATGTCAATTTTCGCAGGGCGCTTTTCGTTTGCGCAAAGGTCCACGACCGTTTCACAATCCACCGTATCAAGGTTGATAGTCGGCGGCGCGACCTGATCACGGATCGCAAGGATCGAGAAAATCGCCTCAATCGCGCCTGCCGCCCCCAAAAGGTGGCCTGTGGCCGATTTCGTCGATGACATCTTCAGCGATGATGCCGCCTCGCCCACCAGACGCTCAACCGCGCCCAGCTCAATGGTATCCGCCATCGTCGATGTACCGTGCGCATTCACATAGTTGATCTGCGTCGGCTCAATTCCTGCGTTGCGGCAAGCAGCCCGCATCGCCCGTTCCGCACCTTCATGGTCAGGGGGTGGCGCTGTGATGTGGTGGGCATCGCCGCTCAAACCGTAGCCCAAAACCTCGGCATAGATCTTGGCACCACGCGCCTTGGCGTGTTCATACTCCTCAAGCACAACAATGCCCGCACCCTCGCCCATGACAAAGCCGTCACGGTCCGCATCCCAAGGGCGGCTGGCTTTGGTTGGGTCATCATTATGTTTTGTACTCAATGCCTTACACGCGTTAAATCCGGCGATCCCCAGCTCGCAAATCGCAGCTTCGGCACCACCGGCAATCATCACATCAGCATCGCCATGCTGGATCAGCCGCGACGCATCACCAATGGCATGCGCGCCCGTCGAACAGGCAGTGACAACAGCATGGTTGGGGCCCCTGAACCCGTATTTGATCGAAACCTGCCCTGAAATCAGGTTGATCAGCGCCCCGGGCACAAAGAACGGCGACACACGCCGCGGGCCTTTTTCAGCCATCATCACGGCGGTATTGGCAATGGAATTCAACCCGCCAATGCCCGAGCCGATCATCACGCCTGTGCGCTCAAGATCCTCACGGTCCTCGGGTGTCCAACCGGAATCTTCAATCGCTTGCTGTGCTGCGGCCATGCCAAAGATGATAAAGGTATCAACTTTGCGCTGTTCTTTGGGATCAAGATATTTGTCAGCGTTGAACGTGCCGTCAGACCCGTCACCCAAAGGCACTTCACAAGCATATTGCGTGGTCAGCCTGCTGGGATCGAAACCCGTGATTGTCCCGGCACCTGACTGGCCGTCCAAAATCCGTTTCCACGATTCTTCCACACCGTCCGCAAGGGGCGTGACCAACCCCAGACCTGTCACAACAACACGACGCATATTCTGCCCTCACCTCTTGGCGTATTCGGGCCTACTGATAGCCCAGCCAAGGGCTAAGGGGCAAGGGCAGCAATCAAGATCGGCAAGGATTGGAACACCGGGTTTCATCATCGCTTAAGCCCTTGATGCTAAACCTGTAGAAAATGGGAAAGGCAAAACCGTGATCCGGCGTTTGGGATTGTCCGCCAGTCTTGCAATTGGCACATTTGGCGCGGCGCCTTCCGCGCTTGCAGATTGTGCAGTGATTGACCAACTCGACAAGCTGCATACCATCCAGACCCGTTTGGCGCGTGATCCTGATACGGCGCTCTTTGCCACTGATGTCAGACAACTGCGGACGATCAGCGCAGGGATCAGCGACCGTGCAACGCTCGATGCGGTTGCAGGCAACCGGTTCACAGCACACGGCGCCGCATTCGTGCGCTTTTTGCAAAATACCCGATCGCTTCTGCAGATCAGCAGTTTGGATGATCCGCTTTCTGTGCGCCCGCATTTCGACCGTCAGGCGCGCGAAAACCTTGCGGTGATCGGCGACACCCTGATTACCCTGCGATGCAATGAGACGCAGATCGCAATCGATGCCGCGATTGCCGCCGAACGTGGCGCGGGCGGCAGCAGCGACGCCGAAGATCTGGCCGAGGTCGCGGAAACCCTGAACAGGTTAGCTGGCGAAGTGTTTCGCACGCGCACGGCGATCATCTTGCTGCTCTTGGCGGGCGGGACGGCAATTGCGCTACCCGTGATCAAACGCTGGGTCGTCCTGCGGCAACGACGGGCCAAACGCCATAACACGCTTTATCCCACGCAGTACCTGTCGGAAAAGCATCAGATCAATGGCACGCTCATCGACATCAACTGCTACGGTGTGAAGCTTAGACATGAATCGAACAGCCCCCCATCCAAAGGGCAAACTGTCGAAATCGCTATCGGCGACCATTGGGTCGAAGGGCAAGTCATGTGGAGCAATGCACACTACAGCGGCGTGCAATTTCGCAAAACACTCTCACTTTCTGACGTTGCAGCGGTATGCGCCATGCCAGAGAACCCCGAAATGCAAAACGGCGCCCCAAGGGACGCCGCATCGCAAAATATGTCGTAACGCTTACTTTGCGCCGTCGATGAACTTCACAGCGTCACCGAAAGTCTGGATTGTCTCGGCAGCGTCGTCAGGGATTTCGATCCCGAACTCTTCTTCGAAAGCCATAACCAGCTCAACAGTGTCCAGGCTGTCAGCGCCCAGATCATCAATAAAGGACGCAGCTTCCGTCACTTTGTCTTCTTCAACACCAAGATGCTCAACAACAATCTTGCGTACGCGGTCTGCAACGTCGCTCATATCAAATCCTTACGTTTCTGTGGGCTTTCGCCCGTTGTTCATCGGGCTTGCGCCCATTGTGATGCGCCCCTTGCGGGCCGCGGCCTTATCTGCCCTGCACACCATTTGACGTGGCGTCCCATGCACAGTCCAACAAATCTGCGTGGCCTATAGCAGAGAAATCACCAATGGCAAACGCTTTCAGTCATCGAAAGTGACGACTTATCAGATCATGGCCATGCCGCCGTTCACATGCAAGGTGGTCCCGGTGACATAAGCAGCTTCTGGGCTGGATAGATACAGCACTGCCGCAGCAATTTCCTCGGCGTCACCCATCCGACCTGCTGGAACCTGCGTCAGAATCGCAGATTTCTGATCATCAGTCAGCTTGTCTGTCATCGCTGTGGTAATGAAACCCGGTGCCACACAATTCACCGTAATGCCCCGACTGGCCACTTCATAGGCAATGGATTTCGACATGCCGACCATCCCCGCCTTGGACGCCGCATAGTTGGCCTGCCCCGGATTGCCGGTGGCCCCCACGACGGACGAGATATTCACGATGCGCCCCCAGCGGGATTTCATCATGCCACGG
The DNA here is from genome assembly GCA_023263855.1 of Yoonia sp. Lineage (GTDB taxonomy): Bacteria > Pseudomonadota > Alphaproteobacteria > Rhodobacterales > Rhodobacteraceae > Yoonia. Next base: position 4,758 of record JALQUF010000085.1, on the reverse strand, counting down.
ATCACGCCTTTGCACAGGCGCATGGTCGAGGTCAGGTTCACATCCAGAACCGAGGACCATTCCTCATCCGACATGCGCATGAAGATGTTGTCGCGTGTGATGCCCGCATTGTTGACCAGAATATCAACCGACCCCATTGCGTCCGCCGCCTGCTTTGGCAGGGCGGTCACAGCCTCGGCGTCGCTCAGGTTACAAGGCAACACATGCGCCCGATCGCCCAAGGATGCCGCCAGTTCTTCGAGTGGGGCAACCCGTGTGCCGGACAAAGCCACCGTAGCGCCGGCATCATAAAGGGCCTTTGCAATGGCCCCACCAATACCGCCCGAGGCACCTGTGACCAATGCATTCTTTCCATTCAGATCAAACATTTAAAAACCCTTCTTCATCTATTCATTTAACGCGGCAGCAACCGCAGCAACATCATCGGGCGAGCCAACTGCCGTCGCTGTAAGCCCACGATCAATCCGCTTAACCATGCCTGACAGGGCCTTTCCGGCACCAATCTCATAGACCCCCGTGACGCCTTGGGCCGCCATATACATCACGCTTTCGCGCCAGCGCACCGACCCGGTAATCTGCTCTACCAAAAGCGCCCTGATTTTCGCGCCGTCCGACACAGCCTCTGCCAAAACATTCGCGACCACCGGCACCTTGGGGTCCGCGATCTGCACATCAGCCAAAGCCTGCGCCATCGCATCGGCAGCAGGTTGCATCAGGCTACAATGGAAAGGCGCGCTGACCGGCAATAACAGCGCACGTTTGGCACCTTTCGCCTTGGCGATATCCACAGCACGCTCGACCGCAGCCTTATGGCCCGACACGACAACTTGTGCCGGGTCATTATCATTGGCGGCCTGACACACCTCGCCTTGGGCGGCCTCTGCAGCAACCTCTTTCACGGTGGCAAGATCAAGCCCCAACACGGCCGCCATTGCCCCCACGCCGACCGGCACAGCCTCTTGCATGGCCACACCGCGGGCGCGCAGCAAACGGGCCGTATCGGCCACCGAAATCGCGCCTGCTGCGGCCAGCGCGGAATACTCGCCTAAAGAATGTCCCGCAACAAACGACGCAGCTTCGACCGTAACGCTTTCGGCCTCAAGCGCGCGCATCACCGCCATCGAAGTTGCCATAAGCGCAGGTTGCGCATTCGCGGTCAGGGTCAACTCCTCGATGTCGCCGCCCCAGATCAGGCCCGACAGGTCTTGGGCCAGGGCCTCATCCACCTCGTCGAACACAGCTTTCGCGGCGGGATACGCTTCGGCCAGCGCCTTGCCCATCCCAATGGTCTGAGCACCCTGCCCCGGAAATACAAATGCGCGCATAAAAACGCCCTCTCATCGTTGCCTTTTGTGACCCGAGGCTTACCCCGCAACGCCCGCGCGCACAAGCAAGCAGCCATCCTCAAAATCGTCCCTGCACAGCCGCACCGCGCTCATGCACAGACTGAAGCCTTTGCCGCACCGGCAGTCATGTTACCTATAGCTTGAAACACTATCGGAGCATTTCATGTCTGGCACATCCGCCGCCACCTACGGCACCGTCACAAAAACCTTTCACTGGCTGACCGCGCTTTTGATCCTCACAATCATCCCTCTGGGAGCAATCGCCAACAGGCTGCCTTATGAGACCAATGAACAGCTTGCGCTTAAGGCGCAGCTATTCTCATTTCACAAAACGCTTGGGATCATCGTCTTTGCCGTTGCCCTCGCCCGGATCATCTGGGCCGTAACGCAGACCAAACCGGCCTCATTGCATCCTGACCGCAAAGTCGAAACCATGCTGGCCGACATTGTGCATTGGTTGCTTTATATCTCGCTTGTGGCTGTACCGCTGACCGGCTGGATTCATCACGCGGCGACCGAAGGGTTCGCCCCTGTCCTTTTGCCGATCAGTCAGGATCTTCCGTTTGTCCCCAATGACGAAAACATCGCCAAGCTTTTTGCGGGTCTGCATTGGGTTTGGAGCAAGATCATGGTCGGATCGCTCCTGCTGCATATCGCAGGCGCGCTGAAACACCAGTTTATCGACAAAGACGCGACCTTGCGGCGGATGTGGTTCGGCCACGCAGATCCCGTGTCCACCGGCGCGCACCATGGCACCCTTGCCGCACCCGTTGCCGCTGTGCTGATCTATATCGCAGCAACCGCCGCTGGTGCGGCTGCCGGTCTTTATACGGTGAAATCAGACATCGTGCAGGCTGATCTGGCGGACGTCTCATCAGAATGGACAGTGACCGAGGGGGAAATTGCACTCACAATCACCCAGTTCGGCAGTCCTGTCGCCGGCGCCTTCAACGACTGGACCTCCGCCATCACCTTTGACGAAAATGCAACCGGCGTGATGGGCCAGGTTGAGACAACGATCGCAATCGGGTCATTGCAACTGGGCTCGGTGACAAGTGACGCGCTGGGTGCAGATTTCTTTAACGCCAACACCTATCCGACAGCCCTGTTCACCGCAGATATCGTTGCCAATGACGCGGGCTATGTGGCCGAGGGGACCTTGACCATCAAAGACGTCACAGCGCCGCTCAACCTGCCGTTCACGCTGGTGATTGATGGCGATACCGCGCAGATGGAAGGCGCGATCGAAATCGACCGGCGGACTTTCGGCATCGGACAAAGCATGAGCGATGAGACCAATCTGGCCTTCGGCGTGGTCGTTGACATTGCGCTGACGGCCATACGCTAAATGCAAAAAGGCCGCCTCCCCGCACTTGGGGGAGGCGGCCTGAACCACAAAGGGGTCGGTCGGTGTGTTATTCAGCCTGCATGGCTTCGATGGAAATCATCACCTCGACTTCGTCACTGACGAAGGGGGCAAAGTTTCCAACCTCGAAATCAGACCGCAGCAGCGTTGTTGTCGCGTCAAAACCGGCCCAAGGCTTTTCGGCCATCGGGTGCATGCCAACCTGATTGAGCTTGGCATCCAGAACAACCGGCTTTGTGATACCGTTCAGCGTCAGATCACCCGTGATCAGCGCCGTATCTTCACCTGTCACTTCGATTGAGGTTGATGTGAATGTCACCATCTCATCTTCGGCGGCGTCAAAGAAATCGCCGCTCATAAAGTGATCGAAACGTGCTTCCCAGCCTGTCAGCATCGTGCGAACGGGGAAAGAAACATTGACCGATGATGCGGCAGGATCTTCCTGGTTGAAGGCAATCTGACCTTCAAACCCAGAAAACATGCCGTAGGTCGTGGAATATCCAAGGTGGTCATAAGTGAACACGATCTGGCTATGGCTGGCATCCAGAACATAGTCAGCGGACGTGGCGAAAGCGGGGGTCGTCAGCGTTGCGACCGCAAGTGCGGCTGAGGCGATAAGGGTTTTCATATTTTGTCTCCAAGCGTTTGCGTATGTGCATAGAGACACTTAACGCGTCCTCGCGCCCTGCATAGCTTCAAATATGAACATAACTTGTTCGTCGATACGCAGGTCAGCCAAACGCGGGTCTATGATACGACAGAATATCATCTCTACGCCACCTCTGTCCCTGCCAAAACCTCTGCCCCCAACAGATCCCGTGCCAAACGATCGCGCAACGGCAGCAGTTGCGCATCCGAGCCACGCGCCACCGCAATGGTTTGATTCGTGTCACGATAACCAAGCAGCAAATGCGTCAGGTCGGTCTCTTGATCATGCTCCATGAAAATGCCCCCGATCTCGTCAAAGGCATAAGAGGCGACCGTCGTTGGTTTGCCAGACCGGTTGCAGACAACTTCGCGAATTTCTTTCTGACGCGTATCGACATGCAATTCGGCCAGCGTGCCGCGACTGGCGAACCACAACAGATAAATCCCCGCAGCGCCCATCAATGTGGCCGCACCAATACGCATGATGCCAATGCCACTATCAAAGAACAAACTCGGCAAAACCCAGATGCCAAGTGACGCTGTGACCAGACATACACCAAAGAAAAAGCACAGCGCCTGCCCAAATATGACCGAAAAAGGGACGCCACGGCGGGATCGCACCTTGTAGCCCCAAAACACATCTTCACATTCAAACGGGGACGTTCGCGCAATTTCGCCTGCAAAAACGCCCGGCGACGCATTCATATCTGTCATGAGGCCCACTCCATCCTTTTTTTAATTTAGAATCCTTGTGAATCGTGGCAATAAAGGGGCAGGCTCAAGACCGGGTAAAGAAATCTGGAAATGTTGCCGAAAGGCTGCTTTTCATGGGCTTTCAAGGCTTGCATCACGCAGACCGCCCTGTATAAGGCGCCATCCTTGCTGCATACTGTATGAACTGCGCAGCCTCTCGTGGATGGGACGCATGCAAGGTGAACCGCCCATCCTTTGAAATGCGCCGATATATGAACTGGAGTTCACATGCCGCTATACGAGCATGTCATGATTGCGCGTCAGGACTTGTCCAACACGCAAGCTGAGAGCCTTATTGAACATTTCGGAACCGTTCTTGCCGACAACGGCGGCAAGATGCTGGAAAACGAATACTGGGGCGTCAAAACGATGGCCTACAAGATCAACAAAAACCGCAAAGGGCACTATGCCTTTATGCGCACAGACGCCCCCGCCCCTGCTGTGCAGGAAATGGAACGCCTGATGCGCCTGCACGAAGACGTCATGCGCGTGCTGACCATCAAGGTCGATGCACACCAGGAAGGCCCTTCCGTGCAAATGCAAAAACGCGAAGAACGTGGCGAACGCCGCGAGCGCCGCTAATCGTTGATCTGAGAAAGGACATCAATCATGGCTACCAAACCATTCTTCCGCCGTCGTAAGTCC
>JALQUF010000084.1 GCA_023263855.1 Yoonia sp. | reverse complement strand
TACTTGGGCACCAGTACCGCATCAATAACATGGATCACGCCGTTCGACTGGTCGACGTCGGCAACGGTAATCAAAGCCGCATTTCCACTTTCGTCGTAGATGTAGACATTGCTGCCCCGCACCTGGGCGGACAACGCGTCACCTGACACGGCGTTAAAGTGGTAAAAACCGTCATTACTTGCGTTTGCTGCCGCAATGATGTCAGCGGCCGACCAGTCGCCAGCAACAACATGTGCAGTAAGTACCTTTTGCAGCATTGCCTTGTTTTCTGGCATCAGCAGCGTGTCCACGGTGCCTGCAGGCAATGCGGCAAATGCATCGTTGACCGGCGCGAAGACCGTGAACGGGCCTTCGCCTTGCAAGGTTTCGACCAGATCTGCCGCTTGCACAGCTGCGACAAGCGTTGTGTGGATCGGTGAATTCACCGCGTTTTCGATGATGTTACGCTCGACCAGCATTTCTGCGCCGCCAACCATTGGGTTCGCCGCATGGCCATCAGCAAATGCTGTAGATGACGCGAAGGCGAGTGTCAGTGCAGTCGCTGCTATCTTGAAAAAAGTCATAGTGTGCTTCCTTGTGTAGGGGCCGCACGATTGTGCAGCGATGCAAGGAACCACGGGACGGCCAGAGAAAGAGTTTCACCTCAGCTGAAAAAGATTTCCTAGATTGAGGTCACTACACTAGCCGCAAGTACATCGCCTGTTGGCGCGCCAGTCGTGGAGCCACCTACGGGTTCATCACTGATGGCAAGCGTTCCGCCTGCGACGGCATCAATCAACGCAGGTGGCAATGCCACGTCGGTGGTGGTTTGCTCTGGCAGGACACCCAATGACACAGGAGCGGTCGCACCTTCTGCGATCAACCAAAGTTCAAGAACCCGACCTGGACGCGCGTTACCTGCCTGACGGTCAATGCGAAGAATACCCGCCTCAGGCGCAAAGCTGGCCAGCACCACGAGGGATTGATCCTCCGCCGCAAGCTCAGCCGTAAATGACGGGACAAATCTGTCAGGACCGTCCGCAGTCGGCAGAACCAGAAGAACTGCGAGGCCAAGCACCATCGCAAAACCGGCACCCGCCAACATCCGCCAGAGGGAAAGCCCCGAGGATGCTTTTGCTGATTGGGGGAATAGAACGTCGTCAATTCGTGACTTTACCATGGCTGGTGGCGCAACAGGAGAAATCTGGTCGGACAGTGCGGCAAAATGCATGTCCCATTCCGATACGAGCATCCGCAGAGCAGGCTCATTGTTTAACCGCTCCTCAAAAGCACGGCGCGCCTCGGCATCAAGCAGATGCAAAGCGTATTCGCCAGCAAGGGCGACGTCATCATTATGATCGTCGGCGGCGGTCATCGGGTCAAACAGTCCTTCAGTTTACCAAGGCTGCGGCGCAGCCAAGTTCGCATCGTATTCAGTGGCACGCCGTATTTGGCTGCCAGTTCGTTGTAGCTGTGCCCCTCAAGATAGGCATCACGCACCGCATCCGCACGATCCGGTTCGAGTTCGTCCAAACATCCGTCGATCTGCGCTCTTTCAGATGAAGCAACCGCCGCCGCTTCTGGCGTGGGCCCGCTATCTGCAAGGTCATAAACCTCATCAATGTCTACTGATCCCGCCTTGCGCGCCCGTAGTTTATCAATGGCCAAGTTACGCGTGAGTGTAATGAGCCATGTCATTGGGCTATAGCCGTTGGCTGCATATGAGTTCGATTTTTGCCAAATCCTGACAAAAGCCTCCTGCAATACATCCTCCGCTTCAGCGCGATCATTCAAGATACGGAGGCAGACACCAAAAAGTTTCGCAGAAGTCGCGTCATAAAGAGAAGAAAATGCAGCACGGTCGCCAAGAGCGACCTGCGCAATCATTCTTTCAACGTCATTTCGCGTGTTCATGAAAATTCTTCTGTAAAGGCGTCGAAGGCGTATCAGACCGCAGTGCCTTGTGAAAGATGATTGTTGTTTGCTTTGGATTGAATGTCCGATTTCCTGGACGGGAAGGCAGAACAACTGGTGACACCCGTAGTGCTCTGCGTCAGCTTCCGAAAATATTTGATGCTTTCTGAAACTTTTCCAAAGCGTGCTCTGTGCCTTTCACAATCTGGTGGTCATGAGGATCATCCGAGTTCCAAAATGGAGAAGAAAATGAAAACACTTATTTCAGCCGCCGCCCTTACCCTGCTTGCCAACGGTGCATTTGCCGCCGGACATGCACCGGCACCTTCTGTTGAAGCTGCCAATCAGTCTGTCGGAAACGGCGTTGTGAGCGCTGATGTGGTCGTCGCTGCGGAAAACGGATGGATGGTTGTCCATCGCACCGACGCAGAAATGAAGCCCGGCCCGGTTGTTGGCTACGCGCCTCTGCGGATGGGTGAAAATATCGACGTTGCGGCAATTCTCACAGAAGAGGTTATGTCCGGTGATATGTTGATGCTCATGGTTCATTCCGAAGCTGGCGGCATGGCAACAGGTGGCTTTGAATACACGCTCGGCGCAACGGAAGACGGCCCGATCCGGGTTGACGGCAATCTGGTCATGGCTGTCATCACTGCCGAATAGTGCCGGTTGATCATATGGCGACGGATTTCAATTCACGCATGAGGTTTTGTCGCTAGATGTGAAGGCGGGCCCGCAGGTCAGTGCTGATCTGTGGGCGAGACCCTTGTTGGAAGGTCGTTTCCATCGCGGAAAATCTGTCATCGGGTGAGACGTCTTCATGCTCTCGATCGCTCCTGATTTTGCCTAACGCTGGCCCTGAGATTTTCCACTCTTGCCGATCTTCAACTGCCTAGCGCCATCTCGCGTTTCTCGCGCGAACGCGAGCGTGCATTCGATTCAACTCAATAATCTCGTCAGATTCGCTCTCGAATGAGCCACAACTTAAAAGAAAAGACATGAAATATCGTTTAGTCTTCGCCTTTGCCCCTCTCCTGTTCGCCGTAGCATGCGCAACGGCGGATCCCATCGACACTTCGAGCGCTGAACCGGTCATTGTCATTGACATGCAGCCAAACCTCCGTTTTGCGCCATCGCCTCAAACGATTTCTGTTGGCGACACTGTTGAGTTCCGGAATGTGTCCAGCTTTGGACATACGGTATCGACCCGTCCTTCAACACCGGAGGAAACAGCATCAACCGCATTCCCTGCAGGGGCAGAGAGCTTTGATTCCGGTAATATTCCGGCAGGTGGCGTCTACAAGAAGACCTTCACTGTGCCAGGTACATATACGTATTTTTGCGACCCACATCATGGCGCGGGAATGATCGGAACGATTATCGTCAAAGCAAGCTAACCAGTCATGAAGTCCACGAGCGCGGGCGGCGTCAGTGCTCGTGGTTTACATGCAATTTCCGTGAAGCCCTCATTCGCTGCACCGCCAGATTTCTGCAGAAATGGCTCATTCCTGCCGTTTTCCGCATTGCAGCAAGTCCAGCATCACCGAGCAATCATGTGGTCACTTACGGCCCTTTGCGGACATTGACCATGCCTGCCCAATGCTGCGGCGCGGCCCGTCGGAGGGGCCATTCGCGGCAACAGCACAATCATCTAGCCGTCGGATGACTGCAAAGCGGACAAAGCTGCGGTTCGCGTCACCAATTCGATTGTCTGCTTCGGCAATGACAATGCCAATGATTTCCTCGCCAATATGCAACCGGCTCAGAAAGAAAAGATCATGGCGATGACAAGACCCCATGCACGGCCCTCTATACCTCATTGAGATCCGACGGGATGACGAAAATCCAGGCTGGATCAAAGAGGGGCGGCGCAATGTGCTGCCTTGTTTTCGTGAATTTGAAAAATCTGACATCTCTGACAGGGCATTTTCTCGTCCCCGAACTCTTCGGAACCAATCGCGCGGGTTGTCAGCATGATGTCACCCTAGTAGCGCTGTCGGACAAATTGGAATTGGTCCGACAGCGCCATTCAGCAGGCGTAGCGAGTCCGGTTCGTCATCCTCGTCTAGGTGCTTTAGTAGCTACCTAAGTGTAACAACCGGTCCGAAAATCCGCGACCAGCTCTCAGCTTGGCGGGACGACTACTTTATATGTGCTGCCACTCTTCTGGAACCCAAGCGTAGGCCCCGTCTTTCTCTTCGACATGACCGACGCCAGGGAATGGCAAATGGGTGCCCGCAACGGCGATCTTGTCGGCAACCACCATATCCAAGACACGGCGGCGCGTCTCGGCGGCCTGCACGCCATCTGCGTCAAAGGCGATACCGGCATCGGGATGGCTAAACTGCAGCGACGCCACAGCGGTGCTGTCTCCCCATATGATCAACTGATCAGAGCCGTCCGACACACGGACCCCACTGTGTCCCGGCGTATGCCCCGGCATTGCCATAGTGGTAACGCCGCCACCAAGATCAGTATTGTCGCCAAACATTGCAGTCCGCCCAGTGTAGGCCTCGCTGACCGCACGTGCCAAAGCAAAGAAACCTTGCGAAGACTCAGGCGCACCCGATGCGATCGTCTCGTCCGTCCAGAAGGCATGATCGGCTTCGCTGACATGCAACGATGCATTCGGGAAGACCGGGCCATTCTCTCCGATCAATCCGCCGATGTGATCAGGGTGCATGTGGGTCAACACGATGCGCGTCACGTCTTCAGGTGCAACGCCAAGCGCCTCCAGCGATGTGCGCAATCTGCCTGCTGTTCGCCCAAAGGCACCGCCGGCACCAGCATCGACCAAGGTAACCTGATCTCCTTGGCGAATGACGTGAGCACTGATTGCCAGCGGAATCGGCTTTGCGGGGTCAAGATAGGCCGCCCGCATTCCTTCTGTGATTTGCTCGCCCCCGAGGTTCGTCACAAGAGTCTGATCAAGCGCGAAATACCCGTCCAGCAATGTCGACACGCGCAGATCGCCGACCATACGATCATAGAAGGATGGGAGTGGTGCTGCCGCGTGGGCTGCCGCTTGCACGGGTTGTGGACGTCCGGCGGCGAGAAGGGCGGCCCCACCAGCGGCACCCAGAATCAATCCACGGCGCGAAAGATCGAAAGAAGTCATAAGTTATTCCTTGTTTTATAGGCAGAACTTCCACCCTGCGTATTGTATGCTTTTAACTAAATAGGTCTAAATTTCAGATGACCACCCACCGAGAGCATGGACAGACCAACGGCCCTCGGACGAACAGCGGACAACTTACGGATTTGCGGCACACCACAACTGGGCTCAAAGCGGCCTATCTCCGCGTCGCGCCATACAGGCGAGAGGCAAGTAATGACCTTCGTTGCTCACGGCGATTTGCCGACATTCGCCGATAGTTGTCTATGCCGCGCTGCGGCCCGTTATTTTGGCAATGGCCGAGGGCCGCGCTGGTGTTTTACACAGCCCTCAATTACCGATCTTCAAATCTGCCGACCGTTGGTCACGCGTTCACAAACCCAATTCAGAAAGCCCTGGGTGGTCGTTTGGCCTGCGCCCCTGAGGCCAGCGAAACTTGCGGTCAGCTTCGGTGATGGGCAAATCGTTGATGCTTGCAAAGCGGTTGGCCATAAGCCCGTTTTCGGCAAATTCCCAGTTTTCATTGCCATATGACCGGAACCAATTGCCGCTGTCGTCGTGCCATTCATAGGCGTACCGAACCGCAATGCGGTTGGCGGTGAAAGCCCAGAGTTCTTTGATCAGCCGGTAGTCGAGTTCGCGAATCCACTTTGCTTTCAGAAATGCCTCCGCTTCTGCGCGATTGCTTACAAAGGTCGCGCGATTGCGCCATTTGGTGTCCATTGTGTAGGCTGTAGCGACCTTGGCCGCGTCGCGTGTGTTCCAGCCGTCTTCGGCGAGGCGAACTTTTTTTAATTGCGGTGTCGTGGGTGAAGGGTGGCAATGGGGGGCGGCTTTCCATACTAAGAGTTCCTTTCAGGGCCAAGTGTCAAAGGTGATGTTCAAGTCGCGGATGCGACAAAACAAGCCGGTGTCGGGGAAATGAGGAGGTATTTGAAATCCAGCACATGGGTCGTATCAGCCTGAGAGATTATTAAGGACTGCGCTTCGTCGCTGACCAAGACCAGAGCATTTGTTCGTAAGATCCCCATGATGGCTGGCGGTTACTTTCACATTGAAACGCGCGCTTTCGGGCTGCCCTGGCTTTTGTTCAAACAGCAGACTTGAAGTGTTTGTTCGCCTGTTTGTTTCGGTTCGCAATTGCCTCGACGACATAGGCGGCATCCTCGGCCACGCCAAGAAAACGCCCTGAACCCCAAGTATGCAGCCAGCCCAGCCCCAGAAAGAAGATGCCATCCTCATCACAGACCCCGCGCGTATGCACAGGGCGACCTCGTGCATCCAGACAATCGACCTTGAGCCAGTCATAATTCGGGCGAAAACCGATGCACCAAAGGATGGAGGTGATCCCTTCTACGACAGCGTCAATTTCTGTGATCTCGGTATCTGGACGCCAAACCTTTTCGAAGGGTGGCTCCAGTGGTGCATCAATCCCTTCACGCGCAATGTAGTCGTCTATCATTGTCCGGATGCCAACATAGCTCTTGTCAGCGTCGTCAAGGTTCTGTTCCAGATCTGGCAAAAACCGAATTGTGGTCCCATCCATATCCGAGACCGAGCCGTACATTTGCAACCCCTCCAGCGCAAAACGGCGCAGGTCGATCTCGTGGCCCCCGTCGCGGCCTGACATATAGTGGTTGGTTTTTGCTTCAGTCGATTTCGGGTCGGGTTGCTGTGCGATTGTGATATCGTAGTAGCCCATTTGATGCAGCCAGTCCGTCGCATCCTTGCCGCGATACCAGCGCGGGCTGCGCGGTGCAGGACCGACAGCCAGCCGCACATCACGTCCAGCGATGCTTAGGTCCTCCATCAACTGCACACCGGATTGGCCTGTGCCAACGACAAGGCAAGTGCCATCGGGGATGTCTGACGGGCGCCGATAGGACTTGGAGTGTATCTGTGTAATGCTCGGTGTCAGTTTGCTGGCAAAGGGCGGCGTGATCGGGCGGTCATAGCCTCCGGATGCGACGATGACATTGTCAGCGGACCAAAGACCCTGATCGGTGTCCACCTCAAAGATATCATGCACTTTTTCGACACGCGTCACCGTTACGCCCTCGCGCAGAGGGGCGTCGAAACTGTCACAGAACCCCTCTACGTATGTGACAATCTCGTCCTTGACCATGAAGCCGGTCGGATCGTCGCCACGATAAGGGTAATCAGGCAATTTGCACTGCCAGTTCGGCGTCACCAGACAGAAGCTGTCCCAACGATCTTCTTTCCATGCGTGGAACCGTTGGTATCGCTCCAGCACGACGTGATCGACACCTGCCTGACTCAGATAATAGGATGCGGACATGCCTGCTTGTCCTGCGCCAACAATGACCGTTGTGACATGGGTACGCGGTGTGGGCGTCAGCGGATTGACAGACATTTGACAGTCTCCTCGGGTTTATAGCGGGCGATGGCAATGGCAAGCTTTGCTGCCTGCGCGTCAGCAGAGCTACAGCGGAACCCATACTTTGCCTCGACACGTTGGGCGGCAAGATCGAGTGCTGTGCGACTGCGCGTGTTAAAGTCGTCTACGCGATATGTCTGACCCGCCTTTAGGTGATCATGGATCACGGTTGAGGGGGAATAGCAGTCTTCTTCCGCTCCATCGGGCCAGCGAATGCGAAACCGTGTTTCAGGCATGGGAAAGCTCCTTGATCGGGGCAAGACCTAGGTACGGGGCAACTTCATGATCCCAGATCACATGTTGCGTCGAACCATCAGTGAGGCTCAAGGCGCTTCCACCTTCAACATTACCGATGACCGCGGCCCCAATATCGCGCGCGTGAAAGCGCGAAAGAACAGCGGCTGCTTTTTCGGGCTTTGCCGTCAAGAGAAAGCCATAGCTGGGAAAGGCAGTCATCCAGCGTCGCAGGTCGTCATCAGGCGGCACGATGCGGTTGGGGTCGATCGTGATGCTGACGCCGGAACATTCTGCCAGCATCAGCGCTGTTCCTGCGATTCCGCCTTGGCTGATGTCCTTGCCTGCGGTCACAAGACCGTCTTCGGCCAGTTCAGGCAAAATTTCCATATCTCCGCGCAGGCGCTCTTTGGGCGCATTTAGGAAGGCGGGAAAGTTACTGCTGTCGCCCGCATAGGCCCCGCGCATGTCCGCGCAGGCAATTAGCAGGTCGCCAGGTTGCGCATCAAAGCTGGTAATCAGCGCCTTGGCGCGACCCCAGATTGCCGCCGCAAGTTGCGGCTGCGCGGTGCGCAGGTTCGTATGCCCCCCAACGATCGGGATGCCATAGGCCTCTGATGCCTCTTTCATCCCGCGCAAAATCTCCTGCGCCGTGACCGCATCCGGCGCCCAGAGCGCGTTGGTCACGGCCAACGGTCTGCCACCCATGGCTAGGATATCGCTCATGTTGACCATCACAGCGCACCAGCCCGCAAACCAAGGCGCGGAAGCCACAAAATCGTTCATGAACCCCTCGGTCGCCATGAGTTGCCAGCCCTCGCCATCGGGGATCGCGGCGGCGTCGTCGCCGGGGCGTCCGGGGCTGTTCTGCGTTAAGCCAAGAGCAGCACAGGCAATGTCGATGTCGCGTTTTCCAGCCACATGGGGATGTGCCGCCAAATGCGCGGCGAGTGCAGCGACGTCGATCATGCGGCGCGCCGTGTCAGAGCCATCCAGCCGCGCGCGGGATTGATGACAGGCGGATAGGCCGCCAGATCGGCTTGCATCCGCATGTGCGGGTGTCCGTGCAGGTCTTGCCCACCGAGGGACCGCCAGTTCATTTTTTCAAAGAGTGGCACGTTTTGCATTTGGACATGGGCAAGGAAAGTCTTGCATCCGTGCGCATGGGCGGTGCCCACAGCGAGGCGGATCAACTCTGCCCCCAACCGTCCGACGCGGCGATACTCGGCCGCGACCGCCAGACGCGATCCCCACCAAACGCCGGGGGCGTCTTCGTGAATGCGGACAGTGCCGACGACCTCATCAGCTTCTGAAGCCATGGTGGAGACAGCTACCAGTGGCAAGGCGGTCCGGTCGATCGCATCGCGGTCATGATCCGCAAAGATTGCCTGCTCTGTGACAAAGGTGCGGTGCCGCAAGGAGGCTGCGCCGCCGATCTCCCAGCTTTCTGTTGCCAAGCGGATCAGGAATTCAGGTGCCACAAAGGCGGCGGGGCGTTCGATTATCATGACACGGCTTCCATCGTCGGGCGCTTGAATTTTTCAAATGCCGCGAGGGCTGAACAGGCCCCACAGCGGCCACAGCCTGCCTTGATATCCTCAGCCCGCATGCCTTGATCGACGATCATCTGCGACAATGGACCAAGCACGTTGTGCATGAAGGCCGATGTTGGTGCGGGATGGCTTTCCAAAGGGGTGCCCGTGACGGGTACAAAAGGCACAACGAACGGATAGACGCCAATCGCGGTTAGGCGCTCGCACATTGCCAGAATGGCCTCTTCTGTGTCGCCCAGGCCTGCAAGGATATATGTTGAGACCTGACCCCAACCAAAAATCTCGACCGCTGCGGCGAAACTGTCAAAGTATTTTTCCAAGGACACTTGTGCCTTGCCCGGCATGATTTGCTGGCGCAACTCGGGGGTCACGACCTCAAGGTGCATGCCAAGGCTGTCGATACCTGCGTCTTTCATCCGGCGGTGCCAAGCGTCATCCTCTGGGGGTTCGCACTGGGCCTGCAACGGCAAATCAACAGCGGCGCGGATCGCTGCGGCACTTTCGGCCAAGACCTTGGCACCCCGATCTTTGCCTGCGGGGGTACCGGTTGTCATAACCATATGTTTGACCCCGTCGAGCATGACCGCCGCGCGGGCGACCTCGGCGAGTTGAGCGGGCGTTTTGTGGGCAATCGTGCGACCCGCGGCAAGGCTTTGACCGATGGCGCAGAACTTGCAGGTCTTCTTGCGGCTTTCGTACCGGATACATGTTTGCAGGACGGTCGTGGCCAGCACATCTTTGGCGTGGAGCTGCGCAATGTGGCTGTAGGGGACACCGTCAGCGGTGGACAGGTCAAGGAACTTGGCCCGCTGTGGGAATTGAACATCTGCAAAGAACGCCCCGTCCTTGAGAACGCGCGCATTGCCTGCCGCATCGGGTGCTTCGACCATATAAGGCGATTCAAAAGCGGTGGCCGTATGGACAGGGATCATCACGGTCATGCCGCCAATCGTGACGGCCTTGTGGTCGGTTGGGCCTGCCCCGCCACGCCTGCTATCGGCCCCCGCGCGGGGATCGACAAGGCGCATGCCGCGGGTCTGCAGGTCGTTGATCAGGTCGCCGGTTGTCACTTGCATATCAATCCTCCAATGGGATCGGCTGAAATTGAGGGCCAGTTGCGGTTACATGCCGTGTGAGGGTCAGATCGGCATTATGATTGAGGGAAAGAAGCTCGGGACGGGCATAGTGGCCGACAGAATCCATCATTCGTTTGCGCTTGGTCACGAGCGCCATGTCGAGATCGCCATAGAGGATTCCTTCGCCGCTGGTTAAAGGCGGCACGACGTGCCGGCCTTCAGGCGTGACAATGCACGTCATGCAACCGTCGCGCAGGGCCTTTTGCAAAGCAGTGTCAGCTGTAATGCTCTCGATCTGCTCATCGGTTAGCCAGCCTGTCGCATTCACGACAAAACAGCCGGATTCGAGGGCGTGGTGACGCATCGTGACTTCGATCTGTTCCCCAAAGATAGGCCCAACAAGCGACCCCGGAAACTGGGCTACGTGGATTTCCTCGTGCTGTGCCATCAAAGCGTAGCGGGCCAGCGGATTGTAGTGCTCCCAGCAGGCCAAAGCACCGACGCGCCCGACACGGGTGTCAACAACTTGGAGACCGGAACCATCGCCTTGGCCCCAGACCATCCGCTCGTGGTATGTCGGGGTGATCTTTCGACGTTTGAGCAAAAGCGTGCCATTGGCGTCGAAAATTAATTGGGCATTGTATAGAGAGCCGTGGTCGCGCTCATTGACGCCAAGCACGACAACGACACCGTGGTGTGCGCAACGTTCAGCCACGCGCCGCGTGTCGTCGGACGGGACAGTCACAGCCTGTTCATACAGGTGAAGGTGCGGCTTGCCTTGCTGACAAGGCGGTAGAACAAACGAAAAATAAGGATAAAAGGGGACGAAGGTTTCAGGAAAGACAATCAAGTCCGCGCCGTTGCCAGCTGCCTCATCTATGGCGTCTAGCACGCGGGCCAGCGTTTTTTCGCGGCTCGTAAGATCTGGTGAAATCTGGACGGCTGCCGCCTTAACGATCCGTGACATGGGGTCTCTCCAAAAGGATCAGCCGGGGCGTCAGACGCCCCGGCACCAAGATGATTAAAGTGTCCAAGTGTCGATGATGACTGCATTGTCGCGCACGTGCAGCAGCTTGAGATCCAAGACATCCTGCGGCGCAATCGGGATGATGCCGGGCAGCAGTGAAGCTTCACCGTGACCGTAAAGCGCCTGCAAGGCAAAGCGGCAGGCATAGATCTTGCTGCCCTCGGCCATGAACTTTTTCAGGTTATCCGCAAAGTTCTGGTGGCCGGGAAACGCAGCGTCGCCCAATGTGGGAAAACCGCGCTGGATGCCCAGCGTGACGCCGGGACCATAGAGCAGTATAGATGTCTCGTACCCCTTCCGTGCAAGGCGGATGGCGTTAAGCATATTGACCAGACCGATTGAACCTTCGAAGGCTACGGTATGAAAGGTCACCAGAGCCTTTTGGCCCGGCTCTGCCTTTACATCTTCAAATACCTTGTCTTCATAATCGACGAAAAAATCGCCATCTTTGTGCTTCTCTTGCGTGACTGCGGGCATATCAGGCTCCCCTTGTGTTGGTCGGCCGGTGTTGGCCGTGGTGCAATTACATCGTGCCGCGCGATCAGAAATCCAATCAATCCCTGAATCAATTATACATACAATACTGACGTCAAATTCACAGATCATGCGGCATATTTAAAAGAAACGATCAATTTAGATGCTTTCTGGAAAGGATATTTTGTAATTTCCTGACAAAATCCATACAAAGCGCTTCAATCTTTGAAGGCAGCGCGATAGCCTTTCACAATGAAAGACTGGACACCGATTCTGCGAAGCGACGGGCCCGCCCGTTATCTACAGTTGGCTGACGCTATCGCAGAAGCGATCGCAAACGGCACCCTGCGGGATGGGGCGCGCCTGCCGCCTCAACGCAAGCTTGCTGACAGGTTAGGTATCGACTTTACCACCGTCTCGCGTGGCTACGTCGAGGCGCGGCAACGCGGGTTGGTGAACAGCCACGTTGGGCGCGGCACCTTCGTGATCGGCACCAAGCGCGTAGATCCGCAACGCGAGCAACGCCGACATGCCGACGTCGATCTGACCATGAACCTGCCACCGGAACCAGACGACCCTATGCTGCTCGCGCGGATGGAAGCAGGTGTGCAGACCGTCACGGCCAATCTGCTTGATTTGTTAAGATACCAATCGTCCACCGGGGGGCAAATCGACAAGGAAGCCGCATCGACATGGTTGTCACTGCGCGGTCTGGTTCCGTCTCTCGACCGGGTCGCAGTGACGCCTGGCGCTCATCCGACGATCCTTGCGATCCTTATGAGTCTTACCAAGTCAGGGGACGTCGTCCTGTCAGAGGATGTGACTTATCCCGGGATACGCAGCATCTGCGCCCGACTGAACCTTCGCCTTGTGGGGCTTCCCAGTGATGCAGAAGGACTGGATCCCGCGGCACTTGACGCTGCCATCAGCGAATATCAGCCAAAGGCACTGTATCTTAACCCGACGCTCAACAATCCAACGACTCGGACAATCTCTCTTGCGCGTCGACAGTCTATAGCTGATGTCATTATCGCCCACGGTTTACCCCTGATCGAGGATGACGCCTACGGCTTCATTCCGCCCCATCCGCCGGCACCGCTAGCCAGTTTCGCGCCCGATCTGGTATGGCACATCGGCGGGCTTGCCAAATGCATCGGCGCAGGGTTGCGCCTTGCCTAT